>CAZRNB010000021.1:0-31974 GCA_964601355.1 uncultured Pirellulales bacterium
GTTAGGCTTGTTGTTGATAAAAGCAAGAATAGAGAGGAAATCAGAGATTTTAATCAGTATATGGAGAATCATTTACAGGCTCTTCTGCCGTTAAATACAGGATTTGATGTTGACCATCTTGCTTCTGAGGAAAATGCGGGTTTGCAGGCTGTAGATTTATTTTGCTGGGGAATTTTTAGAAAATGGGAATTTCATGATTGCAAATGGTATAGAACATACAAGAGCAAAATCAAATATGAGAGGGAATACTTGCCTGAGAGATACCAATAAAAAAGCGGCCCCTACAATGTCGATCTCCCCTGGGCTATTAGCCAACCGATGGAAGGGAACACCCAAGGCACATTGCAGGCTTTACCCGCTTTATAATATATATATATTAAATATCGGTGAAAATTTCAAGTTATTTCTATAAATTTTCTAAAAAATTTATAAATTTTCTTAATTTTGTTTTCCAGTCCGGTTGTAAGCTAATATCAATTGTCATTGCGTCTAAATGCTGTACGTTATCCGTTACTAATGTATAACCTTAACGACACCATTGTAGCAGTCAGTTCTCCTGCCGGAGGAGCAAGGTCGATCATTCGCATAACCGGCCCAGCAACAATCGAGATCTGCCGGCAGATTTTTGAGTCATCCAATTCGTCCATCGCCCTTTGTCCATCATCATTCGTCCACGCCGAGGCGGGCAAGCCTCGTCCGTCGTCCTTACCACTCGCTAACGCTCATGGCTCTGTCTCGTCCATCGTCTCTGTGCTGATGAGAAGAAGCATAACCTTTGATGACGATTTGGAAATTGACGCGGTGCTGTATCTATTTTTCGCGCCACATTCTTACACCGGCGACGATGTAGCCGAGGTTCACATCTATGCCGGTCGGCCTGTTATAGAATCCCTAATGAACCGCCTGATGAGCCGAGGACTTCGCACTGCTGGTCCCGGCGAATTCACCGCACGTGCATATTTAAACGGCAAAATCGACCTGGCTCAAGCCGAGGCAGTGAACGAAATCGTAGTCAGCTCCAATACACTTCAATTAGCTGCTGCGCAAAAGCTCCTCAGCGGACGTTTAGGTCAAACTACGGAAAACTTACGCTGCCAAATCCTGGATTGCCTAAGCCTGCTGGAGGCGGGACTGGATTTCAGCGAGGAGACAATTGAATTTGCCACGAAGGAAGAATTGACTGGGAAACTAACGGATATAAATGAAAAGCTGTCGAAACTTCTTATTGAAAGCAGCCGTCTTGAGTCCGTGCTGGATTTACCGGCAGTGGGAATCAGCGGCGTCCCAAACGCCGGCAAAAGCAGCCTGCTGAACAAACTTCTCGGCAGGCCACGAAGCATTGTCTCGCCGGTACGCAAAACTACAAGAGACGTGCTTACAGGCGAGCTCACGCTGCGTCACAATCGGTGTGTTTTGTTCGATTGTGCAGGCCTTATCGGTGACCCGACCGACGATGGACGACGATTAGCCAGCACTCCTGTGGTGCCGGTCGATTCAGAGCCACGAGCGTCAGCGAGTGGGTATAGAAGAGGGACGATGGATGAATCTATCATCGATGAATTAGCACGGCAGGCGGCAATCGATGCTCTGCGAAATAGCGCAGTAGTTATCTTTTGTGTTGATATTTCCAAAAAAGACTTTGCCGAAGATGCAGCGATCCTGCGGCTCATCGAGCCAAGGACCATTATACTCGTCGCGACCAAATGCGACCTTGTCGCACAAGCAGATTTGGAAGAGCGATTGCACAGGCTGGCTGTTCTTTTTTCCGCTGAATTTTTGCCGATATCCGCCGAAACAGGTTTGGGTCTGGAAAAACTGCGTGACGCCGTCGATAAAAAACTTACTGAAAATCTTAAAATCCCCCCTGTCAACGGATTGGCTCTCACGGCCCGGCACAGACAGGCTATCGTCGAATCGTGCGAAAACATAAATACGGCTATTAAAGAGGCCAGAGCCGGCCATGACGAGATTGCTGCGATGACTTTGCGTGCCGCGTACCAGTGTATTTGTGATATCGAAAGGCCCGAATACTCCGGCATTGACGAGCAGATACTGGAGCAGATATTTTCACGGTTCTGTATAGGAAAGTAGTTTTTTGCGAATTAAGAATTGCGAATTTTGAATTGAGAAAAAAAATTTCTAAATTCTTAATTCGAAATTCTAAATTCAGATTATAATCGTCAGCAAATAATAGGTTTTTGGTTTAATGTTTTTAATGGCGAAGTAGTTATGTTAACAAATGCAACATACGCAGGTTTGCTGCGGCCATCTAATAAGGCGTACGCCAGACTTTATGATATCGCTTTGGTCGTTGGCGGCTCATTATCCATAGCCGTTGCTGCCCAGCTCAAGATTTTCCTGCCCTTTAGTCCCGTTCCTATTACCGGTCAAACCTTTGCAGTGCTGATGGCAGGTGCGTTGTTTGGTGCCTGGCGAGGCAGCTTGTCCGTGCTGCTGTATCTCATAATGGGTTTGTCAGGATTTGATGTATTTGCCTTAGGAGGTGGTTTTTCGGCACTATTAGGTCCAACCGGCGGATATCTTGTCGGTTTCATCGCCGCCGCTTGCGTCACAGGACTATTAGCTGAGAAGGGATGGAACCAACGAGTCGAATCTACCCTCTTGGCAATGGTTTTGGGGAGTATGACGATGTACACTTTTGGTCTGCTCTGGTTGTGCTGCCTTATGGGTGTCAGCAAAGCTGTTTTAACAGTAGGGCTATATCCTTTCATTATAGGCGATTTGTTAAAGATAGCACTGGCTGCGTTCCTGCTGCCTTCGGGCTGGAAATTGCTGAACTACCGAAAACAGGCTGGTTTTATCGATAATACACTACGTTGAGGAACGAATTGAATGAATAATTTCAGACGTCTATTCAAATATATCTGGCCGCAATGGCCGAGGATTATTGTTGTCTTAATCAGCGCCATAATAGTCTCCTCTCTTCTATCGCTAAGTTTCGTGACTATAATACCGCTTTTGAAAGTGATGATGGGCGATGAGGGATTACACAGCTGGGTGGAAAGAAAAATCTGCTCGCACCGGTACGGTATAGTCTTCTCTGCGCCGGAAATAACGGATCTTACTGCATCTGATGTCCCTTACAATCTGCTCATAATGGATATCGACAAAGACAGCCTCGCACAAAAAGCGGGGCTGAAAAAAACGGACATAATTATTGGAGCTAATGACTTCCTGGTCAAAGAAGGACAACCAATCCCTCGTGCAAGGCTGCTTCAAACGCTTGCATATGCACCTGCAAACATACCCCTTACGATTCAGCTTCATCGTCTAAATAGTGAAAGCAAATTTGACACCAGGATGTTAACGCTGAGCACCGGCACAAAGCCTTTCTACGTTGACCATTTGGAAAAAGGATTAAGCTTGCTGCCAAGAGATCAAACCAGAGAAACCAAAACTAATACGGTGATCTTCATAATATTGGTAATGGGAGTAGTTACAGTAATTCGATGTCTGGCGAAGTTTTATCAGGAATACTTGGCCCAGAAAGTAGTGCAGATAGGTATAAATCATTTGAGAGAGGACACTTTCGGGCATGCTCTGGACATGCCCGTTGGTTTCTTCGCCAGCGACCGTCCGAGCGATACGGTAAGCAGAATCGTCAGTGATACGAGTGTGATGGGCAAAGCAATCAAAATGATACTCGGAAAAGCGCTACGGGAGCCATTAAACGCTTTTTTCGCGATTGTGGCATCAATGTGGCTGAACTGGCAGTTGACGCTGGTTTTTTTGTGTGGCGCACCATTTGTGTTATGGCTGGTGTTCCACTTCGGCCAGAAAATGAAAAAGGCCACAAAGAAATCACTGATGGCCAGCTCACAAATGCTGGCTAAACTGCAGGAAGCATTGGCAGGACTTAAAGTAGTCAAGGTATATAACCGCCACGGGTACGAACGAGAGAGTTTCAAAGTGATAAATAGCAGATTATTAAAACAATCGTTGAAGATCTCAAAAGTTGATGCCGCTACCATGCCTATAATGGAAGTCTTCGGAATGGCGGCAGGTTCAGCAGCGTTGATAATCGGAGCACAGTGGGTAACTTCAGGCGAGATGGACGGTCCAGAGTTCTTTGGATTGTTGATTCTGCTGGGAGTAGCTGCTGAGTCGGCCAGAAAAACTTCTGATATCTGGAACAAGATACAGGAGGCAAATGCTGCTGCCGAAAGGGTTTTTGCGGTAATAGATGCACCAGCTGAGGTCGAAAAGCACGACGCGGTAGAGCTGCCGCCATTGAAAGAGCAAATAGAATTCAAAGATATCGTATTCACATATCCAGGTGCAGATGAGCCGGCGTTGAAGGAAGTCAATCTTATCGTGCCGGCTGGACATAATATTGCTATCGTAGGACCCAACGGCTCAGGTAAAACAACTTTGGCCAATCTTATACCGAGGTTTTATGACCCCGATCTTGGACAGGTGCTAATAGATGGAAATGACATACGAGACGTGACACTGTGCAGCTTGCGAAACCAGATTGGTATGGTTACACAAGACGTGGTAACATTCAACGCCACTATTGCCGAAAATATCGCTTATGGTAAACACGACGTGGCCAGAGAGGAAATCATTGCTGCAGCCAGGCGCGCCTTCGCTCACGAATTTATTGCACTGCTGCCGAAGGGCTACAACACCGTAATCGGTGAGCAGGGCATCGGCCTTAGCGGCGGCCAATTGCAAAGAATCATTATAGCCAGAGCGATTCTGAAGAATCCATCCATCCTGATTTTTGATGAAGCGACCAGCCAGGTTGACGCCGACAGCGAGGCAAAAATCCACAAAGCAATAGAGGAAATTATGCAGGAAAGAACAAGCTTTATCATCGCCCACAGATTCAGCACCGTTGTTAACGCTGATATGATTGTGGTAATGAACGACGGGCAAATTATCGCGCAAGGTCAGCACGATGAGCTGATCCAGACTTGCTCATTGTATCAAAGCTTATACGAAACTCAATTGATAAAGGCATAATTGTCGTCACTGAATAAAACCTGCACAACACCTCGTTTCTCGGACACCTCCGGCTCACTAAAAGAAAAAAATGCCTTTCTATTTTCCGGCCGTTTAACGGACGTTTTGCTCCGGTAAACAAACCAAATTATCAGCATACTTATTTCCAACTCAACTTCTGAAACGACAAACTCCCTTGATGGCATTGACAGCTTTGATGTTTTCTAATTTAACGTCAATGGTACTTTTGGCGCTTGCCTGTTTTAATGAAGGCGTGGATAAAAAAGCCAGATTCACAATAAATTGGAATCTGGCTTCGGAGGAGGGTGATGAAAAGCTATTTATATACTCAGAACAATCCTTTCGAGATCAATGACAACTCTTATTTAGTAATCGTTCTTATGGCAAATTTTTCTTTAATAAAAAAGTCCAGATTAAGAACCTTTACCTTATTTTTTTAATAAATCAAGCCTTTAATTGAGAAAATCCTATTTTTTCTATCGCTTTTTATGAAAAGTGCAAAAATACAATTTCCACCGTCGATTATTTTACGCTTGATAAATGAACCGTGTTCTCATATTTTAACCGAAATCCTGTTACTTCTTTTGCTCGTTTTTCCGGACACATTAATATGGATAAGATTACAATTGCCGATTTGCAGGCGGCCAAAAGTGAACGTCGTAAGATTTCAGCAGTTAGCTGTTATGACTACACTACAGCCAAGCTAATTTCACAAACCGATGTTGAGATAATATTGGTTGGTGATTCCGCAGCGCAGTTGATACTCGGCTTCGACTCAACGCTGCCGGCAACTATGGATTTTATGGTTGCCATAACTTCTGCAGTCCGCCGAGGAGCGCCAAATGTATATCTTATCGCTGATATGCCTTTCCTATCTTACCATGTCGGCAGAGCTGAAGCGATCAAAAACGCAGGCCGATTCGTTATCGAAGCTGGCGCACAAATGGTCAAGCTCGAGGCAACTGAAACGTATCTCGACATTATTAGAGCTGTGAGTGATGCGGGCATAGCCGTCATGGCACATATCGGTATAAGACCACAGCGCTTCACTAAGATTGGACGTTTTAAGGCCGAGGCCACAACGGCAGAGATGGCCATAGAGTTAATAATCCTTGCCGAGAAAATGGTTGCCGCCGGTGCCGATTCACTACTGATTGAAGGCGCATCTGCTGAGGTGGCAGAGATTATTACACAGCAATGTGATGTGCCTGTCATCGGCTGCGGCTCCGGGCTGGGCTGTGACGGCCAAATCCTAATTGCACACGATATTCTCGGACTGACGCAAGGGACGTGTCCAAAATTTGCAAAAAGTTATAAAGATTTGTCTGAGAGTATAATCGAAGCATTCAGCGCCTATAGCAAAGAAGTTAAAAACGAACAATTTCCCGATCACCAGCACAGCTATCACATGAAAACAGGAGAATTTGAGAAGCTCAAGGAGCTGCTGAAAGACAAACATTAGACCGCCCGCAGCAGGCAAACCAAAGAGGCAACAAAATTTAAAAAAATAAGTAAAATCGTAGAAATACAATACTTGACTTTTGCACACGCATACAATAGCATTTTGACTATGGATAATGGAGCGTTTGTTTATTGTGCAAAGAGCAGACGACTTAAACTTTAATACGGGAGAATCCAGATGGGGCAAGTAAAGGTGCTGTTAAATGAGAGTGATATTCCGCGACAATGGTATAACCTGGCAGCAGATCTGCCAACTCCCTTGCTTCCGCCGCTTGGGCCTGATGGAAAGCCTATCTCGCCTGATATGCTGGCACCAGTGTTTCCAATGAATTTGATAGAGCAGGAAGTAAGTTCCGAAAGATGGATAAACATACCGGAGGAGATCCTAAACATACTTTATCGCTGGCGGCCGACTCCGCTGCGCCGAGCGGTATTCCTGGAAAAGCACCTCGGCACACCGGCTCGTATATATTATAAGGATGAAAGTGTCAGCCCGCCTGGAAGTCACAAACCAAATACAGCCGTTGCCCAGGCCTGGTACAACAAACAGTTCGGCATCAAAAGATTAACTACCGAAACAGGGGCCGGCCAATGGGGCAGCGCACTTGCCTTTGCATGCAAATTATTAGGCCTTGAATGCAAGGTCTTTATGGTTAGAATCAGCTTCGACCAGAAGCCCGGCAGGAAGCTTATGATGCAGGTCTGGGGCGCAAACTGCGTTGCAAGCCCGAGCACAGAAACAAACGCCGGTCGAAAAGTGCTGCAAGAAATGCCCGATACGCCGGGCAGCTTGGGAATCGCCATCAGCGAAGCCATCGAGGCCGCGGTAACCGATCCGACCGGCCAAACTCGTTATTCTCTCGGAAGCGTGCTCAATCACGTGCTGCTCCATCAGACGATAATAGGCCTTGAGGCAAAGAAGCAACTAAAGATGATCGGGGAAAGGCTGCCGGATTTTGTCATTGGTTGCGCCGGCGGCGGCAGTAATTTTGCGGGCCTATCTTTCCCATTTGTCGCCGAGAAAATCAACGGCGCTAAAATCAAAATTATGCCCATCGAGCCGACGGCCTGCCCTACTATGACACGTGCGCCCTTCGTTTACGACTTCGGCGATACCGCCTGCACCACTCCGCTTCTGGCAATGCACAGTCTTGGGCACGCCTTCATTCCGCCACCCATCCACGCCGGCGGCCTGCGATATCACGGTATGGCTCCATTGATCTGCCAGGCCATCGTCGAAGGACTTCTTGAACCAAAGGCCTATCACCAGAAAAAATGCTATGAGGCCGCACTCACCTGGGCCAGGACCGAAGGGCCTATATGTGCCCCTGAGACCAGCCACGCAATCGCAGCGGTAATTGACGAGGCCACAAAGGCCAAAGAAGAAGGCAAAGAAAAGGTCATATTGTTCAACTACAGCGGACATGGCCTGATGGACCTTTCCGGCTACGAAGCATACTTGGCCGGAAAACTGACCGATTATGAGCTGCCGGATGAGGAGCTGAAAAAATATCTCAAAGACCTTGAAAGGCTGCCCAAGGCCGAAATCAGAAAAACCGGTAAATGGTAAGACAATCTTTCCCATGCCTTGGGCACAGATTTAGAGAGAAGCAATGTAAACAAAGTTGAGTTTTTGAAAGGAGTGAATTATGAAGAAAGGAATTCTTGTAGTTGCCGTCATTGTTTTAGCTTCAGTTAGTTTCGGCTATGCCGCTCAGAAGGCTCCTCAGAAGAAGGCTCCTCAGAAGGCTTCACAGAAAGGCGAGCTGCACGGCTATATTGACTTTACCTTTTCAAGTAAATACATTTGGCGTGGCTTTGATATTTATGACGACAAAAGTGCAATCCATCCGTCTGTTGATCTTGACTTATTTGGCACCGGTTTCGGCTTCAATACAACGGCACACAGAGCAAATTCAAGTGAATTTGAAAACGGAGAACGCTGGGATTACTCTGTATATTATCTCGGAAGCTTGTTTAACGAAGAACCATACGCAACAAAGTATAGATTAGCTTATGTGTACTACAACTATCCGGATAATAGCGCCCATACGACAGACAGCATAGACCTCCAGGAAGTACAAGCTTACTTTGCCTGGCCAAACATTTTGCCTGTGAAAGGTTTAGTCCCTGCATATTGCATTATAAAACTCTGGCCATCCAATAGCGGCACGGTAGTCGGAGCGAATTCTCCAAGCGGAGGAACGGCGTCGGGCTGGGCACACGTTTTCATGCTTGATTACGCATTACCAATAATGTGCCCTATCACTAATATAGAAAGAACATTAAATTTACACTCAGAATTCGTTTATAACGATGGTGTCGGTCCCAATGGTGCCAATGTTGATCAGGACTGGTCTGATGCAGTCTTCGGTATCTCAACAAACGTCGATATAGCTAAAAATCTCGTTTTTACACCAGGAATTTACCACCAGATAACAATGGATGATTCAGTAAACGACGACAAGGATGAAACCTGGGTTAGCTTGAGTATGAAATACAAATTCTGAAACAATTCAGACTTCGGCTATCTCAGTCGAGGCGAATCTATTGTGCTATATCAGAGGAACGGCTGGTTTCAGAAACTATCCGTTCCTCTTTAATTTGAAACGCTGGAAAGACCTGATTGCCCCAGGTTTAATACAATAAAAATCTACACCGCCGAAAATGCTGACACTAATCAACACAAACAGAATGACTCCTGCCATCGGCCCAATCGGCCTGGATTATATTGCCTCCTCAGTCCAACAGGCCGATATAAATATGGAAATTCTCGACCTCGGTCTGGCTGACGAGCCTGCTAAAGCGATAAAAGAGCATTTTTCCATCCGGAATCCTGAATTAGTGGGGATTTCCTTTCGGAATTCCGAAGATTGTTTTTGGCCAAGTGCCGACTGGTTCGTCCCTGAATTGAAAAATGCCGTTCAAAATATCCGAAGTATGACCGATGCTCCAATCGTAATCGGCGGCATCGGCTTTTCAATATTTGCACAGCCAATTTTCGAGCTCTGCGGCGCAGACTTCGGTGTATGCGGCGATGGCGAAACAGCAATCATCGAGCTTATCCATCAGTTAAGAGGGACACGGAAATTTACGAATGTCCCTGGTCTTATATGGAAAGAAAATAACACTGTTCTTAGCAATCCGCCGTCTTGGCCGGATTTAATTTCACTAAGCACATCCCGCAATTTTATTGATAACCTGACCTATTTCAAACGTGGCGGACAATGCGGACTGGAAACCAAACGTGGCTGCAATCGCACCTGCATATACTGCGCCGACCCATTAGCTAAGGGTGACAGAGTCAGACGACGGAAACCCTCTGAAGTTGCAGATGAGGTTCAGTCTCTATTACGGCAGGGAATAGACGTCCTGCATCTTTGTGACTCCGAGTTCAATGTGCCCCGAAGTCACGCTTACGCCGTCTGCAAAGAATTTAACAGACGTTCACTTGGCGATAAGATCCGCTGGTACGCATATCTGTCACCAACGCCGTTTGATGCGGACCTGGCTAAAACAATGGCTCAAGCCGGCTGTGTCGGAATAAATTTTACCGGAGATTCAGGCTGTGAGTCGATGCTGCGAGCTTACCGGCAGCGACACAGCAGAGACGACCTTGCCACGGCGGTTAAGCTTTGCAGGTTAAATAATATAGCCGTTATGATAGACCTTTTATTAGGCGGTCCTGGCGAAACGCCGCAAACGGCTCGTGAAACGATTGATTTTATAAAACAAATAAATCCTGACTGTGCCGGCGCTGCGCTCGGCGTCAGAATATATCCCGGAACCGCTATGGAAGAAATAGCTGCCGAGGAGCTTCGGAAGGGAAGTGAATCCGGCATACGCCGAAAATACAGTGGTCACATAGACCTGCTCAAGCCAACTTTCTATATATCCGACACTTTGGGCACACAGCCAGCTCAACTGGTAAAAGACCTAATTGGTGGAGATAAAAGATTCTTTGAGCCTGCAACTGAAGCCGATCAGAAATCATCTGATAAAAGTGAGGCCACGGATTACAACTACAATGATAATCTGCTATTGATCCAGGCAATCCAAAACGGCGCACGCGGTGCATACTGGGATATCCTTCGGAAACTCCGTAATAGCTGAGCTGGTAGTTAAAAGATTGTCTTTAAGCTATCAATCCGTTTGCTATCCTACAAAAACAATCGAGTGTACCTTTTAATTTAGCGTCCAATCTAACAAAACCATTTCCTTTACTGAAAATTCAGATAACGTAGAATTATCGAGTGTTTTACCTGTGTAAAAATCGTCCTTCTAAAAATCCCCATAAGTCCGATAAAACCAGCTTATCAATATTGATATTGATGTTGAACAACTGTGTTACACTTTGAACCTCAAGTGGCACAGATATTAGAGAGAGATACACCTTTTACGAAGACATGGATATACTTGCTTAGGATTACTTATAATGTTAAAATGGGTTAATTTTAGTTGACATCGAATAATAAAATAGGTTATAATATTGTCTGCTATGGGGAAATACCTTAATACATCTATCTTACATAAAGGCCATATCAAAACACCTTGTGTGCTTATATGGCATGCGGTTGAATTCGTAACGCAATGGCTTCGAGCGTTGGTGGCCTTGTTGTCGTTACCTGATTCTGCCAAGTGTATTTTCCAGCCAAAGAACATCAGATTCCATACTGGGATTGTTATCCTTACAATTTGTGCGGCTTTGACAGATACTTCATTAGCCAACAATTCTCCTCCAACAAATCCTTACAAGGCTCAAGACTATATGTTGGATTTGGCTACAAAACTTTCGCCACAGCAAAGAGATTTATTGTTAAGGGGACAAAATGTCCAAGATCGTAATTGGCCTGCTGAAAAACCTCAAACAGTTATGCCTCGCTTCAATACAGTAGATCAGGAAGAGATGTACCGAAGACTTATGGGAGAAGAGCCTATAAGAAAAGAAGAACAAGCATATCCGCAAAAACCGCCGATCTACGTAATCTACGATCCAAATATGGATAATGCTGAAAAATTTCAAAAGGATCTGCTCTCGGCAGCCATGACCGGCGAAGAACCATCAATGGCATCCATAGCTGCTGAAGAAGCCTGGTCTTTGTCGAAGGATTTAGACAAATACAGAGCTTATGCCGTAAAAGAAGGTTCCAGAGAGCCTAACGAAAATCTTACAAAAGCTTTAGAAAATGCCGGCTTTTCTATCGTTGACGGGATAAACGCTTTTACTTTAGGGTACACCTCAGATAGAGGATTAAAATTCAGGGAAAATGACGGATATGATCCTACATGGCAAATAGAAACGGTTGGAGAACAGGGAGGGCAAGTCATTGTTAATCTATTGGATGGATTTTATTCTATTTTTGACCTTATGGCCCTTGATTTATTGGACGACCTCCCAAAAGACGTGTATAAAGATAATGCCCCCGTAATAAGGCCCTTACTCTTTGCAGGCAGAACAATAGGAAGTACATGGAAAACCACCGAAAACATAGGTAACACCCTAACCTGGGGTTATTTTGATAACTTTAGCGGATCAGCAGCTATGTGCATTGGTGACATCGTTGAGACCTTAAAACATACCGGCCAGGCTGTTACTAATTCGCCGAGAGGCCTTGTCTATCTGGTTGTGGGTAAAGATGAAAACACGGATCAAATGTTAGACTGGATATTGGTCGTACCTTGGGAGTTAGCAAGTAACATAATAGAAATGCAGGGTATTTCAAACACATTAGATTATAGAACTGCCTTTAGAGAAAAAGGCGTCGTAGGCTCTATGCTCGAGCTTGCAGGTGCAGGCGTTATTACCTACAAAACGATAGACGAGATATTCGACGAAATAGATGATCACCACCACAAAGATAAAAAGTCAACAAGCCAATCACAGCAATCAAATCCTCCTTCAGGCAGCGGCGGAGGCGATAGCGGTGGCGAAGATACATCAGATGGTGCTTATTACTTCTTCGGATATTACTGGGGATTATAAATCCCGTAAAAACTAACGTTACAGATGATCGCCGCAATTTGTCATTCCTGGATAAGCATGAATCCAGAAAATTCTGAACAATACATTACAGACACAGCAACAGGCAGAAGAAACTGTTTGTCAGATTAAGCAGCAACTATTACACCGGGGGCCTGCCAAGGCGGAGTTCGCCGCAGTAACACATAGAAGAAAAGCCCGGCTTCGCTGTTAAAACCGCTACGCCGGGGCAGTCTTCATTCACCTATCCGGCGAACGAAGACTGGAGGCGGGGGGATTCGAACCCCCGTCCCGAGATGCTTCAGGATAAACTCCTACATGCTTAGTCGTCTTATTTATTGTTTCGCCTCGCTAAACGCCAAACGACAGGCCCTTAACTCAGCTATTTCGGAAATAATCTCGCCTTACCGGCCCGAACAATCCATTCTCCGTATTACTACGAAGGATGAACCGGCTCGGCCAGCCTGCTATCTGACGCCCTTACCAGGCCCACAGGCAAGGCCCGGCAGGACGAGCTACCTAATTAGGCAGCCATGCGCAACTGATAGTTGCCGTTTAAGTTTTAGCGCCGGATGATTATCCAGGCCAACCGGCGTCCTGGGCATGCAGCTTATCGATCCGTCATCCGGTCGAAGCCTTTCGCCCCCTTATGCACTTTTCAAAAATCTCTTTCATCAACTATAATATACAACACGATATCACAAACTACAACTATATAATCCCTATGGCGCCACAGTTCGGTTGTGGATGCGAACATCATCAATCAGGCCGGTCCAAAAACCGGCTGCATTAAGAGATTTTTCAGCACCGATATAAAGGCCGCCATTAGAGCTTCCTAAGCCACTCTGTGCAGTTGTATCTTTCACAGCTTCAGCATCGTCAACATACAAAATTCTGTAGGAGCCATCCCAAACAAGGCCTACACGGTGCCAGCTGCCGTCCGTAATAACGGTCTGCGAGGCCAAAAACTGGCTGGACCTGCCGGAGGAAGGTTTAAGCTCGGTCATCAAATTACCCGTCAATAAATCTGCTAAAAGCCAATTTACGCCGCCTATCTGTGACAAAATGACCTGTCCCGGTGCACCGCCTTTTATCCAGACAAAGATACTGAACGGGCCGCCGGCTGGGTTTAAGATAAAGGGCGTGCTCACATAATCTCCGTCTCCATCCAACAGTAGTGCTCCCTCTATTTTGCCGCCTGTCGGCTGCCATAAGGGATTACCGTTTATAGTGCCATGTTTGCTGCCGGTGCTGTCGGAGGCAGTGAGGCCAGTTGTCTCATCCAGCTTCCAATATGCTATAAGAGAAAAATCTTTCAGCCAATCCTGCGAGCTTAGGATTTCGCCGGCCGACATAATTTTTACGTTGCAGGCGGCAAAACTGGCAAACCTCTGGGCATCAGCCAGAGCACCTACAATTCCGCCGCCCCAATGATATGGTATGGCCAATTGAGGCTTTATGTACTTTGTGGCCTCGGCTGCCTGCTGCGCGTTCATTGTATATGTGCCGCCGGCGGGAAGTATCGCCACGTTAATGTTTCCAAGAGTTTTCATTTCTTCTATGATGTCGGTGTCACCAGCGATATAAATCCGCTTGGAGGCGATCTCGATTATGTAGCCGACCCAGTTATTAATCTTTGGATGGTTACTGTTGTAAGCTGGCACGGCGATCACATTAAAGCCATCAAATTGAATCGTCTGACCCGGCAAGATTACTCGGCCTGTGCCGTATAATGTAACAACATCAGAAGGTGCAATGAATATCGTCTGCGGTCCTGACACCTTAGTAATATCCACCTTCTGGTAATGGTCGTCGTGACGATGGGTGACAAGCACAGCAGTCGCATCGTGGGGCGACACAGTTAAGTTTCGTGGGTCAATGTATATCACGTCATCACCCGCCCAGACCTTAACGCTCGAATGCCCCAGCCATTGTATATAAACAGTTTCTGTTTCGAGCCAATGTTCGGCCATGAAGACCAGGTCTTTGTAGTTTATTTTCTGGTCACCAAGAGGCGGCGGAGCGATGTCAACTGATGGTTCATTCTGCAGCCAGTATTGAGAGAGCTTTGAAAAATCCAGAAGATTTACGATTTTATCGCCGTTAAAGTCGGAAACCAGCTCATTTCCTCTTCCGCCGCTAACAAGCATAAGAACGATAACAACTCCAAATAGCTGAAATCTGGAACCACGGTTGCGAGAAGCTTTCATATCACACCTTCCTTTATTACCCTGCGAAGTACGAGTCTGCTTTTCCTCCATGACTAAATAATAGTTTATCAGATCCGGATAAAAAACGTCAAGAAAAAACCGCCTCCATATTTGCTACTGGATACTCGATACCAGATACCGGTTATTCGCAAGAATCGAGCCTTGGCTGTCGTCAGGCAAGTTTCATCTTTGCCCGACGGCCTTCTGGCTTTATAATAATGTACTATGGATATATCTATTGTCATACCGGCACTTAATGAAAGCCAAAAGATAGCTCTTGATGTTGAAATGGCCGCAACATTTTTGGAAAGTAATAAATTCAAAGGAGAAATTATAATCGTCGACGACGGCAGCACGGACGAAACCTGCGAAACTGCAAAAAGCGTTAAGGTTCCGCTAAGTTTAACATTAAAGGTCATTCGGAATGAGCAGCATCGCGGCAAAGGCTACGCCGTTCGAATGGGCATGAAAGAGACCAGCGGTAAATACGTAATGTTTGCCGACAGCGGCTGTTGTGTGCCATACGGAAACGCTTTGCTGGGTTTGGAAATGCTGAAAGATGAGAGCTGTGATATTGCGCACGGCTCAAGAAAATTAGCAGAAAGCTGTCTCCATACAGTTCAGCCCTGGCGTCGGCGAATCTCTTCAATGGCTTTTAAGTGGTTGATAAAAAGACTTGTACAAATTCCTCCAGAACTGACAGACACACAATGCGGCTTCAAAATATACAAGGGCGATGTAGCCAGAGAGCTTTACAAGCAATGTATTAGTGACGGTTTTATGTTTGATATCGAAATTATTCTGCGTGCACGGAAACAAGGCTACCGAATAAAAGAATTTTCGGTTGAATGGACCTGCGACCTTGACAGCAGATTGTCACTTGCACGCACGCTATGGCCTGTTATCTCCGAGCTGCGTGCCATCAAACGGGCATTGTCGAATTAAAAATCCCACGAACCAAACCGCAAAATCCTGTCTTCTTGTATTTCCTGTCCTTCATACTCAAGTATGACCATAGCCTGTACCTGTGGACGCCGCTTGCAATACTGTTTGATTTCATCCGGCGTCATAACCATAAAGGCGGTCGAGAGGGCGTCGGCCGTTGCAGCATCGTTGGCACAGGCCCAGGCAGCAAATTTATCTTCGACCGGACGCCCCTGCCGTGGATCAATAATATGCCGACCCCACTGTAAACCTGAGCCACTCATAGCCCGGCACTGCAAATAAATGCAAGCTAAAGTTTGTTCGCGATTGCGTGGATCGCTCAATGTTATCGGCCAACCTTTCCGGCTACGGCTCAGCGTGCTTTGGCAGACTCTGTTCCGATTAGGCGAGCCTTCGCCGAGACGAGTCATATTGACCGGGGCATTGAGGGCTAAAACCGAACTGTAGCCTCCATGTAGCAGAGCAGTGTCGATACTCCAGTCACGCAATAGCTCCACCATTCGGTCAAGGGCGTAGCCTTTGCCGATACCGCCGAGATCAATCTGTACTGAACTGCTCAGCAGCTCCACCGTGAAATCAGCCTCATTTAATTTTATAAGATTCAAACTCCCGCCTTTGGCCAAATTTTCAATTTTCGATTTTCGATTTTCGATTTTTTGGTAGTCAAAGGTAACATCAAAAGCTCCGCTGGTTTCAACACAAATTTGTACACTGAGCCGCAGACATTCAAAGGCGGCCAGCCCGATCCGCACAGGCTGATTGGCAGCGAGATTATTTATGCGGGAGATGTCACTATTTTCAATAAATCTGCTAAGCTCGCTCTCAAGGCGGTCAAGCTCATTAAAGGCAGCCCTTGCTGCCTGCTGAGCATAGCGTGCATTTTTATGCTGAATATAAATCTCGAAAGTTGTTGCCATCGCTTCGTGCGAAAAACGGTGAATACCGTGTATGGAGCTCCAGTCGCCTTCGACAAGGTTGTCCGGTTGTGAATGAGTCATTTTTCACCCGATTTTTGTTGCAGGTGGTCCTGCAAATCCTTCGGCACATAGCCGCGTAATTCAATACCCGGCCTTAGCTCCATATAATTATCAAAAAGAGGCAGATATAGTTTCTTTTCACCAGGCGGCGGTAATTCATATAACTTTCTTAAAAGCTCTTCTTCAACGCTCGGCGAGGCGATAATAACAGAGGCCGATGTCACCCTATCAGTCACGGCAGTCCAGTAGCCGACATTTGGAAATGCACGCAGATACCACGGAAATGGCCAAAAGTTGTGCTCATCGGGGCAAACAAAATGCATCTCCATCTTTTTGCCGTCCGGGTGAGCCTTTGCAATATCCTCAATTCTGCCAACCATAGCAAAGATGTCCGTCGTTGTATGAGCATAGACGTAAGGATTACGAGGATCAGCGTAATACTTATAATTTGCCAAGTACCCCTGCCAGGCAAGATGGAAACCGCCGAGAAGCAAAAGCAAAGCTATGATTGTTTTAACTAAAAATTTCGGTGTCATCCTCAATAATGCCGCGGCCCCGACGCCGGCTAATAAAATCATTCCATGCAGAAAACCCAGCATACACCACGGAGTTTTATGCCGGATTGCAGAATATGCTATGGTCAAAATCAACGTGTAAAAGGCAAGAAATCTGAGCAGATTATAATTACCATCAGTCAATGTTTTTGCTCTTATACTGACTATAAAACCAATCAAGGCCAGAAAGACTATAAAAGCCTCGCTCCAGATGGGGCCTTGGCCGAATCTATAATAAATGAGCATTTTCAGGTAGTAGTACCACGGATGAAAATGCAGGCTATTATAGCCGGCTCGGTCAAAATAAGTGGCATAAGTACGAATGGAATCCAATACTCCGCTGGGATTTGTAAAAAATGACGAATAAAAAAGTGCCGACATCAATATAGCGGCTGCACAACCTGCAATTATATGCAAAAAGTCCAAATGACGGATGACGGACGACGGACGACAGAAAATCTGTCTTCTGTCTTCTGTCTCCTGTCTTCTGATATAAAGTGTTAGCAAAAGCGCCAATAGCATTGAAAAGAGAGCAATGATACACGTTTCCTTCGTAGCATGCATCAGGCCGAGTGACATACCGGCCAGGATAATCCAGATGATTTTTTTACTCCGGGCGTAACGGTAGCTAAAAACAATAAAGGCAAAGGTAAAGAAGACCAATAACGTTTCCTGGATGTAATACCGGCTGTAAAAAATCATCGCCGGTGAGACAGCAGTCAAAATGACGGCATAAACGGCGCCGCTTGTCCCCAGCCCGTCAGCAATGAGTAAAATCAGCAGAACCGTCAATACGCCGAAAACAGCAGGTACGATGCGCAACGTTAATTCACTGACTTCGGTGAGTTTTTTAGCAGAGTTTAGCCATGCTGGTATCAAAGTCAGGTAATTAAGCGTGGGGCCGTGATATTCATTAGGGTCATAAGCATAGGCGCCCTCTTCCAATAGTTTGCCGAACTTTATCGCGTGAACCGCCTCATCGGTGTGCATAGGCCGTTGCTGTAATCGCGGCAGACGAAATGCCAGCGCCAAACCTGCGGCGATAAGAAAAACCCCCACGTTAAACGTGGGGGCTAAACCTGCCTTGATCTCGGTCGAAAAATATTTAGCCCCGCAACTTATTGCGGGGTTGTTTAGTGGTTTCATCCTACGGGCTTTCCGTACACTTCCACCTCGATATAGTGGTTCATGTCATTAACGTGATTGCCCTTACTACAAAGGCGAACGTAACGGCCATGAACACCTTTGGCATCTATAAGCTTTCCCTCATTAGTTTCGACATAATGCTTATCCTTGCCAACACCAAAGCCGGCAGAATTGTCAATATCATTGTTAAATATGGTCTTGACGTTCGTAATGAAATCCGGATCATCGGCAACCTGTATGACGACATCAAAATAAACGTGACCCTGCTTGTGGTAGTGCCATACCACGACGGCATATATCTCATGTTTGGCCGCCAGGTCGATAGTGACATGCTGCAGACCCGGCCCCAGCTCAACATAGCTGCCTTCGGATGCCTCTTTATCTCCGTCGGTAATATACTCAAGCTCGCCGATAATAGGCATTTCATCGCTGGAGGTAACTTTCTTTCCAAATGCCACATTCCTGGTTCCGACCGGCACCAAAAAAGGCTCTCGAACCTTACCGGTCGGTTTCTCCAGATTGGGCACCGCGGCCGGCTGAGGCGTACCAACAAACTGCGCTTTGGGCAGCAATATCTCAAGCGGCGCCATCTCGACGCCGGCCTTGACGCCTGCTGAAGGATGATTCGGTTCTGTCGATTCTTTCGGCTTGGCCGCAGGCGCATTCGGCTCGCCTTTTTTGAATGGAGCCGCAGTGGTCCCGCCTTGTGGGGATGCAGGCGGTGCTTTTTCTTGTTTCTGAGCAGATGGTTTTGCTTGCTCAGCCTGTTTGCCTGCTACGTTTTGCTGTTTCCCAGGAGGAGAAGGCGATTTCCTGCAGGCTACGGCAACAAACAAAGACCCTGATAGTAAAACCAGAACTAAACACTTTATCCTTGACTCAATATGGCTTCTTATCATTTTCGACCTCGAAAAATTTGTGTCTTTAATCTTTATATCGATGGCCTATATTAACCGATGTGCCATATATTGTCAAGACCAGCTCGCCATCAACCTTAGCCTTTTGTCTGCCATTGGTTGTACGGGCACATGATGTTCTTTTCAGAGCCTGCCGAGGATCAGCGATAAAATAATCATGGCTATACACGCAGGAACCAGCAGCTTCAGGCTCTTTTGGATTGATGAGCCTTTTGCCAGATTGCCGATTGCCTTGGGTACGATCACTGCTCCCAGCAGGCCCACGGCAAAAATAATTCCAAAAACGCTTCCGAAGTTCTCCGGGTGTTTGGCATAAGTCACTCCGACAATTGTCGGAAAGCACGGCGCAAAAAACAAGCCGGCGCTGGCAGCCAGGGCGCTCGTCCAGATGGCGCTGCTTCTTCCCATCGCAATGATTATTAAGCACGCGATAATAGCTGCTCCTGCAACAAACCAGCTTCCGTATTCTGTAATGCTGCCGACCTGACTTGTTATAAGCCGGCCTGCCATCATAGCTATTGCGAAGGCCGAAAGCATCTGCTGAGACGTGGCATCCACAATAGAGCCATCTATGTTTGAGAAGTCCCTGCTTATGATTTCTTTGCTGTAGGACGGCAGCCAGTTACAGAAAGACGACTCCAGACTGATGTAGCAAAATAGCGACAGGGCTGCGACCAAAACGGCAGGCTCCTTGAGAAGCGCAACCGCGTCGGACAATGCAAAACCAGCCTTTACCTGCGGGTACTTCGCCATAACGGCTAAAATCACCGGGGCAACCGCAATAACAGCCAGAGCCGACACTGCATTTTCAAAAGATGTTTTCTTAAACAAGAAGCTGACAGCTAAGGGCGTCACAAAAAGGCCAAGCCCGAAGAACACATTGCCCAGATTGCTCGCCGCCGCGGGATTTTTGCCGCCGAATAACACCACGGGAATAAGCGTGTTGCCTGCTGTATTCAGCGCCATTGCTCCGAAGCCGAGCAGCAGGCAAGGCAAAAGGACTGACCCATAGCTCTGCCCGCGGGCAAGGATAAAGATACAAACAGCAACTGCCAGGAATCCAAAAATAGCTACCGGCTTATAGCCAATCTTATCCACCACGACACCTGTAACCAGCGAAGCTATCAGGCACGTGAACATAAACGCCGAAATGAGCGAGCCGAATTTGCCAGCATCGATCTTCAGCCGAGGCATCAGCTTCACACTAATAGACCCCAATAGAGAGAAACACATCCCTAAGCCGAAGACACATAGTAAAGCCACCACTTTATCCATATTTGTCCCTTTCTTCCTAATTGATTATTGAATACTGACTATTTTGTCATTCTTTTCGAATAGACAAGAATCAAAAGGTACGTATGGAAAATTACAGCCGTCGCGAAAAATACTGCGCAATAACGATGTGTATCGGCAAGCAGATTCTGCCAATAAGTTCCAAAAAACGGGAACATGCTCAGGATGATAGACAGAATTAAGGGTATAGCTGATGCGACAATCAGCCAAAAGCTGATCTTTTCTGAAAGCTCATGCTTGTAGGGGACATCCTTATTTATATTTTCCCGTTGCAGGATTCGCTGCAGCCACGGCCAATATTGCTTGTCCAGCCGGCAGTTATGAGCCCACATTACTGCTAAAACGGCTATACAAATTGCAAAAACCGGCGCCGCTGTCGCATGTATCATCAGCCAATAGCCGGAAATTGTTGTTCCATGAATGATTTTGGAGTAAAAACCAGTGATGAATAATATCACAAAGCAAAGCATCGCGAATAGATAAATAAGCTTTCTAAAAGCACCGGCTAAACTCAGTTTCTGAGGAATAAAGAGCAGGGTGAACAGAAAAACCAAACCACGAAGGACGAGGGACGGGCGACGGGGGACGAGCGACGAAATGCGGGGCCGGGAAATAATCCAGTGAATGAAAACACCCACAAATGTAACTATGAAACATAGAACAGATACTGTACGAAACATACGTAAATTTAGAGTTTAGAATTTAGAATTTTCAATCCGGTCTTCATCAGCAAATAACTTCGTGACGCGGCTTAGAGCTTTTAAGGCATATAATAACAAAACTGCGGCTAAAATTGCGCAAGAACATATTACAACAACCTTCAGCCACGGGCGAAATACAAATGAAAATGCAAACGCCCACGCATAGAAAGCGTTAAGACCCTCAAATTCGACCATCTTCTTTACGGCAATGCGGTCTTCCACAACGGGAGAATCAACTATGACGGCTCCAAAGAAAAAAGGTGAATTTATTGCGTGACAGTCCTGGCAGCTCCGCACGCCGAGCGACTGAGCGGCCGGCCTGACATCGTGCGCTATAGACCATAGATAAGGCTGAGCGGCCGGATGATTAGCCTGCTTTTGCAGCACACCTTTATCATCGAGGCTGTACAGATTTCCGCCGGCAACATACACAGATTTTCCTTCGACAACTTTAGCAAGCGACGCGAGGGCTTCGGCAATATGCTCATTACTCAAAGCAGGCCAGTCACCTGATTGCGGAATATCCATCTTTGCGAATACCTCCCCGACGACTCGCTTGACAATATCGAGGTCGAGCGGCCTGACCTGCTGGTCCACAAGTGTCGCCCAAAAGGCAGGCCAAATCAGCTTGTGTGGGGCGATTTTACTTTCCACGGAACCCCCAGTAAAACTGGGGGCTAAATATTTAGATTGTTTGGCGAAAACCGGCGAAAGAATATGGGGCAGCACCTCATCGGATTTATTTACATTCGGCGTCCCTAAACGATGAGCACGAGAAGTTTTTGTAAGAGCCGTTGTTCGGCCAGGCCACGGCCCGCTATGACACGCGGTGCAGGTGAGCTTTTCAAAATGAATCGGCGGTGTGCCAGGATGCTTCGGCACAGGTGCACCGAGCCGACCGGCCTGTGGCTTGTCTTTATCCTCGGACAGGTGACATCCTTCACACGAGCTTGTCGCAGCCAACGGATTTTGTGATACGAGACTTTCCTCCGCGTATCCGCGGACGATGTTATGGTCAAGACCATTACGGTGACAGTCAACGCAGGTCAGACCTGCTTTTAAATGCACGTCCTCATCCGAGGACCATTTCTCGGCTTTTTCCGGATTATTCAAATACAAATTGGAGTGACAGTAATAGCACCTCTGTGCAGGGACTTCCCTGACAACATTGAAAAGCACCCGATACTCACTATCAAAAGCAGCTTTGTGGTAGGTAATAACCGGCGGGGATTTCTGTCCATCCTTAGCAGCCTGGACTCCAAAGGGATCAAACGGGTCATAGGTATCGGACATATCATCAGCAGAACCCGTAACCTGCGCCAGGCCGGATGAAGCAGCAGCCGCCCATCGAAAATTGCCTCGTGATACCTGCACGGCATATCCATAAGTTCCGCCCTGGTCCTGGCCGGCGTCGGCATTATGACAGGCCAAGCAGTTAATTTCCAGTTTGCCTGAGATATACTGACGCATCTTCTGCTCTGTATCACCGGCATCATGCTCTCCGGCGCCTCCGCCGGGCATCTGTCTGCCGAAAATTTTCACGAACTGTCGGTCTGTAAAACCGAGCTGCTCAGGCTTAAATGTTCCCGGCCAGGGGCGATATGAAAGCGGAATCTGGGTAGCCAGGCGGGCGTCAAAGTATATCCACGGCTGCACAGGCCGGCCTGGAAGGAGATTAGGGTCAGCAGCATTGAAGTGCCAGCCATTCTTTATAATGTTATAGCTGTGACATTCGCCGCACGTCCGTTTAGTCGAAAAAGGCAGAAGCACCTTAGAGCTTTCGTCGATGCCGGGTTTAATTTTATCACCTTTGACGGACTGGTAAGAATTGGGGTCGATAGACTCAGGAAAAAGCTCGATAAGGTGATTTGGCTGTGCCCGGCTGCCGTCACTTTTATCACCAAGAAGTATCCCGGAATTATCGGCATTGACGGTTCGTATCAACGCCAACAGCAAAGATAAAGCTGCAATCAATCCTTGATTCAACGTAATCTCAATCCTTTGCCTTGATGCTCGATACTAGATACTCGATACTCGACGAGAATCGAGCATCGAGAATCAAGGATCGAGTTAAACCTTGAATTCTTCCGGTTTAAATTCGAGCTTACGGCCGGTCTCGACCGCTTCATTTACCTTCAGCACCGTAACAGCCGTTTCGTAACCGACCTCAGCGGGGCAGGTAAGCTTTGCTTTGCCGCGAATCGCATCAAAAAAGTTCTCCAAGTGCGGCTGATGAGCGCTTTTTTCCATCTTTAACGGCAGCTCATACTTGGGCGGAGGCACAGACGCACGTAAATCCAGAACAGCGGTTGTTTCAGCAGGCTTTGTTTCTTCCACGACAGGTCCCTTGAGGTAACCCTTTTTGACCCACGGTTCCCATTTTTCCGACGGCAGCCAGCTTTCGCGATAAATGCCGTCCCACGTGCCGGCAGCCTCGGAAATATTAATCATCCCCTCGTCCCCCATGAAAGCTTCATAGAAGCCGCCTCTGCTGTTTGTTGTTATTGTCTGATAAAATGCCCTGACAAGCCCATCTTTCGTTTCGTACTCGTAAATGGCCATAACATTATCATACCATTCACGACCGAGTCCTTTCCAATAATCAAGAGCCCCCGTGGCCATTACAGATTTCGGATTTACGCCGAGGAACCAGCTATAAACGTCAATCTGATGTGAGCCGAGATCGACAATTGGACCGCCACCCAATCCTTTGTACCAACGCCAGTTTCTGAACTGCTGCATAGACTTGAATCCATACTTCTCGAGCGTGGCCCGGTCAATCCCAGCCTTTTCAGGCCAGCCGAGGTCTTCACACGCAGCACGGCTGCGGTTCCATTGGCCATTTATAGTGGTTATCCGCCCCATGAGCTTTGCCTCTTTAATAATCTTCTCGCAGCAGTGTATATACCGCGGATTGCTGCGACGCTGATGACCAATCTGCAGGAGCTTTCCGGTCTCTTTTGCGGCCTCGACCATCTTGCGGGCGCCTTCAAGCGTATTGGACATCTCCTTCTCGCAATAAACGTTCAGCCCGGCTTTAAGGCAGGCAACGGTATGCTCAGCGTGCCAGAAGTCGGGCGTGGCGATAATCACTGCATCAAGGTCTTTCTCTTTATCGAGCATTTCACGGTAATCAATGTAGGCGTTGTTCTTATGGCCAACCCTCTGCAGTGTCCGTGAAACGCGTCTTTGGTTGTAAGCCTCCCAGATGTCACAAACAGCGGTAATACGAATGCCCGGAATCTTCAGGCAGGCGGTCATCAGGACCTGGCCCTGCTCGCCTGCGCCGAGCAGCGCCACATTCATATCACCTTCCTTTTTTGCTCCGGTTCCGCCGGAGGCTGCTCCCAGAACAGTGGGTGAAAATAACAGGCTTGTTGCAACGGCCGCGCTTGAACGCAGGAAACTTCGTCTATCTACACCTTCATCAGATTTTTCTTTAATCATCGTAAATTCATTGACTCCAAAAATTTAACAAAATTGAAACGTCATATAAATTGCGTCTGTAAACCACCGCTCTTGCTTCGCAAGAAGCTGCGGGGGCCAAACAAAATATATAGCCCCCAAATTCCATTTGGGGTTTTTGCGAATTTTAACAAAGTTTATTTTCTTATCAAGACCAACCTTCGCGATACTCAGGCTTGACAAAAGCGTTAGCCTCTTGGTTATTCGTGACTTTCATATTTTCGCCGTCCCAAAGCAGCTTTTCGCCCAGATAACGAACGGCAAGATTACCCACCACGACGGCTTCGGTCAGCGGTCCCGAGTAATCAAAGTTCGAGCACGCTGCTCTGCCGCCTTTGCAGGCCGTGATCCAGTCTTGCTCATGACTGGTATCGACCCTTGGGATAGTCTTAGACGGACGCTGGTATTCCTGCATCAGCTTCTCAGGGATAAGCCTGGGACTGTCACCATACTCACCATAGCGCAGCACACCTTTTTCACCGATAAGAAGGACATTGCTTTCGGCTTGCTCTAATTTTCGATCCGGTTCCAAAGCATCCGGTCGTGCGGGCTTCAAACCACCATCATACCAATTAAGTAAAACCTTTGGCATACTTTCGCGGGCTGGAAATTCGTAACGAACGATGGATGCAATAGGAAACGTTTCATTATTAACCCTTCTTTGACCCCACGTGCTGTCAGGTACCATATTTACCTGCATCGCAGCACAGGCCTCGACGCTGATCGGATAGCGTAGCTTCAGCGCCCAGAAGACCGGATCAAGCACGTGGCAGGCCATATCGCCTAATGCTCCGCATCCGAAATCCCACCAGGCGCGCCACAATCTCGGCAAATAACAAGGATGATACGGCCGATGCGGGGCCGGGCCAAGCCACAAATCCCAGTCCAGCGTATTCGGCACCGGCGGCGTATCCGTCGGCCTATCGATGCCCTGCGGCCAGATAGGCCTATTCGTCCAGGCGTGCACCTCACGAACATTACCTATCGCCCCATCCCATATCCACTCACATATCAGGCGAACACCTTCACCCGAGTGGCCCTGATTACCCATCTGGGTAGCCACCTTATATTTTCGGGCGGCCTCGGTGAGCATACGTGCCTCCCAGACCGTCCGCGTCAAGGGCTTCTGGCAATAAACATGCTTACCACGCTGCATTGCCGCCATCGCCACAACTGCGTGCGTATGATCCGGCGTAGCGATAATCACCGCGTCAATATCCTTCTGCTCATCGAGCATCTTGCGATAGTCACGCCACTTTTTGGAATCAGGATATCTCTTGTACACCTCGGCTGCATGAGCATCGTCCACATCACAAAGGGCTACAATGTTTTCGCTCTCACAAGCTCTCAGGTTATTCCCGCCCATGCCACCTACTCCAATGCCGGCTATATTGAGCTTCTCACTCGGCGGGATATTACCCTGTCCTCCCAGCACATACCGGGGCACAATCGTAAAGGCTGCGGCGGCGGCTGTGGTTCCGAGAAAATCACGCCGTGTAATCTTTTTGTCCTGCTGTTGGGTAGCACTTTTGGTTTTCATAATGATGTTCCTATTCTATTCGCCCTAAAAATTCAGAACCCCCAGTAAAACTGGGGGCTAAATATTTCATCCCTCGTCTATCGTCCCTCGTCAATCTTTTTTATCATCTCCTCGGCCTGCTGACGCAAAGAATCATTCTTTGAAGCCTGGATGATTTTATTTAGTACATCTTTTGTTTGCCGAGGATTATCTTTATAAATACCTTCTGCGATTTCGACCACGGCGACCTCTGCTTCCTGCTGCAAAACTGAATCCTGCAGATAAGAAGCGGCGAATTCCAAAGCGGCAAGCGATTTTACCTTTGCCAGACCCGATAGAACTAATCTTTTTTCGCGTACATCGCCGGACAGCTCCATCGCCTGCTGATACATCTTAACAGCCTCATCGGCCGGCCGATTTTCATCAAGTCCGACAAGACGAATAAAACCTCGCAGAGCTAAAATTTTATGTACCTCGTTTTCTGAGGTCTTTGCTACTGCCAGAAGGTCGTTTATAGGCGCCGGATTAGGCCAGTCTGATAATGCTCGAACAGTGGCGTCCCGTTCTTTTTCGCTGTCGGTTTTAAGAGCTGCGCGTATAGCCGCCAGCGCCGTTTCATTTCCTATTTTGCCGAGCACGGTTAAGAGAAGACACCGTTTTTGAACGTCCACTACCCTCGGCAAAGCCGACAACACCACGTCAGCCTGCCGGTCTTTGTTTTCTATCTTAAGAGCCACGACAGTTATGGTTTTCTCAGCCTCACGGTAAACAGATTCATTTTTTACATCTACCAAAAGCTGCACAAGCACAGGCAGATACTTCTGGTCGGCGATAACCCTTAAGACCTTAAAAGATTCCTGCTGAACTCGGCTGTCCTGGTCTAATGCGGTTTTCAATAAGGTTGCCATTGCTGAATTGATATTGCGCTCGCCCATGGCTCGAATCAGCTCAACTTTAATCTTCGGCTCAGCTCCTTCGATGCGGGCCAGGATTTCCTTATCAACCTCGGAGCCGCGCAGACGATACAGACTCTCACGGGCCGCTTTTTGCTCCTCAGAAGTCATACTCGTCACGGCGGAGCGTGCCGTAGCCGGATCGGCAGCGGTCTGCACCAGCAAGAGGACGCTCGACTCATCACCCAACTGGCCTAATGCTTTCAAAGCCGCTATGCGAACAGACTGCTCTTTGGATTTCGTTAAGCTCGTTACAGCCGGCAGAACGGCTCTATCGCCGCGGTCGGCTAAAGCAGCGAGCAATTGTATTTGCCCCGTGACGGAAAGATTCGGCAGCTCTTTAACCAGGGCCTCTGTTACTTCTTTGCCCTTTAGCTCCCTTACCATCGTTATGGCCACAGTCTGCATATCAGGATCGCTGCCTTTGAGCATATCAAGAACTACTTTGACGGCGTCACTACCCCCCGCAGCTTCTTGCGAAGCAAGAGCGGGGGTGGCTAAACATTCAGCGCTAGAGCAAAAGAGCATAAGAACGCAAGAGCACAAGCCTGCCCTGAGCAAAGTCGAAGGGAGCACAGGTACATGTGCACTCATGCTCTTATCACTTGTGCACTTATATTCTGTTTTCATCTATTATCCCTACTTTAATGCGCCGATCAGGCCTTTAGCCGCAGCGGCACGAATCGGCTTTGGAAGCTCTTGTTTCTGCATCTCCTTATAGATGGCCAGGGCCTCGGTCTTCTTTCCATCCGACAGGAGACGGTCTGCACACTGTAGATATGAGTCCAAAACCCGCATCTGCAATTTGCCGCTGGTTTTATCTTTGGCTTCTGCCAGGATTTTAGTCGCTTGCTGGTCGGCAATTCGGCCAAGAGCAGCCGCAGAAGCTATTGCAGTCATTTCATTGAAGTCACCGAGCAGCTTGCCGAGAGCTTCCACCGCTTGTTTATCACGACGCTGGCCTAAAGAGCTTATTATACCTATCTTTGCCTTGCCGCCTACCTTCGGCAGGGCATCGCGCAGAGCCGCATCAACAGCGGCCACCGGTATTCGCTCCAGCGCGTACCTTGCCATATCGGAGTATTCCTCATAAGTCAGCATTTTAGCCAAAACAGGCACTGCCTGTTCAGTACCGATGATGCTCAATTGTCTGCAGACGAAATCTTTGCCCGTCCGCGTAGCATCCGGCAATTCAAGCACGCTAAGCAAAGACTTCTCAATCTTGCCCGTTTCGTCCTTATTGCCTTGCGCATTTTTTATTATCTCCGTTACTTCCGTCAGCGCCGCCCGGCTCTGACCCCAATCGTAAGTTTTTACCTTATCAAGTAATTCTTGTAGTTCTGCCATTTATAGTTCCTTTCCTAAAAAGTTTAGAGTTCATTGTTCAGAGTTCATAGTTCGAAGTCTATGAACAATGAACTATGAACTACGAACTTTTTTATGTGGTTTCGCATCAACCTTGAGATCGCCCAGTGCAAATTGAATTCCGCGCAAATAGTGCTCCAGCACCGGCCGGGTCCACGTCACAGCATGGTCGTGACCGAGCGAGCAGTAAAATACTCGACCTTGGCCCCATGTCTTGATCCAGGATATGCCCGTATCCGCATCTGTAGTCTTTTCTGAGGTTTTCTGCGTGACCTCATCGCTCATATCAAGGCTCATCAGCACAAGCTGCTTGTCACGTGAATATAACGGCGGTTCGGTCCGGTAAATCTCATCTTTTATCTTAAAGCTTTTGCCCTCAAACGGCGCCGTTAAAGGATGATTCGGCTCGTCAATCTTTATTGCCCATGTTCCGCTTGCACCCCATGGATGACCTGTGAATTTGCCGCCCATCATCTCCTGTGCTTCCGGCCATTGATTGAAATTGTCGGTCGATGCGTGAATACCAATAATACCCTTTCCACCTTTGATAAAATCCATCAGAGATTGGCATAAATCAGGTGTGCTCTCAGGACTGAACGGCAGGGCCGTTGTATTGTTAAAACACACCGCGTCAAATTCCTTAAGGCTCTGGGCCTTGAAAATATTCGGGTCTGTGCTTATTACCACACTGAAGGCTTTCGTCTTCTGAGCCATAATCTCCAGAGCCTTGTCCCAGTATGGTATCGAAGTGTGTCTGAATCCTTTGGGTCCGCATAAGCTGAAAACCAGCAGCTTTCTCGGCCTATCAGGCTCAACAACAGCCCTTTTCGGCATAGCATCTTCCATTTTCACAATTTCATCCTGGCTGGGCAATTTCGTCTCTCGTCTCTCGTCCTTCGTTACCGTGGTGGCAGGTGGCTGAGCCTGTAGATTGTTAATTAAAAGTGACATACCCATAATAGCAAAAAATAGCTTGGAATATTGATTCATTTTTGTTCCTTTTCTGATGAACTTTATAAATGCCACGGGCTGCGCATCGGCCGGCTAAGCATTCTATTCGCCGTGTTGTCATTGACAAACTGCTCCTTATCCGGGTCCCATCGCAGTTTTTGTCCTAACAGCATGGCGATCTCGCCTAAAAGCCCCACACTCATCGATCGATGCGCTACATCTATAGGCGCTATGGTTTGTTTACGGCTTTTTACACAATCCAAAAAGTTCTGCTGATGGTCATTGCTTTTATACAACCTGATCTCGTTTGGGCCAATCTGCTCATCGAGAATACTCATAGGCTCAGCAACAAGTTTGTCGCTACGATCGACATGTATCCATCCCTTATCGCCGTACCACACGGTTCCCATACCTTTCGGCTGCTGTCGGTCGTTGGCAACTATCATCGTCAGGCCGTTGGCGTATTTGCACGTGAATTTATACTGCGTCGGAGCATCGTAAGTGCCGTCTTTGGGATAGAGACCGCTACCCTCGATCTCGATGGGGCCGGTGTGCTCCAGTCCCAGCCCCCAGTGAGCGATATCAACATGATGTCCCGCCCAATCGGTCAGCTGTCCGCCGGAATAATCCATAATCCAGCGCCAGTCCCAATGAGGTCCATCTCGGCCGAACTGCTGGTAAGGTCGCCATGGAGCCGGGCCAAGCCAGAAGTTCCAGTCCAGGCCATCAGGAACTGGCTGTACCGGCAAATTGCCGCCACCATTGCCCGTTGGCAAACCCACCTCAACCGTATGGACCTTGCCGATACGACCATTTCTCACCAGCTCGCAGGCACGGCGAAAATGCCACTGCGACCGCTGCCAGCTACCGGTCTGCCAGATTACACCGTACTGCTGAACGGCTTTAACCATCATTCGACCTTCATAGATCGTTCGAGCCAGCGGTTTTTCGCCGTACATATCCTTTCCGGCTCGGGCAGCTTCCAGAACCGGAATGGAATGCCAGTGGTCCGGAACAGCAAGTGACAGCACATCAATATCATCCCGGGCAATTAACTCACGGAAATCCACGTACGTCTTGCAGTCGCTATTGTTATACATGAAGTCAACTCTGCCTTTTGCCCTGTCCAGACGCATTTTGTCCACGTCACAAACGGCTACAATCTGCACTTCATCTTTATCAAGAAATCCTCTCATGTTGCCGGTGCCCTGGCTGCCCACGCCGATGCAGCCCATTGTAATTCGTTCGCTTGGAGCAGTAGTACCATTATCGCCCAAAGCAGAGGCTTTAACAATAAATGGAATGCTTAGACCGCCGATTGTTGCGCCAGCGGCTTCTTGTAAGAACCGACGTCGGCTGATACTCTTTTTGTTACTCATAATTTAATAACCTCATTTCTTTTCAAATGCTGCGTCAAATGCAAGCTTTGACGGCTTGAAGTCTGCTTTTTTGATATATTCGCACGCCTCTTTTGCACCGTGCTCACGGTCCATTCGGCTGTCTTCCCACTCAATCGAAAGCGGGCCTTGATAGCCGATGTCGTTCAGGGCAACAATAATTTCCTCGAAATTGATATCGCCGTGACCGATAGAGCGGAAGTCCCAGTAACGACGAGGGTCAGCGAACTCCGTATGGCCGCCAAAAACGCCCACCGTGCCGTCGCCGTGTCCCCACCAGGCATCCTTCATGTGCGTGTGGAAAATACGATCGGGGAATGTACGAATGAATTTGACGTAATCAACGCCCTGATAGCCGAGGTGACTCGGATCATAGTTGAAACCGAAAGACTTGTGGCCATTGATGGCTTTTAGAATCCTTTGAGCTGAGGCGATGTCAAAGGCAATCTCAGTCGGATGAACCTCAAGAGCGAATTTCACGCCTTGTGCTTTGAATTCATCCAGTATAGGAGTCCATCGCCTGGCAAAATCATCGTAACCATCCTGTATCATCTTCGGTGCAACAGGCGGGAACGAATAAAGCAGGTGCCAGATAGAGCTGCCGGTAAAACCATTGACGACTTTTACGCCGAGCTTCCTGGCAGCCGCAGCAGTCTGCATAATCTTTTTAGCGGCACGTTTGCGGACGCCTTCAGGGTCGCCGTCGCCCCAGACATCCGGCGGCAAAATGGCCTTATGGCGCTGGTCTATATTGTCACAGACACACTGGCCGACCAGGTGTGTAGAGATAGCAAAAACCTTAAGACCATATTTGTTCAGAAGCTCACGCTTTGCTTTGCAGTAGTTATCGTCTTTGATGGCCTTATCCACCTCGAAGTGATCACCCCAGCAGGCCAATTCCAGACCGTCAAATCCCCAGCTTGCTGCTTTTTCCGCCAGCACTTCCAGAGGTAAATCCGCCCATTGGCCGGTAAAAAGTGTTATTGGCCTTGCCATAGATAACCTCCCTAATCAAAAATTCAGGTCTTTCGATCCCGACCTATCGGGATAAGAGCCTTTTATTATAACCGGCATAACCAAAGAATCAATTCAAAATTCCTCAAACTTAGGGGTTTTACCATAAGCTTCTCCGCAGCAAATCCTTGTGCAGC
>CAZRNB010000022.1:0-15929 GCA_964601355.1 uncultured Pirellulales bacterium
GACTCGCCTTCGGCTCGCTCGAAATGACGTTCTGACCTGTTTTCTACAAAGCAATGTCAATATTAAAACAACAGTATTCTCCAACTATACGAAGTCTATGCAAAACAACCACTTAAATTCACACAAAACTTCATCTAATAAGACGCTCAATAATCCTATTTTATTACGAAAAAATGCTTTTTTATCAACATTACCCAATTCTTACAATCCCTTGAATGTAACAGGTTAAATCAATTTGGGGCCGTTTGAGACGTTACGGCAGTTGATAAACAGGTCCTACATAATAAAAGTACCGATACAGTTGATGAAAAGCAGCTCAATAAAGAAATATCCACTATCGTCAAAAAAATATTTGACAGCAGAATTATATATCATCAAAATACACTCTTGGAGCGGGAGTATCGATCTATATATGGGGCTATATGGGGCTATAAGGATTGTGCCGGAGTAAATGGAGTTAACGCACAATAGGCGATAACAATCCTTTTTCCGGGAACATTTATCTTTTACGTGCCCTGCTCCATTTTTTTGCATAAGAGTCTTCGGAAAATTTATTCAGGCGGAAAGAGACTAAGCGAAAACATACAGGAATTTGAATGGAGTCAAAAATTGTGTTTTCTTTCAACAGCAAAAATAAGACGGACGGGTGCCTGCCTCAGAATAAACCTGCCGGTTTTTTATTCAATAAAAGACCTTTGTGCTGCCCGGCGGTCTTTTATAAACAAACAATTTTTTCTCATAAGTCTGCTGCTTTTGATACTTTAACAACAACCGCCTTTAGCAATTGAGATATATTTGCCGATACAGAAAAAGGATGCCTGTATGAAATTAGAAAAAAGAATACCTTCCGGCAGGGAAAAAAATGAGGAGTCTATAAAGCTGCTTGCCCAGCTTAGGGAGAAACTGTACTCCGAGCATTCCGGCACCGCTCGTCGTGCCGCTTTTAATCTATCCTGGATGCAGGAGGATGGTTTGGAGATTCTTAAAGAGGCCTTATTCGGCAAAACAGCCAGGCAGACCAAAAGTGCTGCTGCTTATGGTCTAAGAAAGATGCGCGGCAGGATGGAAAAGGCAGCATTAGAACTTTTATCGCAGGGCTTGAACCACTCCGACAGGGGTACTGCGAAGGTGTGCGAGAACTCCCTGATGGTTTTGAAAAGCAAAGCTCCGGAGAGGCTTTTTTCTAAAGTCAAAATCCAAAGAGCGAGGATCGAAATCAAGCACATTCCACAGAAGAGCAAAGCAAAGAAAGATTGGCAGAATATAAGCAGACCAAAAAGCAATCCTCGCAGATAAAGCTACCTTCGACCGCTTAGCCTTCTTTCCTCACATCTATACAAACCAGTTGGCCATCGGCATTACGGGCATAGATTCTGCCGTCGGCCAAGACAGGGACAGTCCAGCACTTGCCTGTTAAGATTTGCGAAGATGCAAGCTCTTTGAATCCTCCAGACGAAGCCTCGGCTATTATCAGCTTGCCTGATTCGCTAAGGATAATCAGCTTACCGTCTGCGAGACAAAGACTCCCGGTGCCCATTCCTTTCTGCGACCACTTTGTTTGCCCAGTCTGGCTATCAAGGCAGACGAGTTGACCGCTGCCGCCGGCCTGTCCATCAAAACCGTATATATATCCTTTCCACAGCACAGAGCTGTTAATATGATTGCGCATGTTCCTATTTTGCCAAATCTCGGTAAGGCCGTTAGGCTCGATTTTGTAAAGCGCACAGCCTGTGTTGTAGCCGGAGGAAACGAACATCTCATCTCCTGAAATTATTGGATCAGCAGCATTAATATCCCAGTCGGTTTTCCATGGCCGTTTCCATATCACCTTACCAGTTGCTACAATCAAACCGGTAATTTCTTTAGCTCCAACTATCACCACACACCTTTGATCGCCCAAAGTGAAAGGTACAGCAGTAGAATATCCGGAGATGCCTTTCCCATTTTCCCAAATTAAACTGCCATCAGTCTTTTTAAGAGCTACACCTGCGGTTCCTGTATTAAGAATAAACATGTTGTCGGTTATTAATGGCGAACTGGCAAAGTTCCATCGAGGCTGTTTAAGACCTAACTCTTTAGCAACATTCTTGTGCCAAACAATCTTGCCTGTCGCTGCCTCGAAACGCAAACAATCGCCATTTCTGCTGGCGACGTAAACCGCATTGCCTTCCACAGTCGGTGTCGCAGATGGCCCGCCTTCATGATTTTGAGACAATAAAGGACACGGATAAGATTGTTTCCACACCTCTATGCCTTTTTCAGCGTCGTAACAATAAAGAATATCGTTATCATTGACGTTGCCCATTGCATAGACTCGGCCATTACTTACCGCCATTGAAGAAAAGCCGATTCCGAGAGAGGCTTTCCACAACACTTTTGGCCCTTCTTTCGGCCAGGTTGTAAGAAAGCCGGTCTCATTTGATATGCCGTTGTAATTTGGTCCCCGCCAATTAGGCCAATCTGCAGCGGAAGCACCGCTAAATGCTGTGATGGTAAATGCCAAAAATGTGAACATCATTATCTGCCTATAAACGCCAATCATTCTTCTCGGCTGCATAACTATTCTCCTGAAAATAAAAGTGACTAAAGTAAAATAAAGCGAGAAAAATAACAACTTTAGGCACTTTAGTCAATTGAAACTTTATCCGCCGCAGGCGGATTAAGCTCGTTTATTCTTTAAAAGCCAATGCCCCTGTCGGGCAAACCGACACACAGCGGCTCGCGGCCTTCTTAAGAGCTTCGGCCATTGAACGATCGAAAGGCACCGCAACACGCACATCAAAACCACGCCCGACGAAAGTTAAGCCAATCTTTTCGCCGGCATGTTCCGCTGCTAATATGCAAAGGCCACAGGCGATACACTTTCCCGGCTCATAAATCACATCCGGGTGCTGGAAATTCTGAACGAAAGAGCGACGCTCACCCTTATATCGGCTGGGATTTGCACCGTAATCCTCGGAGCAAAGTCTGAGCTTACAGCTTTCGGCTTTCCGGCAGTCGCAATGAAGACAACGAGCCGATTCACTGTGAGCTTGCTCATCGTTGAAACCGCCATCTTTTCGCGACGGTATCACACGCGGGGACCTGCTGGCACAAACCAAAAATTTTTCTATCTCTCCGTCTTTAAGTTTACCAATATGAGTGTTAAACGGCTTATACGCTCCAGTGACTTTCTGGCCGGCTAAATATTGCCCTATCGATGTGGCAGCCTCTTTGCCATCCGCGACCGAGCGAACCGTCAGTTTTCGCCTGCGAACCGCATCTCCGCCTGCAAACACTCCTTTTATATCCGTTTGGTATGTCGCATTATTTATCGTGATAACTCCTGTTCCTTCCTCAAAACCGAGAAGCTCCGCATTACCAGGCGAAAGTTTCCCCACCGCCACAAACACGGCATCGAAATCTTCACGTAAATTTTGCATTGTTAGTGTTGTACATATCCGCATCAGCCCTTTAAAATCAACGCCAAGCTTTAAAATTGTGGCAATCTCCTTATCAAGCACGTCCTTTGGAAGCTCCTGCTCCGATACCCCGTATTGCAGCATTCCACCCGGTTTTTCGTGATCATCAAAAATCATGCAGGCAAAGCCACTCTGCCGCAAATAATAAGCAGCGGACAAACCTGCCGGCCCAGCTCCGATAATGGCCACGCGTTTATCTTTTACAGGCTCGCAAACCGGCAGGAAAGGTTCTTCCGATTGTAAATCGACGTCGGCAACATGCCGCTTCAAAAGACAAATTGAAACCGCCTCGTCATACACGGCTCTCCTGCAGGCCCGTTCGCAAGGCGCCGGGCAAATCCGACCCAGCACCGCCGGCAGCGCAATATCTTTTTTCACGGTAGCAATTGCCTCACGAAGCTGACCTGCTAATATTTGCCTAATCATCAATGGAATATTCATATTGGCAGGACAGGTCACCTGACATGGTCCCATGCAGTCACCGGCATGGTCGCTTAACAACAGCTCTAAAGCAGCCTTTCTTGCCTGATGAACTTCTTCAGTATCGCTCTGGACCTGCATACCATCTTTAACGATAGCTCCACAGGCAGGCACAACATTTTCCAAGCCGATGACTTTCACCACGCAAACCATGCAGCTTGTGGAAGGCTTGAAGCCCTTCAGAAAACACATAGTGGGAATCTCAATTCCGAGTTTGCCGGCGGCATCAAGTATCGTAGAGCCGCCGGCCACCTCAACTTCACGATTGTCTATTGTCAGCTTCGGCATCCGGGTTTCCTTAGACTTAGACGGACTGAACTTTAACAGCATCCGCAGGACATACATTTTTGCACGTCCCACAGCGAATACATTTATTAACATCTATCTGGTGCTTCTCATAAGGCTTCATCTCTATCGCCTCTGCCGGGCAGTACTGAGCACATAAAGTGCAGCCTATACAATCATCTGTCACCGAATAGGTAATAAGCGCCTTGCATCTGAGTGCAGGACAACGTTTTTCAAGATGAGCCTCATATTCGTCACGAAAATACCTTATAGTAGAAAGAACTGGATTCGGCGCAGTTTTGCCAAGCCCACACAGGCTCGCCTTTTTAACCATGCCGGCTAAATGCTCCAGCTCTTCGACGTCGCCCTTTTTGCCGTGTCCTGAGCACAGGCGTTCCAAAACATCCAGCATTCGCCGGGTCCCTATTCTGCAGAAAGTACATTTACCACAAGATTGATTCTGTGTAAACTCCAGAAAATATCTGGCCATCTCAACCATACAGTCTGATTCATCCAGCACAACCATACCGCCCGAACCCATCATCGTGCCGGCACTGGCCAACGACTCGTAATCAACGCTTGTCTGGGCCAGCTCCGCAGGGACACAGCCTCCGGATGGGCCTCCGATCTGGACTGCTTTGAATTTCAATCCACCGGCAATTCCCCCGCCGATGTCCTCTACAACCTGGCGTATGGAAATGCCCATCGGCACTTCAATCAGCCCGCCACGGGCTATTTTGCCGGCCAGCGCAAAAACCTTTGTCCCACAACTTTTAGCGGTACCGAGCATAGCGAACTGGTCTGCTCCATTTCGTATAATCCAGGGAACTGCTGCGTATGTTTCCACATTGTTAATAAGAGTGGGCTGTCCCCAAAGGCCGTTTTCCGCCGGGTACGGAGGCCGAAGCCTGGGCATACCCCGGCGTCCTTCGATACTGGCCAAAAGCGCGGTTTCTTCGCCGCATACGAACGCACCGGCACCGGCAACAATCTTCAAATCCAGCGAAAAGGAGCTTCCTATAATATGCTCGCCAAGAAAACCTCTACGCTCACAATTCTCTATGGCTTCTTGAATCCGCCTGGTTGCAAGAGGATATTCAGAGCGAATGTAAAATTTGCCTTCGTCAGCTCCGATCGTGTATGCAGCTATGACCAATCCCTCGATAATACGATACGGATAAGACTCCATCATCATCCTGTCCATAAATGCACCGGGGTCACCCTCATCGCCATTGCATACAACGTATTTTTTCTTTTGTAGGGTGGGGCCTGCCCCACCATTACTATTGCTTACTGCACGCCACTTAAGATATGTCGGATACCCGGCCCCGCCTCTTCCGCGAAGCCCGCTGCGCTCAATCTCAGCAATAACTTCTTCGGGCCTCATCTCGTTTATACACCTTCGTAGAGCTGTAAATCCACCGTTTTGCAGATATTCATCAATGTCAAGCGGATCAATATGACCTCGATGCTCGGTGACAATATATTTTTGCCTGCCGAGAAAATCCACAACCGGCTCGTCCCGCACATCGATGGAGTAACGTGTCACAGGCTCTTGTTTCCTGCCGGTTAGCATATTATCCAATGTCCCTGAAACAATATTTGAGATTTTCCTTTTTACACCCGGCACCCTGAAGTGCCGCAATACAATGGCTTTTGCGTCCTCCGGCTGTACTCCGGCGTAAAGAAAAGATTTATCATTGGGCAGAGCCACCTCTAACAGCGGGGTCTGGTAGCACATACCAACGCAACCTACACGTTTAACGGCCACCTGTATGCCTGTCTCATCCAATGCCTGCTCAAGAGCCTCGCGGAGCTTTCCGCTCCCGCGAGCCACACAGCACGAACCAAGACCGATACGAATCTCGCCACACTGGTCAGATTCTTCATGGCGAAGCTTGTGAATCTTCTTTTGCCTGCTTTGGCTAGTCTGTTCGTATCTTAAAAAATCATTGAGAACGGTCGCAACCTTGTCAGGAGTCAGATGGCCGAAAGTCATCTGGCCGATCTGCACCGCAGGCGCCAATGTACAGCATCCCAGGCAGGCAATCTTTTCAATCGTGAACAGTCTCTGCGAATCCGTATCTTTTCCATCTGGAATCGCCAGGTACCGGCGAAACGCATCATATATATGCTGCGACCCTTTTACATGACAGGCGGTACCTACACAAACATGAATTATATGGCGACCAGCCGGGCCCGCTGAACTGGGTCTAAACCGGTTATAAAAAGTTGAGACGCCAGCTATCGAAGCGGGAGTGATATCGGTCAGCTCACAAACCCGCTCTAAAGCTTCGGTCGGCAGATAACCAAAGTAACTTTGCAAAGCCTGTAGAATTTCAAGCACCTTTTCACGTCCGGTGCCGATTTTCTCTACCGCCTGGTCAACAAATGTCAAATCCAACTGGCCCATTATTCCTTGAAGAAATTCAAAAATAAAAGTGCAAAATGCAAAGTTAAGGATTCAGGATTTGGGGTTCAGGGATCAGTTTTTACTGACCCCCGACAACTGGCCCCTGAATCCTATTCATCAATTTTGATTTTTTATTTTTGATATTTGATTTATTTCCTATACAGTATAGATTCTCCATGCCTCGAATATAAATGCGGCCATCGGCAAAGGCTGGCGTTGCCGAACATTTCTCGCCCAGCTCACATTTTGCCAGCTCCTTATATTCGGAGCCAATCTCGATAATGAACATAACACCATCCTCGTTCAGCAGATATAACTTATTCCCAACGATGCTCGGCGAAGTCTGGAAGCTCTCTCTCAGGTCTTTCTCCCATATTTTAGCTCCGTCCGTCACTTTATGGCAGCTAATAAGTCCCTCGGATAACAGATAAAATACTACTTCACCATTACTGACCGGACTGCATATATTCGGGCCGCCCTCTGTGGTTTTCCATGCAATATGCGTTTGTGTCACATCCCCCCTGCCATCCGGCTTTATAGCTATCATCTTAGTATCCGGCTCTACGACAAAAACCAGTCCCCCTGCATAGATCGGCGATGGAGCAGCATCACCACTGATACATTTAGCTCGCCATATTTCCGTCCCATCGGCTGGGTTGTATGCTATAACCCACGGATTTGCCACAGTTATCAATTGATATTTACCACCTATATCAGCTACTATAGGCGAGCTCCAGGAACTCGCAACCGGCCGCCTGGTCTCCCAGACAATCCTGCCTGAAAAACCATCCAAAGCTATTAACCTGGACATTCCATCCTCGACGGCTCCCTGGTCATATTGAATCAAAAGCAAATTCTGGTACATCTCAAGAGAAGAGGCGTATCCGTAAGAATTATCCGGCCTGCCCAGGCTCTTTTGCCATATTTTTTGGCCTTCAAAATCAAAGCCGGCAACGTCGCCGGTGGCAAAAATGGCGTAAACTCGACGGCCATCCGTTGTGACAGTAGGCGCAGCAAAGCCGGTATATTCCTCCACTTTGATCGGCTCGGCATCTTGAGAATGAGTAACATCGCCCGTCCACAGCAGTTTTCCTGAAAATGCGTCAAAGCAATAAATTTGCTGTTTATTTCCATCAGCACCGGAGAGAAAAACTCGGGTCTCCCAAACCACCGGCGAGTTATTTCCCGGCAGAGGCACCTTTGCCATCCAGAGGATTCCATCACCTGTTTTGCCGTTCCAGCTTATGGGAATATTCGCAAAGGAACTCACTCCAAGGCCGCCAGGGCCGCGAAAGCGGTGCCAATTTCTGCTGATTTGCTCCTTCGAGGGAGGTAGAGCAGGCTTTAGCCCACCGTTAAGGTCATGGTGGGGCAAGCCCCACCCTACGCTAAAATTAATCTGGGGCCAAAATGAAAGCAAAAATGTTCCTGTCACCAGCACTGCCAAAAAAAAGGTAATAGTCCACAGGGCTAACACTGCTCTGTGTATCTGCTCATCCTGCAGATTGGTATGCAGCCGAGGCACAGGCATTTTCTTTTTGAAAGCACCAGCTCCCTTAGCACCAATCAATAACACCGTCAAACCGCTAAAAAGCAGAAAGGTTCCCTTATAAGAAAAATCCAGCCGGCGAAACCTGTATTTTCTGATTTGAAGATCCAAAACCCGCATTTGAGACAGAATCTGCTGGTCATCGCTCTTATCGCGAATCTCTTCCTTTAAAATTTGCAATTGTTCTTCCAGCTTAGGCAAATGTGTGCTGGTCTGAAAAAAATTGATCACCAGAAACGCCGAGACAATAAGGGAAAACGCGCAACCGATAAAAGCCATTGCTACAGCAATATGATACCATTGGCTTACTGCTTTTACATTGCCGCTGTTTGTATCAATTAGACTTTTCATCAGCTTTGAGTAATTGCCTCTTTTGCCTTCTTTAATCTGACGTGCTCTCTGGGACAATATTGGAAACATCGGCCACACGCCAAACAGCCCGCCCTATCGGCCTCATAATCCGTTCGCTTCCGCCAGACGGATAGTCCGATGAGCTTAATCCCAATCACAAGCCCTATAAATCCTCCTAAAAGAAAGCCGCCCAATCCAAATTTAGCCTTGATGCCGGCAGCCTCCTTGTAAAGCTCTTCCACGTTTACTCCTGCCGCTCTAAAAGCCGTGCTGGCATTGGTAGTTCCCTGCACCAGCCGCGTTTCTTCCAGATATACACGTTCCGCAAGTCTGACCGTTGCATGCATACGTGATGTCACCGGCTTAAGGCGGGATCCCAGCCAACCTCCTGAAAATACAAGCACAGGCAGAAGACAAATTAAAAACGCTAATCTCTTCTTAGCCATGCCGTAAACATTCTCCGGCCAGTCAGCCGTCGGCTGTCTAATAGCGCCAAAAGGACATGAATCCTCGCATAATCTGCACTTTATACACTCGTCAGGAGTAATAGTGACACGCCATTTCGACAGGCGTGAAAGCTGCCGGAGTATTACGCCATACGGACAAATAAATCTACAATAGGGACGCCCTATAAATAAACCAGCCGCCAAAAAACACGCCCCAAGTACAAGAATGTTAAAGTTTCCGCTCAGACGGAAAAATGAAACGAACGGGTCGTATCTGCATATCACAAACGCACTGCCGGTAGCCGCAAAGAGAACTGCCGTACCGAGGTACAGATACGCAAACAGGCGTAACCCGCTTTCCAGCCAGCTCGGCACTGAGACAGGCCTTAACAGCACAAGGTCCTGCAAAGCTCCCAGGGGACATACCGCTGCGCAGAACGTCCTCCCGAAAAAAAGCGTAAATACAAGCGGCAGTAAGAAAAACAGTGCAACAACAACTGGCACAGCATAATCCTTGTTAAAAATCGACAGAACAACATTCTGACTCGCTCCTATCGGGCAGACGCAGCCCTTTCGCCAGAAGCCGAAATAAAGTAATGAAAAGACCATCAGAATAAATATTGCCCTTCTGCTGCGCCTTTTCAAAACTAAATATGAAGACAAGCTAAGCGCAGCTAAGAGCAGCGCCGAATCAATGTACTCGTAGATGCTTTGACGCGGCGGAGGCGTTGTTGTAGTCGGCTGCCGGTAGCCGCTCTCAAAATCAGGCGGAGGAAATCGTTCCGCTGATAATGCAATGCCAGACAGAATCAGCAAGCACAATATACAGATTATAATATAACGTAAGTGACTCATTAAGCGGAGTCCACCTTCTTGATGATATAAGCCTTATCTGCCGGAACCCGCTTAAAAGCTCCCGAAGGGCAAGCGGCAGCTATTGAACACTCATTACAATTCAAACATCGGTCGTGACGTACCTGAAGGAATAATGACCCATTGCCGAACGTGCTGCATCCCTTGACGCACTTGCCGCAGCCGATACACAGTGACTCGTCGATGGTATATTCGTAATAAGGGTCCTCCACAAAAGTACGCTTTATAGCCCCGGTCGGGCAAAGCTGATTTTCAGCGCCTTCATTGATATCGAGAGGCTGCGGGCCGAAAAAGCCGAAACAAATTCGGCAATATCCGCATATTTTGTACGCGTGCACACATTTCACGGCCGATTGCTCCAGCACACAATAAGTTGCGCAGTTGCCGCAGGAGATACACTTGTACGGATCGATCTGCCAGCACGTCCCGAGCATCGTCGAAGGAATGGTTTTTCCTTTGCCGCTTCTTTTAATTTCGCTTCGGACATGCTTTTGACCAATTATAACAGCGATTCCACCAATCCCTGCTAAACACGCGCCCCGAAAAACATCCCTTAGGAAATGACGCCTGTCAACGTCTTTATTCGTCGCTCGTATATCATCGTTTGTGTGTCGTCCATCGTCCATTTTCAATCATCCTTCGTCAACCGGCCCCACAGGTGGGCCGGCTAATCGTCGAATATTGTCTCTCGTTCTTTGTCACTCATTACTCTGCCTTTTTCTTACTAAATATTCTCACGATATTTTTAATTGTATCCAGCACAAAAACCCGTCCCATTGCATCAACCGCTAAATCAAAACCTCCTTTTTGACAATCCTGTGGCAAATAGCAAATTTGTGCTACGCCGTCTTCGAGCAGATGCTTCGGCCCCGCTACAACGCCCACAAAATTACCATCCGGATCATAAATCTTAACTCGTACCAGGCCTTTCTCGCAAGTGACGTAGCTGCCATCCTCGAGTATGGCAAAAGTCACCGGATTGCAGCAGCCGGTAAAACCCTCTACACCGGCTGAAAATTTGCCCCACCAGAATTCAAGCTCACCATCGAATGTATAAACTTCAATACGATGAAGACCCGGATTAATTACTCGCAATAAACCATCGTGACCAGCTGCAATGTCAAAGTAAGGGCTCGGTACAACAAAGCCGGGAATATTCTTTTCAATATTTTTCCTGCCGATATGATTGACTATAATGCCTGTCAAATCATAGTGAATAACAATTCGATTGCCCGCATCCGCAACGAACACATTGTTTTTATAAACGGCGATACTGGTCAATATCGCATTATTGCCGATCCTCTGCCAGGCTGCTAACCGCTCACCCTGCCGGTTGTACAATTCTATATGGTCTTTCATCCCTATATAAATCTTACCGTCAGAGGCAATATCCAAGCACACCGGCTTGTCGGCAATCTTGATTTCGCTGGTCATTTGACCCATATCCGAAAATATACGAACGGCTTTATCGCCGGCTATGTAGATAGTCCCGTCGGATACTACAACAATTGCATGGGACTCGGTAAAACCGGTACGGATCGGCTCACCTGTTTCTTCATAGAGAACCAGATTTGGGTCAATCTCAGCGACGTCGTTAAGGTCATAGATAAAATCTTTGCTTAGGCCGCTTCCTTTTTCGCCGGTCGTATTGAGCGTGATAACCGCAACGGCGGCGGCAATAATAGAAAGAGCCACAATTACGCCTATCAATATTTTTAAGCCCGTTGTACCTAATCGCTTATTCATCGTATCTTATTACCGGTATTTACAATTCAGCACAAAATTATAACAAGTGAAATTTCAGATTCAATAAAACCACCTTATTGCTCACCAATATCAAGACATATCATTTTATTCATGTCACGTAATATTAGTCTGTCGGCTGCCACCGCCATAGGCGCCCAGGCTTCAATTCCATCCATAACCTTTGCGCAGGCCCGCTGAATGTATCCGCTCGGCGTCGCATCTACGAGCGTCAACACTGCCGCATCATCCAAAATATATATCATCCCATTTACGATTGTATAAGGTCCAAGCCCACGAGGTCCGAAACGATTAGTGCTCGGGCTGGTCCACAAAACTTCGCCGTTTAAGTTTAAACAAACCAATTGCCTATCCGGCCGAATTCCATAAATATAACCGTCATAAAAAATGGGAGTCTGCTGCTCCGAGCCAAACACTTCTGCCTTGAGCTTAAAGACCGGCTGCACAGCTATTTTGCCATCCAGATCGGCCAATTGCAGCATCATGCTTCCGGCATTGTAACCGCCCGAAAGGAAAATAAGCCCTTCACCCGCAATAACAGGCGATGGGACATTCGCAGTACGAATCTTCCAGCCGGGATATTCCCACAAAATGCTTCCGTCCTCCGCTGAAATACCCGCTACGCCGCCGCTGGCACAATAGACGTACATACGCTTATCTTTAAATTCAGCCGGCATCACGGACGAATGTGTCATCAGCCAGCCGTGCGGATTGGGACTTTGCCATAGAATTTTGCCGGTCTGGCAATCAACAGCAATCATTAGAGCCGGCCCACCAGCAGCGATTATCGCTTTGTCGTTATCAATGAGTGGACATTGCCCGGCGTACCAGGGCGGCACCGTAGCCTTGAAATCTCTGACCAAATCCAGCATCCATCGAAACTGTCCCGTCACTGAATCCAGGCATGTGACATGACATTTCGGCCCCATAGTCACAATATATTTATCCGTCACTGCCGGCACGGTTCGGCTCATGCCATGATTGCGTTTAATCTTGACCGGATAAGAAAACCGCCATATATCTCTGCCGTCAGTCAGCGACAGGCATCGAATCACATCGGCCTGCTTTACTCGGTCATAATCCAAAATATATACCCGCCCGGCCAAAACAGCCGGACCTGCATAACCCTCGCCGACGTCAATAGACCAGAGCACCTTGGGACCTTCATCCGGCCATATTTTGGCAAGACTGACTTCTTCTCTGCTTACCGCATCGAAATTCGCTCCCCTGAATCTCGGCCATGCGCCCGGTAAATCGGCAGGCAGGCCCGTGAGCGGGATAAGCTCACCCAGTAATTTTTGCGAACCTTCCCCATCTGAAGATTTTTGCGGCAGATTTTCAGAAATAGGCAGACGCTCTGAAAGCTCTTTTGCCGACGGCTTAAACCATATATATAGTGACACTACGCCTATCATAATCAATCCAATGGGTATCATTCGTGCAATAAGACCTGAACCTGCGGTAAAACCGCAGGCTAAATATTTAGCCCCGCGTTCTACGCGGGGTCTTGGATCCAATTGTTTCGTATGCTTATTCATTCCTTAACGCATCCAGCATCTTTCCGGCAAGTGCAAATGCCGTTGCCAGCCATATCCAGACCATACCGCCGACGCCAATAGCAGCAATAGTCATCGCCAGCGACAAATACGGCATCTCCGCTCCCGGCGATTTTAACACAGGTCCTATTGCCACCAATGCCGATATTACTCCACAAGCCAGGCCAAAAAACATCAGCCCTCCATGCTCGTAAAACACCAGCCGTTTAAGTGTCACTTTATCAAATCCCACTGCTCGCAGCATCGCAAGCTCACCTCTGCGCTCGAGCATATTGCGGAGCACCACCAATCCGAGGCCAACACTACCGAGGATAAGACCCAGGCCTCCGAGCATTTGAAATATCGACAGATACGTATTTTCAACGGCTGCCAGCTCCGCCAAACGCTGCTTTGCCGGCGTAAATTCCATGCCGAAATCTCTCAACGCAAAAGAAAATTTATCTGCCGCCTCCTCTGCCTTTTCTGCAGTCCGCAGGACGCCTATCGGCGGAGCATCGACAAGAAACATCCTGAAGCCAGCTTCCGAAGGAAAATGCTTAGTGAGCTGGTCTTCAGCAATAATTAAACTTCCCTGTAAAATCGATTCTTTCAGCATTCCAACAAGCCGAATACTAAACCATCGGCCGTTCTCGTCTACATACTCAAGCTCATCTCCAATGGATTTCCCGAGCGCCCAAACGATAGTTTGGTAATCACCAACCGCCGGCACAATATTCTCGCCTAAATCCCTATTAAGCAGACTCCAGCCATCTTCGATTTTGCCTTCAATCGCATTGGTAAACTTAAAAGCTCCTCGCTTTTGCAGCTCTTCCGGCTGCACTGCCAATAAACGCGGCTTTTGCGCCCTATTTAGATTAAGACAGCTCGCATCATCACCATCATGCACACGCAAAGAAACGACCCGAACAGATTCCAGAGCATTGTTGTTTAATCCCATTGACTGACGCCAGGTTTTGCTGTTGAGATCATGTAAAATGCCGATTGCCGACTCGCCTATCAGGGCAAAGCCTCCCGTACCTGAGTCTCGTCTATCGGCATGTGCCAAAGGATCATGTTTATTCGCTCCCACTGCGATGACCATGAAAATACCACAAGCAAGCAGACCAATAACGGCCAGGCTTCTGCCGCTTCGCCTGGTCGAATTCCGCAATCCCAGGCCGAATAATGTCGCTATGGATTTCTTCCATCTACCTGCTGCTATTTTTAATAATCCCTGGCACAGTCCCAACCCGGCAACAAGCAGCAAAGCGCCAGCCGAGAAAAATCCTGCGGAGACGGCACTACTGTCACTGGTTCTGACTAAAAAAAGGATTACCAATGCTCCAATTGCTGCAAATGCCGCAACGTAAAATCCCAAACCCCGCCTGAAACCCCACGTGAAACGTGGGGCTAAATGTTTAGCCCCCCAATTTATTGGGGGGTTTCTGCCACGTGTAAAAAACTGCCATTGCACATTGCCAGCCAGAAGCTCTCTCGCCGGTCGCGATGCCTGCTTACGCAAAGTAAGCCATATAGCGATAATAGAAATAAATATTGCTGCCGACGCCCCCAGGCATAATGTGGAAGGTTTAACATAAAAAAATATTTCCGAGCCGCTGACCGCTCTCTGCCAGATAGTAGCCAGACCAAAAACAAGAGCCTTTGTGTAGAGTACACCCGCGATAGCGCCGGCAATTGCTCCGAGCACAGCTATTATTCCGCCTTCGATGAATAGCAGCCTTCTAACAATCTTTGGCGTAAATCCTACTGCCAAAAATAATCCAATCTGCTCACTGCGATTTTCAACGCCAAATACAAAGATAAGACCCATTAGAATCAGAGCCGCTATGATAAGAAATAAACTAAAGCCGAGAAAAAGCTGGCCGAAATCTGTGGCCTCGCTGCCAGCCTTTAAGCCACGTTCACGCACTGGCTGAAAGAATAATCCTATGGATGCGGGATCAACATTGGCTAAAACTGCCCTTTCTATAGTTTCTTTAGAGAGATGGTTGCGTGGGTAGCGTATAGCAGTTAAATCGCCATACCTATTGGCCCACATAGCCCGGCCTGCCTTTAGCGTGATAAAAGCTTTGGGTGTGCCGCGATAGTTGTTCCAGTAATTCTCATCCCGCTGGCGAATCTTATTGAGATCGATAGGGATACCCGGCTCCCAATCTCTGCTATTATTCACATCCGCAAGGCCTGGAAAATTCGGCATTAATTCCCGGTCAATCGCTGCACCTTGCATAGGCAGGATATTTCGTATTCTAAATGTTGTTTTTCGCTCGATAAGATTCCTCATCGGTCCGAGGACATAGTAAATAAGCTCTATCGTATCGCCGGCTTTAGCCTCAAGGTCATCAGCCAGCCATTGATTAATCAGAATTTCGTCGTCTTGCATATCTACTGGGACGAGCGACGAGCGACGGGCAACGAGCGACGGACTTATAGCTGTCACCATCGAGTAAGGAGCTGTTCTGTCACCAAGCCGAATTTCATTTACGAAGTATGTCAAGATTCCGATGGAATTATCCGAGGCTTTTAGGGCAGCCTGCGATAAGATGTGGTCAATGAATATCTGACTGCTGCGTAATTCGAGTCCGCCGAAGGCGGATTCATTTAGCTCGCGAATCTCTATGCCGGCGTCGGCAAGCCGCCAGCATTTTTTTATTGCGTATTCTGCTCTTTCAACTATTGTACTACCCAGTGAATTCCCGCCGACCAGCAGCATATTTGCCTGTGCCAGCCGTTCAAGTTTCTCATGCAGCCATT
>CAZRNB010000022.1:16029-30837 GCA_964601355.1 uncultured Pirellulales bacterium
CCGACCAGCAGCATATTTGCCTGTGCCAGCCGTTCAAGTTTCTCATGCAGCCATTGTATCGATACAAAGACGTTCAGAGGTGTGGTATTATTAGCTTGAAGGTTAAAAAAACCTGCGGTAAAACCGCAGGCTAAATATTTATCCGCCTCGGCGGATTTAGCCCCGCGTTTTACGCGGGGTTCCAGTGAATGCCCCGCAATTTCCGAAACGGTGAGCCTGAAAGCCATCGACAAATCCGAATCCGGCGAAAGCGGCGCCTCCCGCGGCATAAGACCCGGCTTTTCAATACGAAGCACAACCTCATCACCCGCCTTTACTCCCAGCTTTTCCGCCAAGGGCTCGTTTAAAATAATTCCTTCGACATCAAAATCCCGCCTAAAAGGGCCAGACCCCCAAATAAATTTGGGGGCTAAACAAAAAAATCTCTCATTAACGCCGAGCACCTGGATTCGATTTGCCCTCTTTGTACCGTCACTATTGGCAATTAGGCCGCGTAATTGCAGCACAGGAGCAACGGCTGTGCTTAATTCCTTCTCCAGCTCGTCAGCCAGAGCGGCTCTAAAAAAACCATTTTGCTTAACAAGAGCCAGTTGTGTGTTACCCAATCGCCTCTGCAACATAATCCCAAGGCTGTGACGCATTGAATCGCCCACTGCCAAAGCGCCTGTTAAGACGGAAGCAGCGACTACGACGGCCAGGAACACTGCCAGATTTGTCCTCCAGTAAAATATTATACTTTTTTTAGCAATTGTTGATGGACGAAGGACGATGGAAGATGGACGAATTTCCTCATCTCTCGTCCCTCGTCCCTCGTCTCTCGTCTTTCGTCTTTCGCCCATCATTGTAGATAGCCCCTCTCTTTTAAGAGGCCGTTGGTCAATTCATAAACTTTGCCAATGCGTTCTGCCAGGTGGAGCGAATGTGTAACGACTATCAGGGCAATACCTTCACTGCGGTTTAATTCGACCAATAAATCTGCTGTCGCTTCGGCGGTTTTACTATCCAAAGAGCCGGTCGGCTCATCAGCGAGCAAAAGTCGGGGCCTATTTATCAAAGCCCTTACAACGGCTACTCGCTGACGCTGGCCGCCCGAAAGCTCGCCGGGTCGATGACACAAAAAGTCCTCAAGTCCTACACGCCCCAGCAATTCAACCGCACGCCCCTGAGCGACCCTCCGTGATTCTCTATTTTTGCTCACCAATGTAGGCACAAGCACATTTTCAAGCACCGTACATTGAGGCAAAAGATGATGAAGCTGGAAGACAAAACCGATTTCACGGTTGCGAATCCCTGCCAATTGAAAATCGTTCATCTGGGCGAGGTCTCTTCCTTCAAAAAGAACCTTTCCTGTCGTGGGATGGTCAAGGGTGCCCATTATATTCAGCAGCGTGCTTTTGCCGCTGCCAGACGGTCCAACAACCACCAGAGATTGACCTTTGGCCACCTTTAGCGTGACGCCTTTTAAAACATAAACACCTTCATTATCCGCCGGCATCTCGTATTTTTTTGTTACTTCAATAAGCTCAAGCATAATATTCACAAATATTTACGAGTAATTCCTTCATATATACGCATTATCTCTTTGGCAGTTTGCTCAACATTAAATTTTTCAAAAACCGCCCTTCTTCCTTTTTCTCCGAGGTTCCTCGCATAATCCGGGTCGAGCAATATCGGCTTTAATGCTTCGACGAGGGAAGTCACGTTATTCGGCTCAAATAACACACCTCCGCCGGTTATTTCCAGCAATTCCGGAAATACTCCGCTCGCAGGCTGAACGACCGGCACGCCGGATGCAATGGCCTCAATCGCATACAATCCGTAGGCAGCAGGCTTTTTCTCAGGAACCGACAGCACCGAAAGGGTTTGTAAAAATGCAAGATTGGAGGCCATGTCAAAGCTCGGTAAAAATTCCACATCACTAACCAGACCCAAATAGTCCAATTTTCGCTTGATCGTGTTTATAAAATCTTCGTCGTCGGCTCTTTTGCCGCCGGCTATTTTTAACTGTATATTCTTTAGCTTTTCGTTTTTCTTCAGCTCCGCAAAAGCATCAATCAATATGTCTAAACCTTTATCCTGACACATTCGTGAAAGAAAACCAATCGTGGGTATTTGCGGGCTGACATTGACCTGTTCAAATTCATCAAGCGAAATGCCGACATGAACAACATGTATCTTTGCTGACGGCAGAGCTAATCTTTGCTCCATAACACCGGCGTAATATTTACTTACCGCGATAAATACATCCACATTGCGTGAGCTTTCGGCAAGCAGGCTCCATGCCTTTTCCACATACGGCGATGTCAAGCTATTCAGGAATTCATCCTCATCCTGAAGCAAACACGCCACAGGAACACCAAGTCTATTTTTAATATTTTTGGTAAGTCCTGCTAAAAGAATATTAGACAAACAAACAATATCAGGTTTGTTGTCCGGCAGAGCCAGCCAATCAACAAGTCTATCCAATTCTTTCTTTTGTCGTCCGTGCTCACCTGCCAGCATTGATATTGTCGCCTCACCCAAATCCCTCGCGTTTGTCATCCCTGCCTTGCGTCCGGCCCAGCGCAATAGAATCGGCTGATCGAAAAAACGGTCGAGCCAGTGGGGAGCTCTCCGAAAAAAGCTGGATTTTTGCTGCAGGTACACATTGATCCCGCCGAAAAAAATGGGCGAGCTTACGATAGAATCCGCATTGTCACTCTGTAAAGGCAAATAAAGGGGAACCATCAGGACATCATGTCCCGCGCTACGCATAGCTTTTACAATCGCAATATCCCGCAAACAATTCTCGCAATAGAAACTACCGCCCGAACCTGGTGTTATTTGAACAATTCGCATAATATCAAGAGAATACCGAATACAGGAGACAGAATACAGAATTTTGACTATTTGCTGTTTTCTGCCCCAAATGCATAGATGAATCCATCATCGCAGCCAATGACTACCATGCCGTAAGCTACGGCCGGCGAGGAGGTAATTGCCTCGCCGATTTCATAAGACCATACGAGTTTCCCTTTAGAAAGTTCTAACATATAAAGCCGACCATCTTCCGAGCCAACAACTACTTTGTCCCCGCATATAACCGGCGAGCTATCGACCTCGTCCAATGTCACAAACTCCCAAAGCGGCTTTCCATCCTCACGGCGCAGACAGTGAACGCGTTTATCCCGGCCTCCAAAAATAACAACATCTTCGCCGACAGCAGGAGATGAGAAGATTGGCGAATCGCCGGCTGTAAATTTCCAGATAATTTTCCCTTTAGAAATATCAGCGCATATAAAAACGCCGTCATAATTGCCGACATATACACGCCCCCGCAGAAGGGCCGGCGAAGCAGCGATAAACGAGCCGGTATCTATCCCAGCTATTTCTTTGCTGTCAGTCAGCGAAATAACATGAATCATCGCATCACATCCGCCAAATACAGCTATACTCGTCGCTCGTCCCTCATCCATTCTCCGTAGCGGCCCCGACTTGTCGGGGGCTACTGCGAAGGATGAATCGCTCGTCCCTCGTCCTTCGACAGCAGGTGAGCCGTTAATGTAGTTTTGTGTTTCATAAGTCCATACAGCTTTGCCGGTTGCTGAATCCACACAATGCAGCTTGTTATCGTAGCTGCCAACAAGTATCCATACGTTCTGATGGGTGGCATCCTCAAGCGCAGCTTGGGGATGGTTTGGCTCGGTATTTATGTTGAGGTGACCATCGCCAAAACTTTCGGTTTTGACGCTGCCACCCGGCCTTGTCCAATTGGCGGAGCCGAGGATTTTGCCGTCTGTATGATATTTCCACTGCAGTTTTCCTGTTTTAGCGTCAATTGCATAAAGAAAATTATCCGAAGAGCCTGTAAAAACTGTGCTTTCTATTAGACATGGTGCTGCCTCCACTGCGCCACCAGTCGTGTATGCCCACAGTTGGCGTCCATCTTTTAAATCAATCGCATATATATTGGCATCGGACGAGCCGACAAAAACAAGTCCATCACCTATAACCGGCGAAGATTTGACACTTCCTTCAGTCTTAAATTTCCAAACAAGTCTTAGCTTACCAGGCAGGCTGCCGGATGCTCTGCCTAAAAGTCTTTGTTCGCCTCTGAACATTGGCCAGTTGCCTTTTGGCAGGGTCAATCCTTCGTTGGAGTCCAAACCCCGCCTAAAAGGCGGGGCTAAATATTTATCCCCACGTTTCACGTGGGGTTTAATTAAAATCGCTGCAATTATTAAACACACCACGGCGATAATTACAGCAACTAAAGCAGTTTTTATTCCAACCCTCATGCCATGATGATAACAGACTAATTCGAAAGGCTCAAGTCTTTAGTCTTTTGTGCCTGCGGCCAGGATTGCCGCTCCAAGTGCACCGGTCATTTGAGGATCGGGCGATATGGTTACTTTCTTTCCGAGAACTGATTGCAAAGCATCATTCATACCTGTAATCATTGCCACTCCGCCGGTGAAAATGATGGGCGGCTCGACACTGCGTCCTGCTATCGCTGCAATGCGGTTTGAAATTGCCGTCTGAACTCCGGCAATAATATCTTCTCTTGCCGCCCCGGCAGCAAGCAGCCCAACAATCTCGGTCTCGGCAAAAACCACGCACATGCTGCTTATCGCTGCGGGATTTTTGCTTTTTGCCGCCAATCTTCCGAGAGATTCAAGCGGCACAGCGAGACGCTCGGCAACAACCTCCAGAAATCGACCCGTACCGGCTGCGCAGCGGTCGTTCATGGCAAAATCACGAACCTTACCATCTTTATCAAGACGAATTATCTTGCTGTCCTGTCCGCCAATATCAATAACGGTCTGTACCTGCGGAACAAGCTGACGTACTCCGACAGCGTGACATGTAATCTCGGTTATCGTTCCATCGGCAATACTAACGGCGTTTCTTCCATAACCTGTTGCTGTGACTCTGCCGACATCCTTTCTATTAATGTTATTATCCTTTAAGAGCCTCTCAAAAAGCTCCTTTGCAAGTTTATCCTGCTCAACGCCCTGATCTGCCAATCCCTTTGCCACGATCTGGAGTTTCGAAACTTCAGGAAAACCGAATTGTGAACCCCCGGTAAAACCGGGGGCTAAATATTTTTTGTATTTAGCCCCACGTTTTACGTGGGGTTCGTGCTTTCGGCAAGCTTTTGTATCGGCGTCTATCAGAACTACCTTTATTGTCCTTGAGCCTGCATCTATTCCTGCAAAAATCATCTTCCTCTCCGTAGCTTCACTGTTTCAACCAATGCTTCCAGACGCGTGCGGATCGTTGCACCCATAGAATCCGTCACCGGCGGCACTTCAATCTCTACCACCGGGACGCCCAGCTTATTCTGCACGATGTCACTTATAACTCGGCCTTCCAAAGCACAGTGACTTGCCCCCGGAATACGGGAGATCAAGACCGCTTCCGAACCGAACCTGTGAATATCATCGCATATTCGTTCCGCCCTGTCGACTGATGAGCCGACCATAGGATCGGCAAGGGCCATCTGTGCCAGGGCATCCATCGGCTGCAGATCTTGCGGAATTGTATCCAGTGCGTGCGTAAAAAGATATTCCGTTCCGCATATTCTGCCGCCACAATCTTCCAGAAGATTCATTACCCGCAAATCTGCAACGGGATTAACCCAAAAAATCCTTGCAGCGTCAGAATTGAGGATACCTTCATTTTTTTGAACGCGATGTTTGACCTCACCAAGTAAATCTTTTAGAACTTCGATAGTCTCGTTTAAGTCGGAACAAAAATGTATCGCCAGCATTTCTGCGATAAGCATTTCAAGAGCCGGCATTGGACACAGCTCAGCGATGAACACAATCTGCCGCAGCTCCGCTAAAAGTCCTCGAACAATATTTGCCTTTCGGATTCCCGCTGAAAGTTTTTTATCATCCAGCTTTTGTCCTGTGAAATCTTCCAGGATTTTCTTGAGACGTTGAAGTTCTGATTTGACAAATTCAACCTGGCACTGTGGTGCTGAGAAACCACCTGACAGCAGCACTGTTGCTTCGTTGGGTTCATGGTGACGGCGGTGGGGAATTTCCCACCACACAATAGGATAGCCCAGGCCAGCCAACCGCTGTGCAATAGCTGAAAAATCGTCGCAGGTGGCACCTACACTGCAAACAAGCAAGTCCGGTATCGGAAAATGCTCCTCGCTAACGAAAGCTCCGAGCATTGCACGCACCGGACAAAAAGATTCATCTATACCGAGCGAATCGGCGATGCTAAAAAGCCTGTCGCTTAGCTCCATAACGCACGGTATCCACCAGGCTCCATCAGGATAAAAAGCGACAACATTATCCAGCGAATACGCCATCACCGGGATAGTGCCGAGGTCTTTCATAGTCCCAACGATAATTTTGCCGTCGGCACGCGCCTGGTGCAAACGGTCTTCTTCGGTAAGCAGAAAATTCCAGAGCCTAAGAGCCGCAGCGGAGTTATCATATCGCAATTTTAAAAGCCGATAATCCCCGTCACCAACATGCCGGCTTATCGGCCCGCCATAGACTGGCTCCTTCAAGCCTGCTCTATGCAACTGCTCATAGCGATGATCCCACTCCTTGAGCATTATTCGTTTTGGTACGTCACTCAAGATAATGTCTCCAAAAACGCACGGATGCGATTCGCCTCCCGGTTCGTGTAATCTGCACCATCTCCGGCTGCATCAATATCGAGAACAGGAATATTTACACAATCCTTTAATCGTTTAAGCTCGCCGTGCCACATATCGCACCACAGGAAACGCCGAAAGATAATTCCCTGTACGTCTCTTTCTTTGAGATGCCGATTAAACCAAATATAAAACTCATCATTCGGCCTGCGTGATACATCATAAATGCCGCCAAAATACGCATTAGCCAGCTCTATTAACGGATTATCACGGATATTTCTGCGGTCAAAGGGCGGAGGTAATCCGCGCTCTCCTGTTTCCGTGGCGTCTAAAACAACTCGTCCACCAGAGTCTTCGATGCAATCAAAAATCTGGAAGTCCTGTTTAAGTAACGGCCCACCGACGATTGCCAAAGGTATGCCCTTGAACCCCGCAATAAATTGCGGGGCTAAATATTTAGCCCCACGTTTCACGTGGGGTTTACCTTGCCGATTAAATTCTGCAATCGACTCCGAATATTGACGGCAGGACATATATCCTCTCGCTGCACGAACGGACGCTCTGGCGATATCATAATCGAGCATCTCCTTTACCAGCTCATCATTTAAAGGTGACTTTCCGCCGAGAAGGACGAGAAACCGACCAAGCCGCTTTAATTCGTCAAGATAATATTTTTGTGAGGTAACGTTCTGCCACGTTTTTGGAACGTTCATAAGAAAAACGGGCAGTGAACATTGTCGCATAAGCATATCAGATGCCCTTCGCATCTGGTCGCATACGGTTGTCACAATAACGGCGGCGGCATTTTTTTCTTTCATCACGTCACTGATAAAAGACCGAACATAAGGACAAACGCCTTCTATAGGTATCATTGAAAAGGACGAATCTGCCGCGCTGGGCACTATTCGGCCCGGCTGAAAACCGTGCGCCGCTATCCATTCAGCGGGTACATACGGGCACGTATAGATAATTCTTTTCATCGGTTTAACCACCACGTTGCTTACCTTTCGCGTAATAAATCAAAGACTCTGTCGAGTCTGTGTGGCAGCCTCAAGCGCAGCTTGGGGATGGCTGAATTCTGTAGTGACATAGCAAACGTCCATCGCCAAGGCCTTCCGCCTTCGTAGCCTACGGCGGAGTAGGCTTGGCCTTGACGCTGCCACCCGATGTAATTTTTATTCACCGCGGGTTCTTTGACGGACTGTCTCAAATAAGGCCTCGGTCCTTAATGCAATGCGAGCCGAATCAGACGGAGAGTAATCCGTTTCGATTCGCAGATACGGGATACTAAGCTCTTTTTCCGCCAATTGCCTGATGCGGTACGATTCGACATCATACGTGATGCAGGCCTGCCAGATAAGCTCAATAATACAATCCGGGCGATATTCAGCAGCAAGAGTACGAAGAACCTCAAGCCTTCGGTCGTTTGTGGTCATTACGGAACATGGCAGATGGAAATATTTCTCGGCCAAAGCCAGGATTGGATCATCAGCATTCTCATTAACATCTTCAAGAATTGGCTTTAGTCCCGTGCAATTATCCATACAGACAACAAGGCCGCCTTGAGCTTCAATAATCTCCAGCACACGCTCTGCTCCGTGAGCCATCGGCACGCCGGTCATTAACACACGCACCATCGTCCTTCGTCCGTCTTCCTTCGTCAATCGTGTGTTGAGGGACGAGGCACGAGGGACGAGTGACGATGATCGATAGTACTCTATTGCCTTATCATATTGAACGAAGTCAGCATCGAGGCCGGATATACTGCTTTTAAACTCCAGAAGCTCTCTGCCCGTAAGCGGTGGTGTATCAGATTTCATCAGTGATGCTAATTGACACCGTAAATCCCTTTCACGGTTCATAGTATTTATTGCCTGGCGTATTTTCTCATCAGTGATTTTCATACCGAAAAGGATTTCCAGCCTGGTTTTAAGTTTGCGAAGCTCACTCACCCAATGTGTCATCGCGTCAGTGTCCGCCGGTTTTTGCGGCAATTCCAGCACATACATTGGCCGAGTCTCAGCCATCAATTCATACGTCTTTTTCTTGCCGTCGCAGGTGGTCTCAGCCACAATTAAATCGGCCATTTCGAGAAAGGGATTCTTCTTTTGAATGTGGTAGCCATAAGTTGATTTTATCAGCGGACAAAGATTAGCCGGCAGATACTCCTCCGCTGGAGGAATCATTTCAGCCGAGCCGCCGCATAGACAAACCGGCACAGCGCCGGCAGCCATAATCAGCTCCCTCGGCGTATATTCACAGAGAATGCCTACGATGCCTCTGCCTTTAGCCTTTTCGGCACAGGCATACTCGAAGCAATTCTGTATCATATTACCGAACCATGTTAAAGGAACATCATGTGAACCCGCGGCAGTACCGCAATGTAAACCCCCGGTAAAACCGGGGGCTAAATATTTAGCCCCACGTTTCACGTGGGGTTCTTTTACTTTTTTACCACAACATTTTGCCATTTTTATTAAATCCCAAAAAACCTGCGGTGAAACCGCAGGCTAAATATTTAGCCCCGCGTTTCACACGGGGTTTTTAGCTATTTTGTTTTGCAGGCAATGAACAAGCCCTGTGCGATCTTGCCTTCGCGCGCCAACTGCTGCATAAAAACCATTTCGCCACCCATCTTTTGCATCATGTCCTGGTCGAAGCCAATAATCCTGAGAGCATCATAAGTCAGCTGCATATTAAGCATATTCAGGTACAAGTCAACGTAAGGCGCGAATCTGCCGGTATCTTCAGCCTTAACCACTTCGCAGCCGGCATTTTCAAGCAGGTTTTTATAGCCGTCGATGTTCTGAACGTTTGGAAACTTCATGAAAGTCAAAAACCTTTTTGCCTCTGCATCGGTCAGACCTTTGCTTCCTTCAATCCAGTCGGTAAATGCGATTACACCGCCTGGTTTGACAATTCGTGCCGCTTCTGAAATCAGCTTTGCTTTATCGACCACATAGCACCACGCATCCTCTCCCCAGACGAAATCTGCGCTTGCATCTTTAAGCCCGCTGCTGCATACATCTGCAAGGACGAACATAATATTGTCAAATAGTCCCTCTTGTTTGCACCATAGGCGTCCTTGTTCGACAACTTTTTTTGTGGCGTCAACACCCTGCATTTGGGCAACGTTGCGAAAACGCACGAGAAAACGCATACCGGCTCCATTGCAGCAGCACAGGTCAACGCCTTTCATTCCCTCGCAGATGCCGGCCTTTTCCGCAAGGTCCATCGACGAAACAAAACCGCCGATATGAATCTGCTCACCCATTATCAGCTCCCAAAGCTGCCCTTCGGGGCCGCTGTAAACGGCCTGGACTTCCCTCAAACCAATATTATCCATAGTTTTCATAATGATTCTCCCAGGCACTAATCCCTAATAAGTTTTTTTGACCAATAAAAAAGGCGGGTAAGCCCCGATATATCAGGGTCTCGTTACCCGCCGATACTTGTGGCGTAAAAGGTTTACTCAATCACGTACCAAGTCTCCTCCTGTGTTGTTTCAATGGGGCCGAGGTCAACATCTATCTGCACCCGGTACCTGCCTTTGAAGTCCTTTGGCACTCGCCACGAGTACCGGCAGGTGCCGCCTCAGCCATACTCGAATTTACCTGCGGCAAGAGTTTTTCCAGTTTCGTCGATTATCCTCGATTCCGGGGTTGAAGCTCTTCGGCCATTCTTTGTGATAACATTTCCATATTGCTCCCCTGCCTGGCCGATAATTGAAAAACCTACAAAGACCTGTGAGCCTCTGCTGGTTACGTTGGATTTAACCAGAAGAGGCGGGCCTAATCTTAGAGCGGTTGTCTCATCCTTGTTGACGCTGATATTCCTTAACCTGCCCCACGGCCCTCTGCTTTCAATCTGCCAGGTATCGCCGTTTTCCTTCCCTCTGAGCTGCAACCACTGCGGATAATACAAATCTACGTTGACCGCAGCAGGCTGATCATCTGAATTGATCGTAGTTTTACTAAATGGACCATGTTGCAGACGCAATGTTGCAGCGGCACCGGAGGCATCTATTTTGATATAGCCCTTTCCCCACGGCCAAAAGAAAAATGTCAGACAAACTGCTGCTACAATGGCAACAAAAATCAAGAATATGTTTCTTTTCTTCATATAATTGCCCTGCGTCTTTTCTTTTATCACAAAAACAGCTAAAGGTCAATCTTAAACACCTGCTTTTTACAGGACAATATAAAAAAGATGAATTTCAACTATTAAATGTTTTCCTATTGCTTAATGAACTTTAAGGCGTTATTAGTATAAATGACCAAAGCGCGTTTTTTATAAATTATTAAGAATGACTTGCTCAACTTAAAAGTCCCCCTGCTTTCTTGCGAAAGCAAGAAGGGGAAAGGAGGTCCGACAAATGCCGGAATTTGTAAATCCATTTAGCGGTCTTGTACCGAGCCGTAAGATGACCGATGCGGAATTAGCAAGGGCTATACGTCTTAATCTCGCTGCGGAAGAGGAAGCAGTGCACCTTTACCAGGCACACGCAGACGCAACGGACAATGAGCTTGCAAAAAAGGTTCTGCTGGATATCGCCGATGAGGAACGAGTTCATGCCGGTGAATTTCAACGGCTGCTTAACATCCTGTTGAAAGATGAGGAAAAATTCCTCGCCGAAGGCGCAGATGAGGTCAACCAGATAGCTAATGAAAATACTGCCCAAGCCACTGAATCCGAAGGTAAAAAAGTACCAACCATCGGTGACATGAAAAAATAGCTGGATACTCGTCGAGCATCCAGCATCATGTATCAAGAATCGAGATCGTATGGGGACACATTTTAGGAGGTAAACAAATGTCTGAAAAATTTCTACATCGCAAAGATACGCCATTTAGCGAGAAGGTCTGGCAGATAATCGACCAGAACGTTATCTCGGCGGCTAAAAGCCAGTTATGCGGACGAAAGCTTCTTCACATACAAGGGCCGTACGGCCTCGGATTAAAGGCAATCGAAAGTTCCGATCAGCCCGCTGATAAAAAAATATCAGAAGGTGCGAGTATAACAGCAGGATGCGTCACTCCATTGGCGTTTATCCAAAGCGAATTCAGCCTGCCGGTGCGCGACATCGCGGCTTTCGAGCAGTATGAAGTCCCGCTTGATTTAGTCGCGGCTGTAAAAGCAGCCATCGCCTGCGCAAAGCAGGAAGATGAATTGATCTTTAACGGCTCAAAACCGCTGGGCCTTGGTGGATTGCTAACCATTGAAGGAAGCCTTTCAATCAAGCTAAAATCGTGGGACAAAATCGGAATCGCAGCCGAGGATATTATCAAGGCAGTTACCGCACTTGATAATGCCGGTTTTCATGGACCGTACGCCTTAACTCTGGCGCCGAAACTGTACAATCAGCTCTATCGACGGTATCCACAGGGAAATGCGACTGAATTAGAGCACATCGGACAGATTGTCACTGACGGAATTATCAAAGCTGCCTGCATAGATTCGGGAGGCGTTTTATTAAGCACTGCCGGCCCGCCCGCCTCGATCGTTTTGGGTCAGGACCTTATGACCGGATTCATCGGCCCATCTGCAGGCCGGTACGAGTTCCTGATTTCCGAGAGCGCAGCTCTTTGGCTGACCCAGCCCGGGGCTGTCTGTATCCTGAAATAGCGTACGTGCTTAGCCAGAGGAAAAACCATCCCCAAAGCCTTCGGCTTTGAGGCTGCCACCCAATAAAATTGACAAAGAAAGGGTGGCAGCCCCAAGCGTGGGACTCCAGCAATGCTGAGTCCGAGCTTGGGGATGGCCTTCGATAATACGTGGCTAAACACACACGAAATAGCAGGCTCTTAAAATATTAATCACGGAAAGCCTCGCAGGAAAGTGAGCTAAACTGTAAAGTGACTAAAGTGAGCTAAAGTGCCTAAAGTGAACTAAAGTTATAATTCGTAATTTTAGGCACTTTAGTCATTCTAAACTTTAGGCACTTTACACTAACTCTTGAATCGTAAAAAAGGATATTATATGGATATATTTGAACTAGCATTGGAAAAAGAGCAATTTAGCGAGAAGTACTATCGCCAGCTTGCAGGCAAAACCAGCAATAAGGGACTTAAAAACATACTTAATATGCTCGCTGACGAGGAAGTTAAGCACTACAAAGTCGTACAGCAGATGCAAAAAAAACCACCAAAGAAAATTACCGACACGCCGGTGCTGAAAAATGCAAAAAAAGTTTTTGAGAAATTGAGAGAAACAACCAGGAATTACACCTTCGACGGCAATGAGCTGCAGCTTTACAAAAAGGCAAGGGACATCGAGCAGGAAAGCGAAAAGTTTTATCTGGAAAAGGCCGACCAGGCAGATAATCCCGACCAAAAAGAGGTTTTCAAAAAATTAGCTGACCAAGAGCATAAGCATCTTATTATCTTAGAGAACATTTGTGACTTTATTGCAAAACCGCAAAGTTTCCTCGAAAATGCCGAGTTCCATCATATAGATGATTACGTTGAAGGCGTTTTTTGAAATCAAAAATCACTAATTCACTAATTAACTAATTCCTTCTGTCCTCTGTCCTCTGTTCTTCTGTCCTCTGTTATCCCTCATTCGTCCATCGTCTATCGTCTTACCGCTCCCTTACGGTCGCGGCTCTGCTTGCGTTTTTCAGCATTCAGCGCCCAGCGTTCAGAGTTCAGGATTCGTAATTCGTTATCCGATGGTTCGTTTATTGTCCTTCATCCCTCGTCCTTCGTCCTACCGCTCCCTTACGGTCGCGGCTCTGCTTGCATCAATTTTTATTCTATCCTCTGCCCTCTATCCTCTGTTCATCCCAGGATTATTGCCCTTCGAGGTCGATTTTAAGGTCGAGGAACTTCAGCATATCTTTCAGAGTGACAATGCCGACTAATCGGCTCCCATCAACCACCATTAGCCGGCTGTTGCCGGTACGATTCATTATAGATAGCGCCATGACGGCATCTGTCTGCGGAGTTATAGTATTTTCCGCAGAACATGGTTTAACCAGGTCGCCGACAGTGAGATCTTCCCATTGCTCTCTCAGCACCTGCTTTACCTGATCCGAGCTAATACAGCCTAAAAGAAGATCGCCGTTACACACGGGAAACATTTTAAGCTGATGTCTGTAAAAGTAATCATTTACTAATTGCTCAACGGAAATTGTCGGCGGCACAGTGATAGGATTTATCTTCATAAAACGCCAAATCTCTTCGCCGCCCAGCGACGTTCGCATAATTAGCTGTTTGTACGACGTCGCAGAGGCGTTTCGGATAAACATGCCGATCAAAGCCGACCATATTCCACCGACATAACCATCGCCCCTGATAAACTGCAACACCCCTATAATAATCAGAAACACGCCAAAACCCGAACCTAACCGCGAGGCAATCCTGGTCGCCCAGCGAAGATTGCCCCTAATGGCCCAAAGAATCGAACGAAGAACACGCCCTCCGTCGAGTGGAAACGCCGGCAGCAAATTAAATACAGCCAATCCAACGTTCAATAGTACAAGGTAATACAGGACATTGTTAATAGGTGCGGGCCATGCCATCAATTCTGTCGCCATACGAACAAGATACAATCCCGTCGCTAATAACACGCTTGAAACCGGGCCCGCAATTGCCATTAAAAACTCAATCTTAGGACTTTTCGGCTCATCAAGCATCTCAGCTACGCCGCCAAAAATAAAAAGCGTGATGCCTTTCATCGGCAGGCCGAACCGCCTTGCAACCAGCGAGTGACAAAATTCATGAAAAACAATAGAAGCAAACAATCCCAGGGCCCCGGCGATTCCCATCCACAGATAGGTGCCCTTTGATAAACCTTCAAAGTAATCTGGAAAAACACTGTTCGATAAAGTCCAGACAATAAGTATTGCCAGGATAAACCAGCTTGTATCAACGCTGACACTAAAGCCGAACAGCTTAAACAGAGGTATCCATTTTCCAAACATACCATTACTTAAAAAATTAAATATCAAAAATCAATTATCAAAATCAATCTTTGTTCATTGTTCATAGTTCGTTGTTTGTCGATGAACTATGAACTACGAACTCATAACTCTTATATTTTGCATTTTGATTTTTGATTTATGACTTTTACTCATGTCTCAGCGACTCAATCGGGTCCATATTAGCGGCGCGATAGGCCGGATACAAGCCAAAAGTTACCCCCACCGCTGCGCTGGGTGCACCTGCTGTTTGTAGGTAGATTTTTCAGGCTGCCAAAGGCTTTGC
>CAZRNB010000023.1:0-29069 GCA_964601355.1 uncultured Pirellulales bacterium
GTGTGATAAGTATTGATAGTTCCATGACCAGTTTCATATGGCCCTGTTTACAGCGAGGACATTCCGTAATATCTGTACCGGTCAACCTCAGCATCTTTTCCTGTAGCGTTTCTTCGGGAATCTCTGGTGGATCCGGACATAAACCAAGTAGTTCTCGGCATTTTCGCAGTTCCTGCTTCTTATTGCGGTTTGCGAGGAAACCAAAATGACGAATCCGTTTGTACGAGTTGGGGATGACGTGCAGTAGAAACCTGCGAATAAACTCTTTGGCGCTTATCGTTATCTGTTTGCACTTGCCACCGTCGGTACGGCCTCTGTACCGAAAAGTAACAAGACCGTCTTCGACTTTTACTATACGATGGTTGGCAATCGCCACCCGGTGAGTGTAACGGCCAAGGTAGTCCAGTACTTTCTGGGGGCCATTGAAGGGCGCTTTCAAATATACGACCCACTCTTTGTCCCATAGTCGACTAATCGACTGTAAGAAGTGCTCTTCTGTGGCAAGATAAGCGATCTGACCGGGGAATACCAGTTTACCGTCGGTGAATGCCTTTTTGAGATAGCTGATGAATTTGCCGCGGAAGACTCTCGACAAGGCCTTTACCGGAAAAAGAAAGTTCTTTCGCGACGGTATCCAATGTTTACCGTCGAAAGAAAGCGCCCCTGCAGCGATTACGCAATGCAGATGTATGTGACTGAGTAGCTTCTGGTCCCAGGTATGCAAAATGGTGGTAAATCCGATTTTGCCACCTAAACCATGTTTGGGATCGTCGCCGAATTCCTGTAGTGTTTGGGCAACAACCTTAAAGAGGATATCGTGTACAACAGTTTTGTTACACCTCGCGATGAGATTCAATTCATGAGGAATGGTGAAAACATTGTGGAAGTACTCCACCGGAAGCAGTTCGGCCTTACGTCTGTCAAGCCATTCTGCTTTGGCTAATGCCTGGCATTTCGGACAATGACGGTTACGGCAGGAGTTATAGGCGTTTCTTTCATATCCGCAGTGGTCACATCGCTCGAGGTGCCCACCAAGCTCGGCGGTGCGACATATCTCAATCGCACGCATTACGTTCAAATGGGATGCGGGCAACAAGCGACTCTGGCGATATGATTGGCCATAAGTTCGGAATATATCACCGACTTCGTAACGCGGCCTTACAGATTGAGCCCTACCTGCCGCCTTTGCGGCAGTGCATAACATAATCAGCCTCTATCAATTGCCCTGAGCCTTCGAGTTTGGCAACAGATCTAGTGGGCTCTTGGTGCCCTGCAAGGTTTTGCTGGTTACCTGAAGATAACTCACTGTGGTTCGAATCGAACTGTGTCCCATCAGTAGTTGGATAGTACGTAGGTCTTCGCCAGCTTCTAAAAGATGTGTGGCAAAGCAATGGCGTAAGGTATGAATGCCGCCTTTTCGTTTAATTCCAGCTTTCTTAGCAGCATCAACGTAGATATGATAAGTCATGCGACGGGTCATTGGATGGTTCGAACGACCTGGAAACAGCCAGATGTTAGGACGCTTGATCTTCCAGTAATTGCGCAACTCCTCTAACAAACGCTTTGACAAAAGGGTATACCGATCTTTCATTCCCTTACCTTGTTCGACGCGGATCATCATTCGATCACTATGAATATCGGTGACTTTCAAATGTACTAACTCACTAGCTCTAAGACCTCCACTATATGCCGTCATCAAAACTGCCCGGTGCTTGATGTTCTTTACCACGGCAAACAACTTCTCGATCTCATTACCACTCAGAATGTTCGGAAGACGTCTATAGTTTTTTACTTCTGGTATCGGTGCTCGTGATTTATCCTCCCCAAGAGTCACCGAGTAGAAAAAACGTAATGCTGTGATTATGGTGTGACAACTGCCTATAGCAAGCTTACGTTCGGTCAGCAGGTATATGACGTAATCCTGGATCTCTGCTGGGCTGATTACATCGGGAGATTGATGATAATGTTTAGCCAAACCGGTCACTGAATTGAGATAGCTCTTTTGCGTTGCGAGCGAAAAGTTCCGCAACTGCATGTCCCTGATCATTTTTTTTCGCAATTCGGTCATAGTGCTTCCTTTCGAATTTAGAACACCATACACGGACACTCACATTGAGCGTCCTCTCAGGAAGCATTTTAAAGGTTCGTTGATAACGACTGATAAGGCTAAATTGGTACAGGAAACAGGAGGAACGTTTAGAAAGCGGCGGGTCTAAACCACCGCAAAGCGGTTTAGTTCTTGGTCACTAATGTGAAGAAAACAAGAAAAAACGATAGCTTGCCCTGTGTAATGAACGTGAAAGAAGGAATCAAATCGTCAAAGGTGAAGTTTTTCGAAAACGCAAGGTTTCTGGATACACAATTGGTCAAATCCGATATAATAAAAATGGGAGGGCCGTTTTAACGACCCTCCCGTGCCGGCCTCGTCCCTTTGGCAGCCTCGGTGGAACTTCGTAAAAGGACCGAGCCGCCTGACGATGCCGGTTTAGTTTTATCCCTACTTTGGCTTTATCAGCCAGATAGTTTGTCTATGAGTATTCTTACAATACGTTCAGATGCAAGCCCATCCCAAAGGGGAGGTATCTGTGGTTTACGCCATCCTCCATTTATTGCTTGTCTATATGCGTGAATAATTCTGGATGTATCGTTCCCTACAACCTGGTTGGAGCCAATTTCTACAGTAACCGGCCGCTCGGTGTTTTCTCGTAAAGTTAAACAGGGAATACCCAGAATAGTAGTCTCTTCCTGGATGCCTCCGGAATCGGTAAGCACAATTTTAGAAGAAGATATCAATTTTAGAAAATCGAAGTACCCTACCGGCTCCAATACCCGAAGCCCAACCATATCATCAACTCTTTTTCCCAAGGCTGTGGAATACAGATTCCTGCGGGTTCGTGGATGGACAGGAAAAATCACAGGCATATCGTTTTGGATGATTTCGAGTGCATCAAGAATTCTGCTAAAGACGACTACGTCATCGACATTGGATGGACGGTGTAAAGTAACTACGGCAAAATCATCACCATCGAGATTCAGTTGATTCAGGATATCAGATTTTTCAGCTTTAGCTTTGTTTCTTAGCAGAGTATCAATCATTACATTACCAACAAGGAATATTCTATTTTGGGGGATACCCTCGTGGATAAGGTTGTCAACTCCGCTTTGCTCGGTACAGAAAAGCAGGTCGCTGATGGAATCTGTCACAATACGATTGATTTCTTCCGGCATCGAACGATCAAAACTGCGAAGCCCTGCCTCAACATGAATGAGTTTCACGCCCAGTTTTACAGCCACCAGACCACAGGCGACCGTACTATTGACGTCTCCAACAACAAGGACTGCATCAGGCTTATGCTCTAACACCACAGGTTCAAATGCCTTCATTATCTCCGCAGTTTGGACCGCATGTGAGGCACTGCCGACTTCAAGATTGATATCCGGTTTGGGTATATCCAGTTGCCGAAAGAACAGATCACTCATTCTCTCGTCGTAGTGCTGACCTGTATGAACCAGCAACGGCTCAATCCGTTCATGCTTTCTGTATTCCGCCATCAGCGGGGCAATCTTCATGAAATTGGGCCTAGCCCCGACGACGTTGATGATTTTCATGACTTCTTCCTAACACCCTATCAACTGTGCAAGACCGCTTTGGTGGAACTTCGTAAAAGGACCGAGCCGCCTGACGATGCCGGTTTTTTTTAGCTTTTAATGCGTTTTTTACAGCTCAGGTATTAACTATCCACAATCTTCCTTCAGAAATAAACACTTCGTCGGTCGGATTTATAAATATTATCCTCTGACATTTGACCTGTTATGAACTGGAGTAAGGAAATTCGCCATTGCTCTTTCTAATAAAAGAAGCTTATTTCGGAGTGTCTCGCTACCATTATGAGCAGCCCAATTTTCTTCTTCGCTTGGTGATTTACTAAAGGAGTCATGGTTCTGCAGATTTATTACAGGGATGGTTTTGCTTTCTAAATAGAATGACCTCACGTAACTTTCGATCATCTCGAGCATGGTGCCAAACGAATAGTTTCGACATAGCCATTCAAGCTTTGACGGCATGCTATTCAAATGTACATAGCATTTAAACCGCCGCCTCAAAGTCAACGGCAAACGAGGTTGACTTGGGTCGATCTCACGAGGATGAATGTAAACTATCAATGGCTGTCCTGAAGCCTGTAATCTGCTTATGCCCCAACGGATCATCCGCCTGTTGGCCAGCCTTAGATAACCGCCGCCAAATAGGCTTGTTCTGCGGCCAAATATACCGACAACAGACATAGGAATCTCAAGCAAATGGCCACTTCCAGTTTCGACAAAGTATGGGCCAATGGGCGAATCTGAAATGCCGCCATGTCCTCGTGAGGCCGGAAAGACGCTGGAGTCATATTGATAACCAGACTCTTTAATCACGTCAAAAGCCCAGGTGGCCTCTTTTGTGATACCAAAACCCGGCGCCCGAAAACCTATGATCGGCTCACCAGTTATATCTTCCAAGAGGGCTTTGGCTCTCAAAACATCTTGACGGAATACTGTCTCGCCAACTTTGTAAGCAAGGAGATGAGCATAGCCGTGGCTGGCTATCTCGTGACCAGATTGCTGACACTGGCGCACAAGATTTTTGTGCCTTTCTGCGATCCAACCAAGCCAAAAGAATGTAGCTCGCACGGAGTGAGAAGCAAGTAAATCGAGAAGCCTTTCAAGATTTCTCTCAATCCTCGACTCAAGAGAAGACCAATAGCCAATACTCGGCACAGCAGAGCTGTCCAAGATATGAAACCATTCCTCAACATCAATAGTCAATGTTGAAAATTGTTTCCAGGTATTCTTATAGTTAGTTTCTGGCAAGCAAACATCTTCCTTTTTACCGCTCAGTGAATGCGGTTAATTGCTCGTGTAAGTGTGAAAAGAACGTGAATCATCCAAATCGAAGACAGAGAAGTTCTTAGCAGAGGAGACGCTTTATGTCCGAGCCACAACGAAATAGTCCCGGCCTATCCGTTCGATTGAAAACGACTTGAACCCAGAACATACCATCAACTTTTCTAACTGTCTTCTCCGGTAAAAGTAAAGAGGGCATGCTCTAAGTTTGTAACGCACCTTCCTTTGCAAGGCCCATATACTCTCTGCAACCGGAAAACTGAGAACAGCTCTACTAAGAACCGTCTTGTTCAATTTCACGAGAAAGTCTTCTGCATTTTCAATATAATCCATAACCCCCATAATGATCGCGTAGTCGTATGGATTGGGAAACGTGTATTTCATAAAGTCTCCAATTATTATATCTGCTCTATCGGAGAAATTGTCAACGCGATTGAGAGTATTCTTTGAAAGTGACACCATCTTTTCACTTAGATCAATCCCGGTAACTTTAGCAGCTCCTAATTCCAAACACTTTAAAATAAATCGTCCTGATCCACAGCCAACGTCTAAGACCGTACGTTCTTTCATTGGCTGCAGCGATAAAAAGGTCTTTTCATAACGAATCAGCATACTGGCTCGAAGTCGTCGATTCAGCCAACCCATCAAACCTACCTGTGTCTGAATCATATATATCTCATCGAATTGATCCGCGTAATCATCAAAGAACCTGCAAGTTTTCACCGTTAGTTTGTCCATTTATTAGAGACTTTCAATCAAAGTGTAAAAGTATGTGACTGTTTCTATTATTTACCTCTTCTCAATTTCCGCCCTACGTAGATTCCCAACACCTGAATACCAAAGAGCAAGTTTTTAAGAGCCTTAGGCCCTATTCTCCTCGGCTCCTGCAAAGTCCGATACACCCACTCAAATCCTAGTGCCCTGTCAAGCCTCGATTGATGGGTATCATTCCCGTGAAAGCAGGAATTCGCACCTGTGTTATTCTGGATTCCGCATCAAGTGCGGATTTACAAGCCATCAAATCACACTTGACAGAGTACTAGGTTGCCAATCCATTTTGGAACGCGATGCTTATTGCCTGCCAGGTAATCAAACGAGGCACCTACTCCCATAGCAAATAAAACAACAATCTGATCGAAGTTACGAGACAGCCAAAGTTCCTGCTTTGGCGCAGTCATCCCGACAAATAGCACATCTGGATGGACTTGGTTAATGGTATCTACGAGATGTTGATTAGTTTCTTCATCCAACTTGCCAAATGGTGGTGCCAGCACCCCGGCAATATTCAGTTATGGGTACTTTTGTAGACAGTTTTGTTTGAGTTTTTATAGGATTTCGCAGGTTGAGCCCATAAAGAACAGACGGAAACCTTCTTTTTCGGCGGTCAAAAGGAACGACTCGACAAAATCGGGTCCGGGGACACGTTCAGCAATATTGCGTTTTGAGAATCTTGCCACCCAAACGGGGAATTTACCGTCCGGCAGCACGACGTCGGCGTGTTGAAAATGATTAAAAAACTCGATAGACTTCTGTGAAGCAACGATTGAAGGTGCGCCAATAGTGGTAAACAAGGATTTGTGGTTTTGCTTAATAAGCTTTCTTGCCAGTCCGACAAATTCTTCCAGGCGCAAATCCCAAATAGGGATTCCGAACACTGTTGCAGCGGGGGTAGGTATCAGAGAACTCCCGCAATTTTGTTCTGTGATTACTTGCTGGGGCATAATGGTTTAACTATTCTATCGTGTTGCTATACAAGTTATTGCTGGATGGAATTTTCCTGCTATTTGATTTTGACAAGGCTGGTAATAAGTGTCCAAAAGCCTTTGACAAGGCTCCATAGTTGCCGAGGTTGCCTTATCATTTTAAGATAACTGAATATGATTGTGGGTCTTAAGTAGAATTTGCGGAAGAATTTCTTCTTGCCCTTTTGTAACAGTTCTTCGCTCACACCGTAAGGAATAAACACCGGTGTCCACATATTCATCTTGCCCCAATCATCGTCGAATTTTCCGTATTTATGTGCGGTCTCATACAACTCCGAACCTGGTAAAGGAGTAGTGAAGGTAACATGGGCATTTGTGAGTGGCAATTCGATGGCAAAATTTATTGTATCTTCAATCGTCTCCTTGGTCTCTAGGGGAAGTCCCATCATAAAAAATCCTTTTACCAGTATTCCCGCTTTGTCTGTCCACCCAACTACTCGTTTTATCTTTTCCAGGGTAATATTTTTCTTTACCTCATCTAATATCCTCTGATTGCCGCTTTCTATTCCATAACATATTTGCCAGCAGCCAGCCTTTTTGAATAATTTGACTTGCTCCAACGAGCGAATATTATCTATTCTGGCATCGCAAGACCATGTTATGTCCAGTTTTTGATCAATAATCAGTTCGCAAATTTTTGTGATGCGTTTTGGAAAAGCAGTAAAGTTGTCATCATAAAATGAGATGTCCTTAACGCCGTATTTATTTATAAGATCTTTCATCATTGCTATTACGTAATCAGGGCTGTGGCATCTTACTTTTCTGCCAAAACAGGCTGTGTCGCAGAAAGTACACTTTCCGTAGCAGCCCCTCGATGTAATAAGAGAGGCTGTAGGCCTACGGTAGGAACGCATAGCCGACTGAGAATAACCTTTGGGGAAATTCGGCAGCATATCCCAACTTGGCAAAGGAAGGTCATCAAGGTTCTGGATAAAAGATCTAGGACCAGAACGAACTATTTTGCCATTGTCACGGAAAGCTATGCCCTGAATCTTACATAAGTTAGTTTTATCGTCGAACTTTGCAACCAATTCGGAAAATGTTTCTTCGCCTTCACCTATAACAGCAATATCAAATCCGTGAAAACGGTTTAGTGTCTCTTCAGGAACTGCACTGGCGTGGGGTCCTCCTAATACTATGCAAGACTCAGGTCTTTTTTGTTTTATGTAATCTGCTAATCGCGCGGCGTTATTTATCGATATGGTAACGGCAGTAATGCCGATAATATCAGGATTGAATTGCTCAACTATTGCATAAGTTTGTTCTACGTCCAGCCCAAGAGCTGGGGCATCGATGATGGATACATCTGCACCCTGTGGTTTAACAACTGCAGCAAGATTGCATAGGCCCAGAGGAGGCAATTCGCTGCCTGCTTTGGCTAAAGTTCCATATCTTTCCTCCATCGTGAGCGGCGGATTTATTAACACAACTCTTTTGGTCATGATGAACTCCTTTTTATCGCATGGATATGCATGCCTACTATAATTACTTGCACTCGGTAAACCTCTTTCAAGAATATCGGTGGGGATATGAATTTACTGACAATACTGATCCCCTTCAAGCAGTTCATAGAATTAGGTAAGATTTCGTCACCGGACGAACATAAAGGAGGAGCACGCGAAACAGCGAAAATAAACAACCAAACATAAATGGCCTATCGTTCAATAGAGATTCGGAGGCAACATCCATATCAGAACCCTTGCACATTGACAGAGATCGAAAGGAAAGACCAAAACACTATCAAAAATTACATTTGCTTAATGGGTTGCACTACGCTTATATCGTGTTGGTCAGCACCTTCCATACTATGGGGAGACTCCGAAGTAGACGAAGCAGACGTCTCCATCTTTTCGGTTTCTTGAGATTGTGGAAATGGCGGTAAAACCCTTCCCATTTGAATATTTTTATCCACCACTCAGGAACGGGAGACACTTTCCCTGCATAAAGATCGAGGCTCCCTCCAATTCCCATATAGAGGGCGGGGTGTATCTTGAAAAGCTCCTCCATTAGAAACTCCTGCTTTGGCGATCCCAACGCAACAAAAACAATATCCGGCTTTGTGTTCCTAATATCTTCTTTCAACTGAACGAAGCCATCCTTATCAAGGAAACCGTTCCTTGCACCAACTATCTCCGGTCGGAATTGGATGGTCAGTTTTTCCAGTGTCGTCGTCAGGACAGCTTCTTCAGCGCCCACTATATAGAAACGCCTATCGTTGAATCTCTGAATGATTCTCAACCATAAGTCTGCACCGCGTATTTTCGGAACGTAGTAGCCTTTTCGTTTGAGGGCCCAAACCGTTCCAATCCCATCCGCATAACCCACACCGTTATTGACAATACGACGGAAATTGTGATCTTTGCTTAAGAGCTTCTCAGCACCAACTGCTATCAGAAGCGTACTGCGATTGACAAGGAAATCACAAAGCTGCTCCATGTTAACGAATGGATATACCTTAAGACCACAGATTCGCACGGGATCAATCATTTCTGAACACCCTCTTGTCTTGGTAGTCGAGACCGAGTCAACATGTACTTGGTCAACGCATGAAATGCCCAAGCCTGGGACCATCGCATATAAGGAACTCTGTTGGTAAAATAACGACCCTTCCTGAAATAAAAATAACCTGTGGAATCCAGCATATTTCCGAGTGTCCAGTTCAGAATGCGATCTGTAAGTTCTCGATAGCAAGGACCTTCTCCTGAAAAAAATGAAATCGCTTGTGCCGGTGCGTGAATATCAATCGGATAGATCCTATTGTGATAATATTTCGGGGTGCCGTCCTCCAGAAAGAACTTGTCTGCGTAGTATTTAACCCCCCGATAATATGCATCCTTATATTCAGTGCCCTCGTTCAATTGCAGGAAATAATGGATTGCTTCAAGGTTGAATCCGGTATGAAACGAATCTATCCAATGGGAGCCTTCCTTCTCAGAATAATACCAGGAACCATCATCCTTCTGGTATTTCATATTGTATGTCAAGGCGGACAATGCAGGATAGCGTAAAGTATCATCACCTGTTATATGAGCTAGACGGATAAGCAGAGATGCACCCAACAGGTTGGCATTGTGTACGGCATAATGGTCCAACGGTGTATAACTGAAACAGAAAGTTGCCCCATCTTTCATCCGGTTCAAATCATTCAGGATGAAATCCTTGATCGGCATCGCCATATCCAAAGCGTCCGACATACCTGTATATTTATACGTATCCAACAGTGCTTGACCGATAAACGACGAATTGACAATGGTTGGTGTAAATTTCGGCACAAAGAAAGCCCGGGACTGCCAGTCGAAATTATAGCCCCAGCAGTTGCCGGAGTATCCCTTGCTCTTCGACTGCTCGAGTAGGTTGAGCAGGTACTCGATCCGTTCGAGGTATTGCGGCGCTTTTTCAAGGGCGTACAGCCTTGCGTATCCCCAGAGAAACAACCCTATCGCTTTTGGGTTGTGTGCTCTTCGTACACCAAGAATTGGCCGAAGATTAAAAGGAAGCCGCTTGAGAGCCTGAGTAAACGCAATTCGAACCCACTTGCTCCTGCAAGCCAACAATCTCAGCAATGGGCTGTTCAGGGCGTCGTATGGGTCATAGCCAGCATAGTTGTATCTTTCAATATACGACAAGAGACTTATCAAATGGGGCTGAACGTTGATCATACGATGGCGATTTTATAGAGAAATGACTTGCCTTGTTTTAATAGACTCGATTACAGCGAAACAAGCCTTTGTTACTGTAAATATCTCATTTGGATCTATCAGTGGCTTTCCACCTGTCTTGACACGCTCTATGAATTTACGAACCATGTTGGCTTGGCCTTTGTCCTGACTGAGCAGTTTCTTCCGATATGGTTTGCCCTTACCACAAATCTCTAGAGCCTTGAAGTCACGGATAATGCCAGTTAGACCGGAGGCATAAACCTCGATATATTCCTTTGAAAGTTCCTTTGAGCCGTTGGCAAAGTAGCAAACGATACCGATAGAACCATTTGCGAAGGAGATATTGATGCTGATCGTATCATTAAGGGCATCAGGATCAGGAATGGCGTTGGCGTGTACTGTAACGGGCAGTGCCCCGCACATCCAGGTCAAAAAGTCAATGAAGTGACACACCTCTCCAATAATTCTGCCGCCACCGATTTCCACATCCTGGATCCATGTATCCTTTGGTATGGCTCCGGCGTTCACGCGGTAGATTATCGAGATAGGTCCTCCGCCGATTCTGGACTTCAGTTCTCGTGCCAAGGGTGCGAAACGCCGGTTGAACCCGACCATCAGAAGCCTATCATTATGTTGTTGGTATAGACCCTGTATTTCATCCAGTTCTTCCTGTTTAATGCACAAAGGCTTTTCTGTGAACACGTGCTTTCCCGCCTCGAGGCCCTGTTTGACATATTTAGCGTGGCTATCGTGCCGTGTCGCAATAAAGACGGTATTAATATCAGGATTCTTTAGAATGTCATTTACTGAAGAGGTACAGAATTCGAATCCAAAACGCTCGGCAACACGTTTAGACGTCGTACCTGACTGAGTCATAACCCCTTTGCACACGACATCCTTATCCTTCTTGGGGATATTGGGCAAGAGATTACCCTGTGCATAGCTGCCTGCCCCTATAAAGGCAAGATTAACCTTGCCATATTCCGAGACGCTTCGGATTACAATTTTATCCTTTTTGGGTGGTTTGCTTACGTCGTATTTAATAACCACACCCAGAAACGGCTCTGACCGATTTACTATCATATCGTATGCTTTGGGCGCATCCTCAAGATCAAATTCGTGTGTGGTTAGATAATCGATATCAATCCGCCCCGAGTGCACCAGGTCCTGGAACGCCTGCATATTCCGATTCTCTGTCCAGCGCACATAGGCCGTCGGATAATCCAGCCCTTTCTCCTCGTAGTCTGGGTCGTAACGGCCCGGCCCGTAGGAGCATGACATCCTCAATTCGAGTTCTTTCCGGTACCAATGGGGTTCTCGTTCAAATCCTGTCGGAACCGCACCGACGACAACCACTCTGCCCTTCTTCCGGGCAATCCGTCCTGCAAAGTTCACGGGGTCGAGACTATCCGTTGCGGCAGTAATGAGAATAGCATCAACACCTAAACCATCCGTAAGCGAATCGATATGTTCGGCGATCCCAGGCTCATCGCGGACCCATGCGCCGTCACAGCAGTGCTGCTTCGCCAGCTCGACGGCGAAGCCCTGCACATCGATCCCGTACGTCCGGACCCCGGCGGCGCGCAACATGAGGCAAGTTAACTGTCCAAGCAGGCCGAGGCCAATCACAGCACAACTCTCACCCAACCTCAGATCCGCCTGGCGAATGCCCTGTAGTGCGATAGCCCCGAGGGTGTTATAGCTGGCCAGCTTGAGATCCGCACCTTCCGGCAACTTCACGCAGAGATTCACCGGCACACATACTATTTCTGCGTGATTAGCATATCCACCACCTGCACATGCAACTTTATCACCTACACTAAATCCTTGAACTCCACCTCCGACTTCGATCACCTGTCCCGCCGAACTATAGCCGAGTGGTGAATAAGCATCGAGCTTCTTCATGACGGCCCGATAGGTCTGAACAGGTCCCTGCTTCTTCAGAACATCGAGGACCTGCCGGACCTGCTGCGGCCGTTCCTTCGCCTTGCCGATCAGGCCCTTCCGCGCGGTCTTAACCGTCGAGCCCTCCGTCCCGGCACTGATGAGGGAATAGTGATTCCGCACCAGAATCATTCCCGCCCCGACCTGCGGCCAAGGAAGATCCTGAACTGTGAGTTCACCGGATTTGAGTTGTTGGGTCAATTGATCCATATTACATATTACGTAGATAAAGCCTTCATTTTATACCTTACTACTGCCGTATATCTCTTCATCGAATATAGTCTTCACCCAGTTAGATAGAGAGTACTGTTCAAGAACGTCGTTCCAGACAAACTCCGTATCCATGACAAACGCCGGATCGATGAAGGGATTCTCATTATCGACTATCAGTATATTCCTTGGATCATAGAAAGGCTCCTCGACAATGTGTTTATTCGTGGTAATCAACTTTTTACCTGCTCCAAGAACCTCAAACACCCTGATCGCAAGCCCTGTCTGAATCTGTTGTGGCAGATCGAGTATGGCTTTTGCTCTTCTGTAGTATCGAATGATTCCCGCCTGTGACAAAGCTCTCGAATGCACCTTTAACATCAGTTGGCCTGCCAAGAAACTTCTTACATAGAACCTCTTGCTCACATACATATAGTGAAAAAACCTTATCCCCTGCTTCTCACAGAGCTTCTCAAAGTCCATTACATAACGGTATCTACGGTACTTGTTGAGACTCCCGATGAATAATATGTCTATATCATATTTTTCCTTGAAAATCTCCTTTCTGAGATTACAATACTGCTTAACATAGAACAATGGGAGATAATGCAGGCCCCTGTATGTTCTGCAGTCTTGCCTGTCGAACGAATAGACCCGGTCAAACAAAGGGACAAGATCAAGCAAGGTGATTCCAAATTCTGTCTCTCTCACAGAATCCCAGTGATAGTTCAAGAACCTCGCATTTGGGTTGCGTATTCTCAATTCCTCGTAGAAGTCCTTTAGAAGTTGCCACCCCGATACAACGAATACATAGTCGTATTTGCAGCCCTTTGTTCTCTCCAGAATACTCCTCGCATAAGCCCTATTGAACTCAACAAAGAGTTTCTTGCTGGTACAATTCAAACCCCAATACACATAGTTCCATGGTGTGTGATACTTCCTTACAGAGAAATAATCCAGAACGGCCCCAGCTTTCTCAATAGCGTCCCTGATGTGATTATGATAATCATAATATTCGTAGCCAAGGAACAATACGCGTTTGCCGTCCAAGAACCTCTCTTCGCTCATATCCTGCCTTGACCTACTTGAACAATCCTCGCTCCCTCATCTCCTCGATGCTGCTGCTGAAACGATCTTCCTCGACCTTCTGCCCATTTACCCATTCCACGAACCTCCCGATGCCATCCCTAAAATCATATTTGGGGTCGAACCCCAACACTGTTCTGATCTTAGTCAAATCCGCGTAGTTTTGCCGAATGTCTCCAAGCCGGAAATTGCCACTGACGACAGCCTCGACCGAAGAACCATACGCTTCTATAAGCGTTTCGGTAACTGTCAATACGGTAGTCGGCGTGCCCGTTCCCACATTGAAAACCTCATTGACGATGTCTTTGTTTTCTATTCCCAGTACCGTTGCCTCAACCACATCATCAATGTAGACAAAGTCACGGCTTTCTTTCCCATCTTCAAAGATATTCAGGTCGCTATGATTTTTGATCTGCGTTGAAAATATTGATAGGATCCCTGTGTATGGATTTGATAATGATTGACCCGGTCCATACACATTCTGGTATCGGAATGCTATCGCTGGAATACCCAGTGATTTACAGACAGTCAATACCATTTGCTCCTGACTTTGCTTTGTTATGCCATAAACCGATGTTGGATGTGCTTTTGAGCTCTCGTCCGTAGCTCTTGATTCAACAATACAACCACAGTGCGGACATGTACACTCAAATTGCGCCCGCAAAAGATCTCTCTCTTGACGCGCCTCGGGGTATACAATTCCATGCTCACTACAGATATATTTCCCTTCGCCATATATCGCTCGTGAAGATGCGACGATGACCTTCCTCACGGAGTGTCTTTCGTTTGTAAGGTAGTGAAGCAGATTTGCCGAGCCTTCAATATTGACTTCAACATATCGCGAAATTTCATACATTGATTGACCAGTGCCTGTCTCGGCTGCAAGATGAACAACAACATCCTGGTGCTGAATGGCCTTGTGCCAATCTGAAATATTCCTGACGTCGCCCTTGATGAAATTAACGCGGTCCTTGATTGCCAAATACGAGGGAGAAGATTGATCCTTTCCATGAACTTGAGGGGAAAGGTTATCCAGAACAGTGACATCATAAGCCTTTTTGATCAGCTTCAGTGTCAGATTCGAGCCTATGAATCCGGCCCCTCCGGTAATCAGAATGTTCTTGTTCATAAATGGATTTGCCAGAAGAATCTACAAGTTTGGCTGGACATTGGCCGTTCTTATGTTCCGCTCCCGTTTTATGTAGCACCTGTTACGAGAGTCCTCCTTAAAGTGACGTGCGAACTCAAATAGAGGTGTTGGAGAGGAGTTCCTCACTATCAGCTTGAGCAAAAAACAGATCGAACTGCCATAAGACTCCATCCTTGGGTTGAGATGGTTAGACCGAAATAGTGTAAAGATAAATCAATATAATTATAATTTTGCTCATTTTGTTAAGATGCAGACAATTCGGTGGTTACATACTTCTTCTAATACTGGAAACATAGTGCCAAGATAAAAAACGTATCTGAAAAATTTCAGAAAGGGTTTTTCCCTTGACACACTTCCTACCGAGCCCAGGGGCAATCGAATATGCTGAATACCGGACCATGGGTTCTCCGATATTATTTTCCTAAATTTCGATAAAGTCGTGCCATTAATGCCAAGCAGCTTTTCCCAGTGCAACAAGGGTCGCCGTTCAAGACCCTTGTAGTCTCTATATACAGGGTTCTCATCCAGAATTTCCCAAAAAATGTCCATAATTCTGCCGGGGCTAAAAAACCAATGGACACATGGGGCATATGTAACAACCTTCAGATGATGAGCGAGCGGCTGATAGAAGGAAGGAAATACAGCCAACAACTTTCCACCAGAGCGCAAGACACGAAAACATTCACTCATAACACATGAGAGATCCATCACATGCTCGAAAACATCAAACGAGATTATTGCATCAAAAGAATTTGAAGCAAAAGGCAGATGTTCCGCAAATGCCTTTACGAAACTAAAACCAGAATGAACACCTTTGTTTTTGAAAAACAATTTACTTGTTTCAATCTGACTTTCGGTAGTATCTATTCCTGTAATCGACTTTAACTCATACAGTTCAAAGTAAGCCAGTGACGCTCCTCCATGATTTGATCCAACTTCAAGAACATCTTTTCCCCTCAAAATATCTCTCAAGTCAGTTTTGAAATATTCATCGAGCATGATCCTCTTGCTCTCTTTATAACGCGCCTTGGAAATCTCAAGCAGAGCATTCTGCCTCTCTGCCTCTGTGGCAGCATTTCGTGCAATAGCATAACCTTCCCATCGTGGATCAACTTTATCGATTTGGGAAAACAGATTCATATATATTTTTAAAATCGACTTCTTCATCATAATTATATACAAAAACAGAATCTTCTACTTATACTCATGCCTCTGACATATCCCATAACTTAATATGCCGATTTTCTCAATATATGCGTTTCCCGATTGATTTATAATGATATCTGAAATCTGCTTCACTCGCTTTCCTATAATATTGTTTTCTTTGACGGCTTTGATAGCATAATGAGGTGTGTTGAATGGAGCAATCAAATACTCAGAGACTCATAATGTAGGTACGCCATTGGAACGGAAAGATCTGTCCACCATTGCACTTATCGGGAAAAGTAGAAAGAAAGGATTATAAAATAGCGGTTGGCTGCTTAGGCTTAGTACCAATACTATAAAGACTAACGGCCTTTTTACTTGCAGCAGACGTTGTTTGTACATACAGTACATTATGATTCCCCCCCAGACTACTCCAGTGGAATAGAACACCGTCATTATCGAATTCGTGCCGATCGCTTCCTTCTCAGAATCTCTAGGCTCGACAAAATACGAATTTTTAGACGTCATCCTTATGTGTTTCTGGGTACTGAAGCCAATCCCCCAAGGGTACTCACAAACAAGGCCCAGAGCAGTACGTATATCATGCACTCTTATATCGAATGACCCCCTCCTTTGCCCGACAAACTTTTCCTTAAAATTAAAGTAAGATAAGACAGACATACCTACCAGTAAAGGCACAATAGCCAGCAGAAGAAGTTCCCTCCTTAAAGATGTTAATTTATAATCATATCTTAGAAAAGTAAATACTTGAATTAGTAATATTATAAAACCCACAGTTGAAAAGGTGCTCACAACCATTATTAGTGCGAGTACTGCAATACGATAGTTTTTTCTAATAAAAACATTTATGAAAAACAATATATTCATATAAATCTGACAAATGCCTGGCTCCCCGAATAGTCCCAGGTTTCTTTGTAAAGCAACGCCAAGTAAAGGCAAGTCTATTGTTTTGGACCCGCACTGAAAGATCAGGAAAGTATTGAGATTAGTGCCTAAGCGCGTAGTCGTTTGCGTAAATGGTGAACTAAAAATATTTATGAAAATAAAATTTAATATTCCATGTGCTAAAAATAACAATAAAACACCGTTTAGAACGCCTATAAAGTCAACTCTCTTTACTATGAAATAATTCACTATTAAAAAGGCTAATCCAAACTGAGTACCCCTAAATAAGATATAAACCATATCTTCATAGTTACGAGAAAGGATTGCTATATATACAAACAGTAACGACAATATTAGAAACGGCTGATACATGCTTCTGTCGATATATATCCGATCTCTGATGTACAATGCTAACAGCAAAAGTGTGTCAACACCAGCCAATATATATGGACTAATTACGTGAACACCGCCACTCATAAAGACTGTCACAAATATTGCAGATTTAATCAATAAGTCATCTGCTGATGTTTTCAGTATTCTGTTCATCTCACCTATATGTCCCGTAGTAATAAGGTCAACTTTTTATGAATTCCCAATCAGGTTCGTTGATAGTTCCACTTGACGAGTGTGATAGCATCCTTTGATACGTCACCTATTGCTGCTTGTATGTTTTCAAGAAAATATTCTCTAAATCGTCAGTCGTTTTGTCCCAGGTGAACTGTTTAATGTGGTTGTAACCGCTCTCTGCTATTCGTTTCCGTTCTTCTTCATCTCGGAGGAATCTAATTATATTTTGACCCAGCACTTCCGGTTCCTTAGGTGGTGAAACTAAAGCAGTTTTTCCCGGCACCGTGTAGTCTGGTACACCTCCTACATTCGTAGTAACTACAGCGGCTCCACAAGCCATCGCCTCCATAGGAGGATTCCCGAATCCTTCATGGTGGCTTGGAAAGACAAAGATATCCAGCGAATTGTATAATTCTCGCAACTTATCCTTATAAGGCAGTCTGTGAAATTCAATATCGTCTATATTCTCTACAATTTTCATATCGTTGCGTGTGGGTGTCTCACCGAATAAGACCAATTGGATGCTGGGATACTCTTTCTTTGCCATCACGAAAGCCTCGAGTCCATCCTGCATACCTTTCCACTTAGAATGTCTGTAAAGGATTCCCACTCGCTTGGGACTGTGACATTTAAAACCGTCTCTGTCCTTGTAAAACAGATTAAAATTCACACCATTTGGCAAAGGCCCAAGAACAGAGCAACCACCTTTCTTTTCAATAATATCCTTCAGCCAAGTAGAAGTAACAATTTTACGAAGAGGGAGTGTATAGGTTTTATTAACTAAATCTACCGGTCCACACCAAGTTTCATAATGTCGGGGAAAATAGAACTTCTCACCTTTGTCTCGATTATAGTTGTTGACATAGTAAGCAGTTGCCCACAATGTAGCTACTATAACATCTCCCTTGGGAATCCATCGCTCCGCAATTGTTGGTACCCTTATTAGAGTTGCTTTTAAATCGAACCAGTTTGGCTGCTTGGCACGCGTAAGGTTTCTAACAGTTGCCAAAGCGATATATGCCAGTTTTTTTAAACTATACCACTTATATATCCTGTTCCTGTTTGCTCCCGACCACATTGGTACCAAGGGATGTACTATTGAAACATCATGCCCTCTACCTTGCAACCGATTTGTCAATTCAAATGTGGATCTTACACCCCCGCAGATCGGAATTGCTGGCAATATAAATGTGATTCTCATGCTGGTTTCCTTTTCTTTATTATTTGGCTTATTCAATTTGTTAACGTCGTAATTAGATTCAACAAAGACACACTCAACCTACCCCATCAAGCAAATCCTGGTAAATCTGTACTAACCGGTCATTAAGTTTGTCGATGTCAAAATTCTTCTCCACGTGTGCTCGACCGCTATGCCCCATCTTCTCACAAATCTCAGGGTGCTCAATGATGTATATTAGTCTTTCTACTAACGCATCCACATCTTTTTCAGGAACGAGAAAACCAGATTTACCATTTTGAATAATTTGAGGTATGTCACAGTGATTGAATGCCACTGTTGGCATTCCTGTTGCTGACATCTCTGTCAATATGACTGGAAAACCTCCTTCAGCATCCCCATCAGATGCATGAATACTTGGAGCAACAAGAATATGATGGTCATAAGCAATTCTCAACAGCTCGTTGTGGGGAATGTAGCCGGTAATTGTCACTGCATCAGCAACTTGGTGTTTCTCAATCGAATTCAAGATTTTTCGTTTTTCATCTGTCAAGGTCCCCTTGTTATCTGAGTCACCGACAATCGTTAAAGTAACTTCAACTCTGGTTTTTGACCTAACTCGTTTTAAGGCTTCAATAGCGTAAGGTATCCCTTTCTTTTCCACAAACCGACCACAAACTAACAAACGAATTTCACCATTTGCATTTCTTGGACGAAACTCATATCTATCAAGTTTTATACCAATATGATGGATAATAATCTTCTCCTGGGGACACCCTAACTCGATAAGCTTTTTGCGCATAGCGGGACCTTCTACAAGAAACAAGCGGCCTTGTTTGAAAAGTTTTTTGTATCTATTGTGCCAACATGGTTGTTTCTGTGGAAATTGATATGCGTCGGCTCCATAAAAACTTGTTATCAGCGGGATGTTGAGCCATTTGGCAAAAGGCAAAACGTTCCATCCGCATGGCCCAAAGTGTGCATGTATTAAATTAGGACGATCCTTCAAAAACCAGAGCAGAAATTGCGGACACCAGCCGAAAAGCTTATTCCAGGCTCGGTTAAAAAACTGGGGGAAATAATTTAGATCGTCACGTATACACCTTAAATTATCAAAAGGAAAACTATGCTGATTCTTTCGGTCAATGGCATAAAATTTAGTTGAAATACCGCTCAAGCCTGTAACCTGGTTGTAGATCCAGTTTTGTGTCATCGCCCCCCAAGAAGAGCTATAGTGAATAACCTTTATGGGTTTCTGAATCATCTGAGGCTTTCATTACATTTCTATTGTTAAAGAACTCTCTAAGCAAGATAACGACTGCATCAACCAAATCCGTCCATATATTCACGGCTCTGGTATTGGTTAGTTATTTGAATATGTAGGCTATCTTCGTGGCTTTCCATTCTGGGACCGCGAATCATGATTCTCCTAACAAGCTATCTGCTGAGCGCAATGGTTTTAAATGACGTAATAATTGGAAGACTTCGCGGTATATCATTCTATCAAATATAAACAGAAGACCTGTGTAACTCGCTACCCCAAGAGCAACGGTCGATATCAGCGTAATCCAATTAGCTGTCCCTAGAGTATCCTGCAGAAGAAAGCGTAGCGCGAATACAATTCCTCCCATACCTATTGTTGCTGAAGAGATTGAGTCGAACTGCCTGACGAAATGGCTGAATTTCAAATCTATTAGTTTAAAAGGAATAGCAAGAGATGGATATGCTAATAAGAACGTAACAATAGCGTAAGCGATAGCTACTCCTTCCACATCCCAGCGAAGTCCTATGACGAAACCAAAGGCAGTTAAGATAGTAAAGATAATTCCTACTTTAAACTGAATGTCAGTACGCCCCTGAGACCAATAGATGTTTCCATTTAGGGTCCCTATGGATTGTAGCAAGGCCGCTAAAGCAAGAATTTGAACCATAAAAATAGACCTCTCCCATTGGGGCCCAAAAATCACTCTAATGAATTGCGGAGCAATTACCAGAAGGCCTATCATTAATGGGAAAGTTATAGCCGCGATATAACGGGTAGCTTTCATGTAGGCGTAACGTACCTTGGTCTTATCATCTTGAATAATAGAAAGACTAGGGAACATAACACGCCCAACGACATGTGAAAGATTGGCCAAAGGAAAAAGCAGCAACTGATAGGCTAAATTATAGAAACCCAAAGGAGATGCACCCAAGAACTTTGCAATAAGGAGGTTATCAAGATTACGACTAAAATAGTTTACAAAACTAAAACCCGTGAGATTCAAACCAAAACCCAGAAGCTCTTTAGCCCGTTGCCATCGAAACAAGAATTTCGGCTTCCAACTGGAAAAAGCCCAGAGAAGAATCACTATTACAAAGCTGGAAACGACTTGTTGCCAAACAAGACTCCATACTCCCAATCCAGAAAAAGCTAGAACAACAGCTGCTGTCCCCGAGATTGCCACTCCTAATATCTCGACAATAACCAGGAGTCTGAACTTCAGTTCTCTCGTAAATAGAGCGGTTTGGACGATGCCGAAAGAAGAGATGAGAAAAGTTGAAGCTAATACGACGACAATGGATATCAATCGACTTTCATTATAAAAATGGGCAATTGCTGGAGCTAAGGCTGCTAATATTACTGCTAAAATAAGTCCCGTTAATACATTTATCCAGAAAATCGAGGACAGATGTTCTTCTGTGAGCCGTTTACGCTGTATTAATGCCGCACTTAGTCCAAAATCACAGAATATCCTCGCAAAGTTAGTAAAGATAACCACCATGGCAAGTAGCCCAAAATCATTTGGTGTAATCAATCTGGCTAGAATGGCAGTAATACCAAGCTGGAATAATAAGCGAATAACCTGCGATATTCCAGACCAGCCGATACCTCCAACGGTTTTCGTTGTTAGAGCATGTTTTTTTTCAGCATAAGTATCTTTCATTTCACGTTAGATAGTAATCCACCTTAAAAAAGAATAAAAAGGCTCTTTTATATTTAGCTCTTTGTTAGAACAGATAAACACATATCTATAGGAATGTCCTCCCCAATCTTTTGTCGTACCTATCAATTTGATATCTTTGTATATCGTATTCTTTCGTAATAAGGAATATATGTATGCAAGATGATTTATCTTTCTTGTTTTTATCGCGGACTTTCCCACGTTGCACCCTAATTCAAAAAACAAAGTATCTACATGCCTTGAAATCTCCAATAGAACTCTTTTCCCATATTCTAATTTACTATTCCCCTCACAGATCCACTGAAAGACATTCAACATGAAAGCATAATCATATTTTTCCTTATCCAGGAATCTGAAAGATATTGGACTGTTAATGAAATTGATATTCGAAATCTCATAGATTTTGCAGAGTTCTTGGCAAAGTTCGACGTACCGAGTCATAGGCTCTACGGCGTCTACTATGGCACCTTTCTCCGCGGCTGCAAAAGAAAAAAAACCTGCGTTTGACCCGATATCAAGTACTCTCTTGTTGGATAAATCCGTATCGATATATCTGAATATCATGTTGGATTTTTTATAGAACTTTTCTCTGCTTCGGCTTGACCTAATATCTTTAAATTCTTTAAAGTAAATCGGGTGGTACAACGGCGCATTTGATTCAATCGGATTGTTTGTCAAATCTGCTTGTACTGATTCTATCAGTTTCTTTTTTTCTGTATTCATACATTCGCCCGAAGTATTCATTGTGTTTTCTGAAATCTTTATGGTTTCTTATCTTTTCGAATATCCATCTTGTATAGGTATCAAAAAGAAGATTCTGAATTATATGAAATGTTACATTTCCGTAATTGAAGTAGTGTGCCATTACAAGAGAGTGCTTGCCATCAGCGACCATGTACGTATTTTCGTAAATTAAACACGCCTTTATTGAGAAGGTCGCACCGTTCGACATGGCGTTTAACCTTTCCTGATACTTGTTTCTTAGATATTCTTGCGATATCCTAATTCTTTTTCTAAAGTCTAAAGTCCCATTGCAGCATCTTTTAACGTACTCGCAATTTTCTAAAGGTAAATTAGTGTCTAAACGTTTGATTAGATCGTAATGCGGTGATTCGCCAATATGTTTGCCTATTAAGGTGTATTGGTCTTTTAGAAAATCATACGGCAAAACTATCTGGCCAATTTCTAGATCCGTCGTGCTATGAATGACAACGTCGTTAAACCAATCCGAATTGGCGAGCTGATTTATGGGTTTAATTCCTACTTTTGTTCTAACAAGCATTGTGCAGCAACTTTTCCTAAATAATCTATCTAAAAGCCGCGAAATCATTGGTTGTTTATAACACACTGACATATCGCTATCCCAAATAATACGCACGTCTTTTAACGAAAATGCTTACCATGAATAACCCTAGAAATGATCTGATGTAATGGCAGAAATCAAATTCGCCGTCTTCAGCAGGAATCTTGTATGCTGTGCCAAAACGATCAACTTTTGATTTGTCATGCAACGTATCTTGATGGTCAACGCCGATATGTTCAGCCACGTATGGCTTTACCATTTCCGCATAAGGTTTTTCACCACAGCCAATGTCAAGGAGCTTGCCTTTGACGTATGTTTTAAGTTTCTCAGGAAAGTATTTATCATGTACCTTGTGCACCAGCCAGTTCTTGGATAACATCCTCATCTCTTTTCTTTATAAATTTTGCAGGAATTCCTGCCCAAACTTCTTTCGGTGGAATATCTGACAAAACAAGGCTTCCAGCCCCCACAACTGCACCATTACCAATACTAACTCCAATATTAACTATCACTCCACTGTATAACTGAGCATCATCACCAATAATTACCTTTTTAAAATGCATTTTTTCATTTTTTTGTCCAATTAATCTAGCATCATATGAGAGCCTATTTGAAAAAATCATTACATTAGGACCAAAACCAGACCTTTTGCCAATTTCAATTCCCCCTGCTCCATAAAAAATACAATAGGGACTTATTATTGAATCATCACCTATTTTTATGTATCCTTCATGATTACACCATTCCATCCCGCCACAGTGCAAAATAGTTCCCTTTTGGATTTGAACGTTCTTACCAACTATTAGTCGATCTGGACTTTTAATTTGTACATCTTCTTCAATTTTTAAGGTTGGATTCTTTTTGATTAAGCTATAAAACTTGTAAGCTTTTCTGACACCGTTGTGTGAATGATGTAAATAAAATTTTATGAATCTTAAATCAAAAGATTTCAATAGACCGCTAATTTTCATGATCTAATACCCTCCATTCATATCCTCAGTTTACGATAACATGCCTTAATGAATTTCAAGGATGATGATTCAATGTGTACAACCGGCGATGGCAACGCTTCTGCCCCAAAACTTTTCTTAAATGCTTTCACTCCTTCATGCCCGCCACTTGGATTGAAATCAAACCAAGTGTATCCTTTCTCGCAGGCATCTTTGATAGCCTCATATATTAGCAAATTTACAGGTCGGAGATTGAAATAATGCGCCAGTGCGGCTCCATGCCAATAAACTGCATGCTTTTTGGCATAGAAAACAAGAGCCTCTGCAATAACGGTGTCATGATAGAAAGCCAACCATAATTTTATATTGGCAGAATTTCTTCTAAACATCTCATCGAAAAGTCTCCAGGCGTATCGAGATGATGCCTTCTCAGCCCATCTCTTGAGAGAATCTTCATATACCCGAAAACAACCCTGCCAATCCTCTATACTGGAAGCCTGCCTTATTGAAACGCCTTCCTTGCGAGCCTTGCGAGCCGCTGAACTATGGCCTTTTGTCCACTTTTTGTGAACAGCGTCAAAACCATCAGATAAATTCAATGCATAAGTTTCGTCGTCCTTAGTGCTTTTTATCCAATTTCTGGGTACAAGTCTGTCATAGGGATTAATCCGCCAAACTAAATGTCCAAGTTTTCCTACTAAGTAGTTGGTCAATAGTTTTCCATGTTCTACAGTAAGTTCATCTACAGAAATCCACCCGCCGAATGTTCCTGCAGGGGAAGATATATAACTTTTCACCAGTCCTTTTAACGTTTTTCGATACGAAAGCGGAAGGACCGCTTTTTCCCCATCAGTAAACATTACAAGTTTAGGGTCCGGATACATTTTGCCTTCAGTATATCTATTCCATATTTCAGCCCATTCTCTGGAGTGGAAGTAAGTTGAGTAGTCGCATTCTCCCCAGATGTGGTCCCACTCAGATGCAGTTGCTAAACGAATGTTTTTAATAAAAATACTCATTTTTTAGCCACTATATTTACCACTTCCTCAATAACATCCTGCACATCTTCATCCGTTAGCTTTGCCGAAAGAGGCAAACTGACAGTTTGTCGGCCGATCCACATCGCGTTGGGATAATCCTCCGGCTGCCAGCCGAATGTTTGTTGGTAGTACGGATGTTCCGGTATGCTAAGGTAATGCACACCGACGCCAATATTCTGAGCCGTCATAGCGTTGAGAAAAGCATCTCGACTGATACCACACTTTTGTTCATCAATGAGAATGGTATATAAATGATACGCGTGACGCGTCTGGGTCTCTGGATTTGCAGGGAGAATAATAGGCAGGTCCGTAAAAGCTTCATTGTATCTTTGCCATATCTGCTGCCTGCGCTGCCAGTATGACTCAACTCTTTTCAATTGATGAATCCCAATAGCTGCCTGCAGGTCCATCATGTTATATTTGAAGCCGCACTCCATTACAAAATAATGCTTGTAGCCCTCGTCACTGAAGCGTTTCCATGCATCTTTGCTCATGCCGTGCAAGGCTAAAGTCTTAATCCTGGCCGCATCTTCACCGCTATGGATTAAAACCATTCCTCCTTCGCCTGTAACGATGTTTTTGGTTACGTAAAAGCTAAAACATCCAAAGTCGCCAAAAGTCCCTGCTTTTTGTTCGTGATACTCGGTTTCAATAGCATGAGCACAATCTTCTATAACTTTTAGTCTATGCCTTTTTGCGATGTCCATGATAGCATCCATATCACAGGCTCGGCCAGCAAAATGAACCGGCAGTATAGCACGCGTTTTCGAGGTAATCTTTGCCTCCACCTGGGCAGGGTCGATGTTCATGGTTATAAGGTCAATATCCGCTAAGACTGGAGTAGCTCCTGCGTGAATAATGGCGTTTACAGTTGCGCAGAAAGTCATTGCAGTTGTAATAACCTCATCCCCCGGTTTCAAGCCAGCAGCCAGCATACTCAAGTGCAGAGCGGCAGTACACGAATTAACCGCTACAGCATAAGATGCCCCCTTATATTTTCTGAAGTCTTCTTCAAAACGTGCTACCTTGGGGCCTGTTCCAAGCCAGCCGGATTTTAGCGAAGCAACCACTTCATCTATTTCTATCTGTTCAATTCTTGGACTGCCAAAAACTAAAAAATCTTTTCTTATTTTGGTTCGAGAATTCTTCATCTTATTATCTACCCTTGCAAGGATCTTCGACGTTCTTCATCTTTTGGTGAGTGAACTACATCGTGCTCATCGATCAATCTGCTGGAAAAGCGTTGCTCGATGGCCTTTTTCTTGCGTTTCATTCTCACATAGCACGCCAGTATGCCCAACCATCCGCCGATGCAGACAGCTACTACGGTCGCCGCACAGCGACCAAATACCCCATCCCTTAAAGCATATATGGAAGCCAGTAGCGGAACTAATGGTGTCGCGAACACAAGGATCAGGGCTACAACGCGCGACTGCGCAAGTGCGGCAAGTCCTACACCAAAACCAACGATCCCACACACTAAGAGCACGATTGAATACACGAGCAGCACAACGCCACACAGTTTTACTGTTAGGCTCGCTAATACGCCCGGCACAAGATAGACTCCATTGGGAAACTCTGTCAGCTTGGCCAGCTTGGGATACAGGAGATCATACAACTGGTCGTACAGGCAATTGGCTGCGAGCCGCTTTGTCGTCAGATCCTCAATCGCTGCAGTGGCGCGATCGACTGATAATACGGTGATATCCTCTTGTGAGACGAGCCAGTCCAGCAGTGCAACAAATTCCTTGAACGTCAGTACCCCTCTGTCCTTATCAACCTCGATGAAATCGTGTTGATGGATCAAGACAATGATAACACTCTGAGCTTCGGCAAGCCGCCTTGCGGATTTTACTACATCCCGCAGGTTTGAAAGATAGCATGTTGCTGGTAGGAACTTAATGACATAATGGCCAGATGCATCGCCAAATAGACCCGCGGAGATACATGTGAAGTTCAGATTTTCAAGAACCTTTAACGTTTGTGAATCATAACGATTCCAGGGCGGGATGAAAGTGTTAATTTATACCTCGCAGCATTTTTCCAAGTAATTTTTCCCCGCATGTATTTTTTCCAGCTGTTTATCGTAAGTAAGGCCAGCAAATTCTGTATATACATTTATGAGTGAAATGTTCTGGTGAGAGTAACCATGCAGCGCCACTTCCACAGTCCCCGTTTTGATACCGTCTCTAAGAATCTTGGCCTTGTTCTCAGTTAAAGCAATCACGTTTTGTGGACGTCTGTCATGACCGTCGCCGGCACATACATAGGGAATCACGCCAAAGATACACGAAAAACCATGCCTGCGGAAAGCATCGATCAATCCCTGCTCCATGTCGGTATTACTGCGACTGCTGTAGTCATCATACCGAAAAACAACTACTATCTGCTTTTCTTCGGTGGAAATAGACTTACCAGATGAGTGGACAGTCCCAAAAAGAAGGGACATTGCTATTGCAAGCAACCTGATTCCGAAATTTGCCATAATTTTTCTTATTAATAAATCGATTAGCTAATATCAAATCCCATCATCTGCAATAAGAAAGTGATTTGCTCAGTTTTCAGACAAATTAGCTATAATATGATCATCAATTAGTCGGCTGAAAAGTGTTGCTCGATGGCCGGCGGATTCGAGAGAGCCATTCACTAAAATCGCTATCTCAAACTCCATCGCTCCGGCTATACTGTGATTACGAACCGGCACATTCATAACGACAACGCCGGACTTATCTTGCGGTGTGGAATCAGCCAGCCGCCAAACCTCGGTCCGCTCCGTTCCATCTTTATCTTTAGTTTTCAAAGAAACCCATGCGAAATCCATCCTCTCTGCCGCTTCACAAACTGCCTGCCACCACTGGCTAAAATTGTGAGCACTACGAAAATAAAGCTGAGCCTGCTCAAAATTCATCTGCTCCTGCCAGCGCTGGCTGGAAAATTCATACTTTCTCTGCAGGCCGAAAATAGTCTCATGCAAGCGAACCGAGCCAACAACACAAAACAGCAACAGCAGCAGCAACAAAATGCAAAGGAACAATACAAGAGTATTGATGCTCCGTGTCACCATCATAAATAAACCCATCCCGGCAAAAAGACACGTCACAGCGTAAGATACCACAACCACGTGCCGCTGAGTTAAGCCAAGTGCAAGTAAGTGATGGTGAAAATGGCTGCGGTCGGGCGAAAATATACTCCTTCGCTCCAGAAACCGTCGAAGCATAGAAAAGAGCGTATCGAAAATCGGTATCCCCAAGGCCAGTATCGGCAACGCAAGACCCACAAGGGCTGAAGATTTATTCGCACACATAACGCTGGAGGATGCTATTGTAAAACCTAAAAATAAGCTGCCGCAGTCGCCCATAAAAACTTTAGCAGGATTGAAGTTAAACACCAAAAAGCCACATAAGCTCCCAAGCAACGCCAACATCAGCACAGCCATCACTGCCTGTCCGCCCTGGATGGCAAGAATAGCGATTACTCCACAGGCAACTGCTGATATGCCCGCGGCTAAGCCATCAAGGCCGTCACTTAAATTCACTGCGTTGGTAATCCCAACAATCCATAGCAAGGTCAGCGGCCAGGAAAACCAGCCAAAGTTAATTGTGAGCCAATCGGCAACACCTACTATTTTTATGCGGATGCCGACAGCACAAATAACCATCGCTGCAATCAATTGTGCAATCAGCTTCATACGCGCACGCAGGCCTCTGACATCGTCAACCAGCCCAACAAGAAATATAAACGTGGCTGTAGCCAGCAAAGCTATTATCTGCAGCTTCATATCCCTGAACACTTCTCCAACGGCATTCGGCAGCAGCAATACAGGCAATATAAGGAGCATTGCAGAGACAAAGATGGCTACCCCGCCGATACGCGGCACAGGATTTGAGTGGACTTTGCGAATGCTCGGAGCATCAATCGCTTTGATTCGGCGCGCAAACCGAATTACCAGCGGCGTAATCACCAGAGCCAGCAAAGTAGAACCAAAAAAAACTGTCAAATAGGTTGTCATCTCACAAATGAATTGAGAATGGAGAATTGAGAATTAAGAAAAAATTTTCTAAATTCTTAATTCTTTTTGTACATACTCCGTCCCCGTCGGTGTGCCGACGAGGTCTTTTACCTTCAACTTGAACCACACGTAAAATCCGCCAAAACGACGGCGGACACGCGTGGGGATAAACCCGCCAAAGGCGGATAAATATTTAAGGATTCTGTGTTGCCTTGTCTTCAGCAATAGGACGGACCGAGAGGTCTGCAATCAGCCTTTCCACCGCACTGAATTGCGGACGAAGACGCAGGCAAATCCTTGCCTCGTGCATTGCCTCGCTCACGTAACCTT
>CAZRNB010000024.1:0-28969 GCA_964601355.1 uncultured Pirellulales bacterium
CAAAAGCGGTCTTTCCAGTTGATAAGCCCGTGAAGCTGGTCATTTTGAAAGTTTATTGAACCTGTCAGATTGAATTTCGGATACAGGTCGGCTGTCGCTACGCCTATACGGGCAGTGGCACCGTGTATCCCGGCTTCGGCACGCCTGATATCAGGGCGGCGTCGAAGCAATTCGGATGGAATACCAATTGGCACTTCCGGCGGAGTTGCAGGAATAGAATTTGTTGGTGACAGTTCCTTTAGCAGCGCCGCCGGCTCAAGCCCGAGCAATACACTTAAGTTATAAATCGCTTGTTGAGCAACTGCTTCCATCTGTGGTATTTGTGAAGCTGTCGTCGCTACTTGCGCATCAGCATTAGCAACATCCAATGTGCCTACAATCCCGCCTTGAAACTTTTTGTGCGTCAGGTCGGCGGTCTTCTGCTGGGCCGCGAGATTATTGCGGGCAATGACTATCTCCAGCTGAAATCCGCGAAGTTCAATATAGTTAAGCGCGACCTCTGACACGAGAGTTACCAAAACATCCCGATGGTCTTCCACGGCAAACTGGACATCCGCATCGGCTGCTTCGACGCTTCGCCGGACACCACCAAATACATCCAGCTCCCATACCGCATCCAAACCTGTCTGAAATAAGTTTCGTGTCGGGGCGTCGGGATTACCCAAAATCGGGATTCGACCACGCGTGTATGAGCCTGTAGCATCTGCCATCGGCCACAATCCCCCGGCTGCAATACCTCTGGCTGCCCTGGCTTGTCGAATTCGAGTTTCTGCCTGGAGCAAATCCAAATTTGATTGTATTGCCCTTTCCACCAAAGAGGTAAGATTCGGGTCATTAAATCCTGTCCACCAGTAAACAAGGTCTGCATAATCTGATGAATCTTTTATCGAGGTTGTACCCATCCAAGTTAATGGCACATTTGCTTGCTGTGGATGATAGTTTGGCCCGACCGGCCCACCGCTTGGCACCTCCTTCACATTTATTGTGCTGCCGCACTTGTATATGGCCTTCACTGCCAAATAAATTTATGTTATCCTCTGACAAAACATAATATTTCTTTTATAAGGAGTTATCATGAACACACAACAATCTAAAATTCGCTTCATCTGCTTCACAGCCATCATGACGGCTAGCGCGTGGGCTTTGCACGCCGCGGCGCCAGTATCCGCTGCCACGACAGCCCCCACGCCCGTCAATGCCGTCATCAATGCCGGCAAAACGTTAGCTCCCATTAATCCCAACCTCTATGGCATGTTCATCGAACACGCCGGCAGCCTCGTGTACCGCGGCATGTGGGCTGAGATGATCGACGACCGCAAGTTCTACGACCCCATCACCGCCAAATTCAATACATTCGAGGTGAAGGCCGTCTCAGACGCATCGGTCGTCGCTTTCAATGCTTCAGAGTTGGCGGAACCTTTTTCGGTCGCGGCGGTTCGCATACCTGAAATCAATGAGCCGCCAATCTGGAGAGACCCGTTGCAGCCATTGCAAGCGCGCGAGAATGATCTGATCCGCCGGATGTCGCTGGCGGAGAAAGTCGCACAGTTGCAGAACGAAGCGCCCGCAATTTCACGGCTTGGTTTTCCCGCGTATAACTATTGGAATGAAGCCCTGCATGGCGTTGCAAACAACGATATCGCCACGGTTTTCCCGGAGCCAGTTGGAATGGCCTCTACGTGGAATCCGGGTTTGCTTCATCAGGAAGGAACCGTCATTGGCATCGAAGGCCGTGCGAAGTTCAACGATTACATCTCGAAGCACGATGGAAACTCTAAATGGTGGACCGGCCTGACCTTCTGGACTCCGAACATCAATATCTTCCGTGATCCCCGCTGGGGCCGCGGCCAGGAAACCTACGGTGAAGACCCCTATCTCGCAGGTGAGATAGCCGTGGAGTTCATCAAGGGAATCCAAGGTGACGATCCCAACTACATACTGGCGATGGCTTGTGCGAAGCATTATGCAGTTCACAGCGGACCGGAGCGGGATCGCCATCGTTTCAATGCCGAGCCATCTGAACGCGATTTGTATGAAATGTATCTGCCGCAATTCGAGCGGGCGGTGCGCGAGGCGAAAGTGGGCGGTGTGATGAGCGCTTATAATGCGGTTTACGGCGTGCCTTGCAGCGCCAGTACGTTCTTGCTCGACGATCTGTTACGCAAACAATGGGGTTTTGAGGGTTATGTCGTTTCAGATTGCAGTGCGATCAATGATATTTGGAACAGAAGGGCACATCAGTACGTCGATACCCCGGAAGAAGCTGCGGCTATCGCGGTGAAGGCCGGATGTAATCTCTGCTGCGGTGGTGATTACAACGCCTTGGTGCAGGCCGTTCAAAAAGGGTTGATCAGCGAGAAGGAGAGCGACCAGGCCCTGTATTACACCTTGTGGATCCGTTTCCGTCTCGGCCTGTTTGATCCGGTCGAGAAAGTCCCTTATTCGAAATACACCATCAAGGACAACGACACGCCCGAACACCGGCAGGTGGCCCTGGAATTTGCGCGGCAATCCCTGGTGCTGCTGAAGAACGACGGCATCCTTCCGCTCGACCGCTCCAAGATCAAGCGGATTGCTGTCATCGGCCCCAATGGCAAATCGATATCTATGCTACATGGCAATTACCACGGATCAGCTTCGCATCCGGTCTCAATTCTGGACGGTATCAAGCAAGTGGCCGGGACGAACATCGAAGTCACTTTTGCCCAAGGATGTCCGATCACCACCAGAACCGAACGGGGCATTGCAGCGTGGAGTAAACAGGATAACGATACAACCCGCTCAGTGCAGGAGCTCTACGAAGAAGCCCTCAGCCATGCGGCGAATGCAGACTTGATCATTTATGTCGGCGGCATCACTCCGGCACAGGAAGGCGAAGGATTCGATCGTGATTCAATTGAATTACCAGAAGTGCAGGGAAAACTCGTGCAGGCGCTCCATGTTACCGGCAAGGCGGTGGTCATGGTCAATTGCAGCGGGTCAGCGATAGCGCTGCCGTGGGAGGCGGAGAACCTGCCGGCGATTTTGCAGGCGTGGTATCCCGGCGAGGAAGGCGGGCGAGCGGTAGCCGAGGTTTTGTTCGGCGATGTCAACCCATCCGGCCATTTGCCGTTGACCTTCTACAGAGCTACAGCGGACTTGCCAGACTTCACGGATTACTCAATGACCAACCGCACCTATCGGTATTTCAGCGGCAAGCCCCTCTACGCGTTCGGCCACGGTTTGAGTTACACCAAGTTCGATTACAAGAGCGGCAAGTTGAAATCGAAGAAAATTGCCTCCAATGGCACGGTGAAAGTGACATTCACAGTGAAGAATTCCGGCAAATGCGACGGCGATGATGTGGCACAAGTTTATTTCCGTCACGTCAATTCAAGCGTTCCACAACCGAAACTCGCCCTGTGCGGTTTTGTCCGTGTGCATCTTAAGCGTGGCAAATCCCAAAAGGTCACGATTGAAGTTCCCGCCGAACGCCTGCGCTACTGGGATACGGAGAAAAAACAATACGTGGTTGAACCTGGGAAATATGAGATCCTCGTCGGCGCGGCGTCGGACGACATCAGGCTGAAATTACCAATGACAATAACCACTCGGTGAGACAATTGAAACATCATACTATGAACCTTATATTAAAAGGAGTTTTTCACTATGAACACTCGAAAACTGAAAATTCGCCTCATCCACTTAATAGCCATCCTGACGGCCAGCGTGTGGGTCCTGCACGCCGCAGTGTCAGTTTCCGCTGCCACAACAGCTCCCACGCCCGTCAATGCCGTCATCAATGCCGGCAAAACGTTAGCTCCCATTAATCCCAACCTCTATGGCATGTTCATCGAACACGCCGGCAGCCTCGTGTACCGCGGCATGTGGGCTGAGATGATCGACGACCGCAAGTTCTACGACCCAATCACCGCCCAGGCCGGGTCCACACAACCGGGTGCACGCGGCGGTCGAGGCGGTCGCTTTGGTGGCCCTGCTCGCTGCTGGACCCACGTCGGCCCGGCTGAGTCCGTTACCATGGACACCCGATATGTCTATGTCGGCGACCACTCGCCTGCGGTCACACTGAGTCCCACGGAACCCCGCGGCATCCGTCAGGCGGGTCTTACCCTCATGTGCGACAAAGCCTACACCGGCCGAATCATCCTCGCCGGTGATTCTGCCGCCCAGGTGACTATTAGCCTCGTGTGGGGAACCGGCGATGCTGACCGCCAAACGCTTACCATCAGCAAGCTGACCCCCGCTTACACCAAATTCCCCCTTACCTTAAAATCACCGGTTGATGCAACCGATGCCCAGCTTGAAATCACCGCCACCGGTCCCGGCACCCTGCGAATCGGCGCAGTCTCGCTGATGCCCGCTGACAATGTCGAGGGCTGGAGGCCCGAGGTCATCACCGTGCTCAAGTCCCTTCGCTCCGGCGTCTATCGCTGGCCCGGCGGCAACTTCGTCTCGGCCCACGACTGGCGTGACGCCATCGGCGACCCCGATCAGCGCCCGCCCATCTGGGACCCCGTCTGGAGCGCTCTACAACCTAACGATGTCGGCACCGACGAATTCATGACCCTGTGCCGGCTCGTGGAGGTCGAACCCTACATCACCGTCAACTCCGGCTTCGGCGAAGCCCGTTCCGCCGCCGAATATGTCGAGTACGCCAACGGCCCCGTCACCACCCGCATGGGCGCGATGCGCGCAGCCAACGGCCACCCCGAACCTTATCACGTCAAGTTCTGGAACATCGGCAACGAAATGTGGGGTGACTGGCAGTTCGGCTATATGCCTCTTTCCCAATATGTGCACAAGCACAATCTCTTTGCCAAGGCCATGCGCAAAGTCGATCCCAATATCATCCTCATCGCCGACGGTGCCATGCCGGACACCATGACCGGCTCCAAGATGTCTTTGAAACTGGGCGACAAATTGATTCCCAATTACCTCGGGCCGGCCGATTGGACGGGCGCCATGTTTCTCAATTGCCTCGACTACATGGACATGATCAGCGAGCACTATTACAACTATAACTCCCACTTTGATCTGGCGCTCGCAAAGCAGGTGCCCAACGATCCCAACGAGCCTCTCGTTGACTGGATGCGTCGCCCGGCCAACCACATCCGCATTAAGTACGAAGCCTATCAGGAATACCTAAACCGTATCCCTGCGCTTAAGAACAGGCCTGTCCCCATCGCGCTGGATGAATACGCCTACGCCGGCGGCGGTCGCGGCGGCGGCAATTATAAGGTCGTTCCCGCTTATGCGTGGAATTTCCACGAGATGTTCCGCCACTCCGACCTCTACCAGCTTGCCGCGTTGACCTTTGTCACAGCCACATACAGCGCCGCCCGCGGCGAGGCTATCCTCAATCCCACCGGTATGCTCTTTAAGTTCTATCGCGACTATTATGGCACCATTCCCGTGGAGACTACAGGCAACTCTCCGCAACCAAAACCCAAGGACCTCCCTGGCGGCGAACAGCCCGTCGTCCACGCCGGCAGTGACACCTTCCCGTTGGATGTGGCCGCTGCCTGGACGGCCGATCGTAAGGCCCTGACCGTCGCCGTCATCAACCCAACCGAATCCGCCCAAATCCTGAGCCTTCACATCCGCGGCGCCGAGCTCTCCGGCAAAGGCACCCTTCGCTGCATGGCCCCGCCGAGTCTCACCGCCAACGTGGTGGTCGGCCAGGAACCAGGCGTCAAGATCGAAGAACAAACGCTGGATGCCATCCCCACGAGCCTGACTTTCGCCCCCTTCAGCGTCAATATTTATGAATTCCCGGTGAAATAATGACTGAATCTGATAAACCAATAGAAAGGAATTTTGCTATGAACAAACCTGTGTTCTCATGGCTCGCTGTTGCGGTACTGATATCTGGTAACGCTCTTCTTACTTTCGCTGCTGCAACCCCCCAGACCCAGTCTGCTGCACCGGCAACGGTCAGTGCGGACGCTCCCAAGCTGCCCTTTACCACGCCGCTACAGTGGAAATCCACTGGTTTGCTGATCAAGCCGGTTTCAGACGAAACGCACAATCTCGTGTCCGTCAAAGACCCAACGGTCGTCCGTTACAACGACAAATGGCACGTCTATGCGACTACCGCCAATACTCAAGGCAATTGGAGCATGGTCTATCTTAGTTTTTCGGATTGGGCGGAGGCCGCTAATGCCAAGCCTTATTACATTGACAACAATCCGAACCTGCGCGGCTATCACTGTGCCCCGCAAGTCTTCTACTTCCGCCCGCACAAGAAGTGGTATCTGATTTACCAATCTCAGCCGCCGCAGTATTCAACCGCCGATGACCTCTCCAAGCCGGAAACCTGGACCAAGCCGGAGAGCTTCTTTGACACCAAGCCGGCCAGCGCCCCGCGGCTCTGGATCGACTACTGGGTGATCTGCGACGATACGCATGCCTACCTGTTTTTCACCGGCGATAATGGCCGCGTGTATCGCAGTCGTACCAGGATCGAGGACTTTCCCAAGGGCATGAGCGATCCGGAAGTTGTCATCGAGGGCCCACGAAATGACGTTTTTGAAGGAAGTATGACCTACAAGATCAAGGGCACCGGCACCTATCTGACATTGGTTGAGGCCATCGGCCCGGCACGGTACTACCGCGCCTGGACATCCGACCGCCTCGACGGCGAATGGACGCCCGTTCCGGATGCAGACACGTGGCAGAAGCCCTTCGCCGGGATCAACAATGTTAGCTTCAAAGACGGTGTGACGCCCTGGACCCGGGACATTAGCCATGGAGAGCTGATTCGCGACGGATATGATGAAACGCTGACCATTGATCCCAACAACCTTCAACTTCTTTACCAGGGTCGTGATCCGGCGATTAACGTGCGCTACGACCAGTTGCCCTATCGACTGGGGTTGCTGAGCCTGGATTAGGCCGCGAGGTGAGTTTGCGGCTAATGGGTCTGTCCATATTCGGGCTGCCCAATGGCGGAGTTCGAAAACCAAAAACGCATTGGTCTATGAAATAGGAAGCCGACTATGAAAGAAATGAAACTTGTTAGATATGGAATGCAGTGGACGACCGCCGTCGCGTTGCTGGCGGCAATCGCCGGTTGCGCGACACGACCCTCGCTTGCGCCAATCCCCGCGGTTCCGACGCCGCAGGCACAGGACAGCGTGCCAATGGGCGACTGTAGATCGTTCCCCGAAATGAAGCTGGATATCCCGGTGGCCCCCGGGCTTTTTGAGCCGACATGGGAATCCATCGAGAAGAATTATCCTGGCGAACCTGCATGGCTTCGCGAGGCGAAGTTCGGCATCTGGGTTCACTTCGGCCCGCAATCCGCTGGCGAGAGCGGCGACTGGTATGCGCGCAGGCTCTATGCCCCTGGCACGAGTGCCTACAGGAATCATCTCAAGAAATACGGTCATCCGTCCGAGACGGGCTACAAGAAGGTTCTGCGTGATTGGAATCCGACCAAGCTCGATCCCGCCGCATTGACGAAGATTTATCTCGATGCGGGCGCGCGCTTCCTGATGATCCAGGGCGTGCATCACGACAACTTTGATCTGTGGAACTCGCATTACCAGCCGTGGAATTCCGTCAACCTCGGACCGAAGCGCGATCTGATTGGCGAATGGGCCAAGGCGTGTCGGGCGGACGGCATGCGTTTTGGCGTCACGTTCCATCATGAATACACCTGGTGGTGGTGGCAGACCGCATTCGGAAGTGACAATGAAGGCGACAAGAAAGGTGTTCCTTACGATGGAAACCTTACACTTGCCGATGGCAAGGGCAAATGGTGGGAAGGATTTGATCCCCGCCTGCTATACGGCATTAACCTGCGCGAATACAGGGGTGTGGCCAGGGCCGCTTATACCGATTGGTCGCCGGCGCCGGCTGGCATATTCACGAATCACCTGGACTACGCCAAGTGGTATGCCACGCAGTGGGCATTACGGATGATGGATGTGGTGGATCAATACGATCCCGACTTTATCTACACCGACGGCACTGTTCAGCAGCCGTTCAGTGGCAACGGTACAGGCACGGGCATCAAGGCCGACGCCATGCAGCGGGTCATTGCCGATTTCTACAATCGCGCGCTACAGCGTCGTGGTCAGGTGGACACCTTCGGCATTGTGAAATTCCGTCACAAGACCAACGGTACGGTGACCACCGAGGAATTCGGCGTTCCTGCCAACATCAACACCAACGAGCCGTGGATAGCGGAAGCGCCGGTGGGTGATTGGTTTTACGCGCCGGGCTTCACCTACGATTCGGGGATGATGATCCGGTACATCATCGAAGCCGTGTCACGCGACGGCAACGCGGCGTTGTGCATTTCGATCCTGCCGGACGGCTCGCTGGACGAAGGCAGCCAAAAGATGTTGAAGGAAGTCGGTGCCTGGATGCGTCGAAACGGCGAAGCAGTTTACGGAAGCCGCGCCTGGACAATTCCCGGTGAGGGGGAACAGGTAAACGGCAAGTTGAAGATGCTTCCTGGAGGAAAACTGGAACGTCGCCATGCAAACTTCAAGTTCAGCCCTCAGGACTTTCGTTTCACGGTCGGTAAAAACGACGCGCTCTATGCGTTTTGCATGACCATGCCCGCGCCCGGGACGCAGTTGAAAATCAAGTCGCTCGGCACGGATGCGAAATACTTGGGCCAGCCGGTCAAAACAGTGAAGCTGCTCGGGCACGACGGCGAACTGCAATGGAAGCAGGAAGCCGACGGCCTCATGATCACCTGTCCGGCGGAAATGCCGTTCGCGACGTCCAGTGTATTCAAAATCGAATGAGGGCTTTATGACGTGCGCCTGCTCAAGCCCGGTACTCCGGAAATTCTTTCTTTTTAACTAATACCGATTTAAATAGGATGGATAAGTCTATGAAACAGTCAATGATTCAAAAACTCATCGTAGTCGTTACGCTGACTATTACATCAACTTTCTGTACTGTATGTTGTGCGGACAATCCGATCGTGCAGACCCTTTACACCGCCGATCCGGCTCCGATGGTGCATGACGGGGTGTGTTATATGTATACCAGCCACGACGAAGACATAATCGTGCGTAACTTCTTCACCATGAATGACTGGCGGTGCTATTCTACCACTGACATGGTCAATTGGACCGACCTCGGTTCGCCGTTATCCTATGAAGATTTTGAATGGGCCCGCAGTAATTCCTCCTGGGCCGGTCAGTGCATGCCCCGAAATGGTAAATTTTATTTCTATGTTCCAATTAATCAAAAATCAGGTGGAAATGCCATTGGAGTTGCGGTAGCCGATAGCCCTGAAGGACCGTTTCGCGATGCCATCGGAAAGCCGTTACTTACCGGATATGGATATATCGATCCTACGGTGTTTATCGACGACGATGGACAGGCGTATCTGTATTGGGGCAATCCTAAACTCTTATACGTCAAGCTGAATGAGGACATGATCTCCTATTCCGGTGAGGTTATCGAGGTACCCCTGACAACCGAAAGTTTTGGCGTTCACAGCAAGGATGATCGACCGACCCGGTATGAGGAAGGTCCCTGGCTGTATAAACGCAACGATTTGTACTATATGGTATTCGCCGCCGGTCCGATATCCGAACACATTGCCTATGCTACAGGTACTACAGCGACGGGACCCTGGACGTTCCGTGATACCATTATGCCGACGCAGGGAAGAAGCTTTACCAACCATCCGGGACTCATTGATTATAAGGGAAATTCCTACTTTTTCTATCACAACGGCGCATTGCCGGATGGTGGCGGTTTTCATCGTTCGGTTTGTGTTGAACAGTTTGAGTACAATGAAGACGGTACCATCCCGATGATTAATATGACCAAAGCGGGGGCGCCCCAGATCGGCACTCTAAATCCATATGTAAAAACGGAAGCCGAAACGATTTGCTGGGCATCGGGCGTTGAAACGGAAAAAAGCAGCGAAGGGGGAATGAATGTCTGCGATATCGAAAACGAAGATTATATTAAGGTTAAAGGCGTTGATTTCGGCAAGGGGGCAGCATCCTTTGAAGCCCGGGTTGCCTCAGGAACGAATGGCGGAAACATTGAGATTCGGCTCGACAGCCCGACGGGGCAACTGGTGGGAACCTGTGCGGTTTCCGGCACTGACGGTTGGCAAAACTGGGAAACCAAGGGTTGCACGGTTAATGGAGCCGCCCAAGTACACGACCTGTATCTGGTATTCACTGGTGAAAGCGGTCTGCTATTGAACTTCAATTGGTGGAAATTTGATTCGATAAAATAAGACAAGACGGCATGATACGATATATGTAATAACCAAATAATCAGAAAAGAATAACACGAAACAGAGTGAGGTATTATTGATTGTGAAAGCTAAGATATCGCTTACAGTCCTTATATTGCTTCAAGGAATTTATAAGGGACGTTTACCGAATGGCGGGATATCAAGCATGTTAGGAAATCTGGTGGACAGCGGGGCTGTTGAAAAAGGTGAGATTGCTTCGTCGCTACGCTCCTCGCAATGACACAAAGTGTGTTTTCAGGTCATTGCGAGCGATTTGAAGAATCGCGCGGCAATCTCAAATGTTGCTTTGGGACTTTTTCAACAGCCCCACAGCCACCTGTTTTTGTAGTGTAGTGATTTAGGGTCAAATCTTTTTTTACAACCTCGCCAGCCTATGGCTTGTCGCTCGCCGCCGCAAAGCGTTATGGCGTAGCGGGGCAGCGCAAACCCAGCAGGTCATTTGATTTTATTTCACCTCTAAAGGAGAACTCCACCAGCTTCACTTGAAGTAAAATGGTGGGGCAAGCCCCACCCTACCAAAACAAATCTACTTTGTATTTGACCTAAACAAGCAAAAATAAAAAATTGCTCATACGTAAAGCGCGTACGCGCTTTACGTATGAAGAGTGTATAAACTATTTATATAAAGAACAATTTGACCGTCGAAGGTAAATTCGTTGGCCAGCCTTCGCATCTCTCGATTCGGGCGAGCATAGCTGGGTCAGTACGATTTTATCGTACCCTACGTTCCTCTAAAATTCTTGATTCATAAAACAGTCCATAAGTATATACGCATATACTTATATACTCTTGTGACCCAATTCGTGTAATCTTTGTAATCCATTAACAAAATTAAATCGTCGCATAAATTGAAGCCGAGCAGAAAATCGTTAACGAGAACAAACAGCTAATCGAAATCTTTCAAAACAAAATCTCCGATTCTATCGCTATCTTTCAAAACAAAATCTCCGATTCTATCGCTGCTCTATGAGCTTAAAAATCTCGCGCACCGAATACCTCAATCTAAAATACTTGTTTCTTAAGACAGTTCATAAGTATATACGCATATACTTATATAGTGATTCCCAATTGCAAAAAGAAAACAAAAAACTCATCAAAATCTTTGAGCAGAAGATAAAGGACACAATCGCCGAAGTCTGGGGCGAGAAATAGCAAATTAACGTGACGATTTCCGCCTTTTATTTCTGAAATTTTGCTTGAAAATTAAGCCATTTTTTTGTTGAATATTGTTTGGAATTATGTTAAAATACTTGTATGTTTGCCAGCAGGCAAATGTAAACCGCCCGTAGGCGGAGATAAATAGACATTTCAGATTGCATGTCTGTAAGCCAAAGCGTGGCACGGCCTTTAGGGCCAGAAGGCCCAGTCAAATTTAGAGTCATTAGTGAATGGTCAATAACCAATTACCAGTTACCAATAACCAATATATGAGCTATTATGCAAAACAAAGCCAATTTGCTTGATAATCAAATGAATGTAAGCCCCATTATAACAAAGGATTATGAAAATGAAATCGTCTTCGTGCTCTAAAAAAACAAACCCAAACAAAGCCAATTTCGAACGTGGCCTTGATAAAATGGGGCATCACGAGTGAGCACAGTTGAAGTGGTGAGTTTAGAATGTACAATAGGCCATTATGAAGAAATATTCTTTGGATAAGAAATGTCTTGTGATGACGAGGGACGAGGTTCGGGCGTTTGATTCTTGGACGATAAATACGCTCGGAATGCCGGGCGTTGTCTTGATGGAAAACGCAGGCCGAAGCTGCGCCGAATTAATCAAGGACAAGCTCGCCGGTGTTGCTAAGCCGAAGGCCTGCCCGCCGTACTCTTTGGGCAGGCGGGTTTGCATATTTTGCGGCACAGGAAACAACGGCGGCGATGGATTTGTAATCGCCAGGCACTTACTAAACAGCGGCTATAAAGTCACCATAGTTATATGCGGAGACCAAAACAAAATCAAAGGCGATGCAAAGGTGAATCTGGATATTTTAGAGCGGATGGGACAGCCCATCGAACAGCTAAACTTAATGGATAAAGGTATCTCTTTACTCGTTAAAAACTTCGCAGATGGGGCTGATATAATTGTGGATGCACTTTTCGGCACAGGTTTAAACGGCCGGTTAAGCGATGAATACAAGCAGCTGGTCGAAAGCATAAACGCCCAGGGTCGCCCCATTTTGGCTGTAGATATTCCGTCGGGCCTGGATTGTGATACGGGTGAGCCGCTCGGCGCAGCAATTAGAGCAACATGGACCGTGACATTCGTTGCGGCGAAAAAAGGCTTTACAGTCTCGCGCAGCACTACTCAATATACCGGAGAGATTTTTGTCGCCTCGATTGGTATAGAGCCAGACTCAATTCTAAATTCTAAATGCTAAATGCTTTGTAGAAAACAGGTCAGAACGTCATTTCCACCGAGAGGTGTCCTGTGGAGAGCGAGCCGATTCATCCTTCGCAGTAGCCTTGCTACGGAGAATGGAAGGCGAGTCGAGAAATCTACTAAAAAGCAGATTTCTCCACTTCGTCCCGATGAATCGGGACTTCGGTCGAAATGACAGAGGGTCTTTTCTACGGAGTAAATTCTAAATTCAAAACGCCCCCGCTTTAACAGCCTGTCCTTTATAACCTATAAAGTAGAGAAATCTATCGTATGTAAATACAGGCACCATTAACTTTTGTGCAGTGTCTTGGGCCTCTTTGTAACGATTAAACCTTTGCATCGCAGCATCGTATTTTTCGTTGGCCATTGGATTTGCATCCAGCTCTTCGGGAGTCGGCTTAGGCGGGACCTGCGGCTGAGCGCCAAGAATCAGAAAATCCGTGTCGAAGGAAACGTCATCAGCCACTTTACCACCCCATTTTACGACAAGCGTTTTTATCTTATCGACAGAATTGCGATCGATAGCTCCATTGCCGTCAAGGTCAAATTCGCCGGCGACCACGAAGATATTTGTTTTGTTACTATCCCAAACCAGATTCGCAACAATATCATTCACTGCGATGGGATTTTTTTTCTGTGATTGTATAATCCTCGCCGATGAGACCTTTTCCGTGACGCTGAAAACCTCAACCTCCGCTTTTCCCTTGCCATCCCTCGGCATAGGCGCATTTCTGTCATAAACCGAGAAGGTTAAGCCCGGATAAACGTGATCATCGGACCCGATATTCAAAAAGACTGCCGATGCCTGGTCATCAATCAATATGACGTTGCCGTCGGGCTGATATGCCGCCACCTCATTGTCGGCTGAAGGCTTGATCTGCTGGAGCTCTTTTAAGGCACGCTCCATCCTGTCCCGCGCCATATTCAGCTCCGCCTGTGTTTTTAGGAGCTCGTCATTTGTCCTTTTATGATTTGCCGTTTCCTGCTCTAACTGATTTGACAGCAGGCCTACCCGCTCTTCAGATGTTTTTGCCATTAATTGCTTAAGCTCATCGTATTTTTGCGTAACTTCGGTCATCTGCTGATGGTATTTTTCTTTTTCATCTTCCAATTGTTTTTCTTTTTTCTGCGTTTCCGCCATTGCATCGTCAAAACGTTGTCGCAGCTCGGCAAGCTGTTGTGCAAAATTGGCTCTTCCTTCCATTGTGCGATCCAACTCAGCTTTCAGCTTCTCCGCTATCGGCACTAATCCGGCTGTATTGGGATCGATGTTTTGCCCAAAATGCTCGCCGGCAAGCCTTAATACATCAGCGATTTTTTTATCAACTGTTTCGATTTTGACCTCAGCAGAGGTATCTCCAAGCGAGCCGAGCGGTCCTAAGATTACTGCTACGGCCTTATCAAGGTAGTCAACCATCTGACCTATATAGGTTTGGCCGGTTTTAAGTGAGCCAATAATCTTTCCTCTGTCCCGCCAATCTCCGTTGGTCACCATTTCTGCGAGATTGCGCTGTGCTTCCTGTGCCTTTCTACTCTGGTCTTCAAATTTCACATAGAAGATAACCGCTAGAGCAGTGGCGACGACAAAAAGCCCAACAAAGGTTACGACGGAGTAGAGCATAGCACTACTTTGCTGTCTTTTGCCTGCTGGCATGATAACACTCCTCAGATATAAGAAAAAGCTAACTTTTTAAGGTGAAACACGATAATATATTATCGCCTTAAAAGCCCTTAAAGTCAACAAAAAAACTACGCATGGCCGTTTTTGGCAGCGTGGCATCATTTGTTCCCAGATTTCCTATAAAATATAATCAAATCGGCATTTTACATTTTTAATTTTTACTTTTCGCTATTCTTCGTTTTCCGCCTTATGTCTTTATGCACTTTTTTATTGCCTTTTCCGACAATCACGCTAACAATAGCAATTGTGGCGGTGAGAGTTTCCATCTTGATTTGGCAGCAGACCTTTGGGCGAGCCGAACCAAAGTTTCGCAGGCGTCTTATATGGCCTGTCGAGAGCCTCGAGGTCGAACGAGTGGCGCAATGGTATTTGGGATATTATTCGGTTCAATATAAACAATGTTAGGTGAAAAGATGATGATGTTCTTCAAAACGAATGTCGAGCGCTTGGCCGAACGCACATCAAAACTTGCGTCTTTATCCTGTCTGACACTGGCAGCGGAAAGAAAATACCTTGCCTATGCATTAGAGACATATCTGACTTTGTCTACTACCTGTCGAGGTTCATCTGAAAGGAGATTCGATGAGGGTAACAAAGGGAAAGATAAACTTGAAATTCGAAGAAATCAAAAGTGTTAAGGATGTGTTTGTTCGGTTCAAAGAGTTTCATGAGCAGAGCAAAAACTTCAAGAGGGTATGGATTTTTAGGGGACAAAAGTCTTTTGTTGATGATTCTAAAGGATTGTACAAACTTAGCACGACTCTTGAAAGATCGATTCTTGATTACGGAAAAGATCCGAAAATGGCTACCAAGATCGAGATGGGTCTATTCAGGAGATTCAAGAGACAAAGTGAAGTTCTTCTCAGACAATTTCCCCAGCCAGGAAATTACATGGAGTGGTTCGCTCTGATGCAAAATTATGGTGCCCCCACTCGATTGCTTGACTGGACGTACTCCTTCTTTGTAGGTCTGTACTTTGCTGTAGAAGACATGAGCCATCATACAGATTGTGAGTTATGGGCGATTGATTTAAAATATCTCACCAAGAGGATACGCAGGATTTTCCCACGAAAGGCCGATCGGAGATGCGCTGAAGATGATCCTAACGCACAAGTGTATAAGAATTTTGAGTATATGTTTGTCAGAAATCCTAAAAGATATGTCTGTCCTATGAATCCTTACAAGTTCAACGATAGATTGATAATTCAACAAGGTGTCTCTCTTTGTCCAGGTGATATCACGAAACCTTTCGCAGAAAATTTAGGTAGTCATTTCTCCAAACAAGTTGATCTGGACAATAATCTGAAGGTATTGAAGATAAACAAGAGCAATGAAGAGCTTAGGAAAGAAATACTACAAATCCTTTACAGGATGAATATCAGTAAAGCAACTCTCTTTCCAGGTCTCGATGGTTTCGCAAAATCTCTCAGAGAATTGTTCGTCTTTCCCAAAGTGACAGACATGTTTCCAGCGGAAACAACTTATGTTAAAAAACATACTTGGTGAGGAAATCCAGAGGATGAAGGCAAAGAATTTACCCTCCAGCTTTCAGGAAATCTGGGGACAGCATAAACGGGAAAAATGATTGTGTCATTGGGGAGACGAGGTTAAATGCCACCCAGTAATAACGATATTTCGTTCGGTCAAGAAAGGCTGAACAGTATCTTCAAGGTCTCAACCAAGTATCCTGACAAGCTCAACTCAAGAGAAAGCAGCTGGTTGGAATTCAAAGAGAACTTCAACTTTGGCTCGTTGTCGAAATATGCAAAGACAATGGCTGCTTTTGCGAACACTCAAGGCGGTTACATTGTCTTCGGTATCAAAGATAAGCCTCACAGAATGGTGGGAATCAGAGAGGAGGATTTCAGCAACATCAATCCAGAACGACTGACTAATGAGCTAAACGAACTCTTTTTGCCTGAGATAGCGTGGGAAATTCATGTCCATGAGTTCAAGGATAAAACCTTTGGGCTTATTTACAGCCACGAGTCTAATAACAAACCTGTCATGGCGAAGAAGAATAGTGGCGAAGTGAAGGAGGCAGAGATTTACTACAGATATCGAGGTCGGTCAGAGAAAATCAAATATTCAGAGTTACTTGCAATTCTTGATGATCGCCGAAAGCAAGAGCAGTCACTTTGGATGAATCTATTAGAAAAGATTGCTAAGATTGGTGTTCAGGATGCGGCTGTATTTGATACCAATACGGGTGAGGTGTCGGGAACATCGGCCAGTTTCATCATCGATGAAGGCCTTCTTGATAAATTGAGGTTCATTAAGGAGGGGCAGATTGAGGATAAGGATGGATCGCCGATCCACAAATTGATTGGAGCACTAAAAACTGCTGGAAAGGGTTCTATATTACCCGTTAAGAGGACCTACACCGACAGGACCAGAGGGATCAGGACTGATGATATAATAACCGATTTCCTTAATCAAAAGATTGTTGATAATCCAATGGAGTATATAAAGCAGATCTGTTGGGAAAGTGCATTCAACCTACCAGTCTACTATTATATAGTTCAGAGTAAAAAGACTCTTCAGGAAGTAATTTATGTTTTGAAAGAGGTGAAAACAAGAAGTCCTTCACATGCAGGGCTACTTAAGAGGCTAAGTAGTTCAAGAGAATACAAAATCAACATTCCTCCTAACAGTGCGTCAAGAGCAGCTAAGCAGAAGAGTCTATACCGTCAAACAGTGCTCAAAAGACTGGTCAACCTGAATTCATTTGCCGCAAATCCAGTAGATCTCAAATACCTACTACAGTCCATGAGAGCGATTAGTAAGAGTGAATTAGATTCAACGTATGTCTTGGGATTGCTCAAAAATATTTTTGATTCATATTACACTCAGAGAAATCCTGATATATCCGGAGATATTCGTTACACGGTATGCCATGTAGATGTTTTGATGTGTAGAGATAAGGTCAACCGATGATATCATCATGGGAAATTTGTTGACACCATACCCTGCAAATCTGGGGACAGCGGTATCTATTTTAGATTGCCGATTGTCGATTGATATCCAAAATCCCAAATCTAAAATTGGGTCGGCATCGCCTCAGCCCTTAAAATATAAAATAAGAAATCCGGGATTATGGCCTTGCCATCTTAACGATTGTAATTTGAGGAAGATTTGATATTATCGTGGAATTGAAAGGCCTGGTTGCCTCGTGCTACGTCGCGTACTACACAGAGTAGTATATGGGAAATCCCGGGTAATAATTATTCGTTGAAAACGAGTTTATTGAATAATTTTTCAATGGCCCATAGTTTTGTCGAGTATTATGAGTGAACGAAATCCTATTGAGAAAAATCTATCAACAGATACTGACAAGTCTTTTGAAATTGCAAAAGACATTCATTCAATGTTTCTGCAAGCGATGGAGGAACGCTACAAAGAAATATTGGGTTTTCTTGGTTTTCTTTTACCTGCATTGTCCGGATTTGTCTGGTTAACCTACCAATATGAAACTGCAACGCTACCGAAATCAGAACTCACATTTTTTATCGGCACGATGGCAACACTTGGCGTACTTTTCTGGGGTAGCATATATGCTCTCGCGATAAGTTATCGGTATCGATATTTACAGGCAAGCGTATATCAGATTGAGGAATCTTGTGGAGCTGCAAAATATATCCCGCGTTCTTTTAAACCTATGCCACTGCTGGGCATTACAAAATGCCTTTGTCTTAGTATGGCACCAGGTATCCTCCAAATACATGTCTTCTTCTTTCTTTCAGCCATAATTAGCATAGCGATAAGTTACTTAATGATTGCCGCACATCATTGGTATATAATTGCAATTCTTTTGTTCGCTGGAATGTGTACATTGCTAGTTTACCTATTTGGGGCACTTCTCTATCCAAGAAAATTGAACAAACTAATTAACAGTTTACACCAGAACTACACACTATCATTACCTCAAAAGTCACAAGCGATAATTTTCATAACTGGACCTAGTGGTGTTGGAAAGTCTACCCTGCGCGATTATTACTGTCAGCAACGGGCCATAGTGCCGGTTTCGGCTGTTACTACGCGTAGGCAAAGGCATGATGAATGTGAAGTTCATAGAACTATTTCTGATAAAAAATTTAGACGCCTTTACTCAAAAGGGGAACTCTGCCTTGTTGCCCAGAACCATGGCGCATGGTATGGTTATATGACCACTGAAGTTCAATCATCGACCAGCACTCCCATTCTAATCGAGGTTGATTCGAAAACTGCCATATTAGAACAAAGAAAATTCAATGCGTATATTATTCGAATTGTTCCTTCCCCGGTTCAGGTCTCTCGTCAAATCATAATATCTAATAAGCAAGATGGATGTGATGATCGACTCAGAGATTTGCAACAACAAACAGATCCTATATTTATCGAGGAACGACGGAAGGCCGGAGATGTGATCTTCATGAATTCGTATGACCATGATTCTCTATGCAGATTTGTAAGTGAGGTAGATTCCTTGATCAAATTGGATCCGACATGATCAGCAAAACACCATTCGGGATTCCTCTGTTACCGGCATCCGTTTTTTGTTCTATTTTGGTGCTCACCAATGTGTTATGCCAATGGCAAGTATCATTATGGCGGTTTACTGCTACGATTGGATTGTTCATTTACCCTCTATCTTTTCTTGTTTCGAACTATGTGAATGAAATGTACGGCAAAAAAGTGAGTAAGCAACTTGTCCGTATTGGCTTTTTTGTATCGCTGTTGCCTTCATTATTTCTGTCGACTGTTCAGATTACAGCAGGAAGCATGTTAGCATATCTGTCAGCCCAAATGTATGATGTGTTTGCTTACAATTGGTGGAAAATCCACACTAAAGGTAAGCATTTATGGCTCCGTAATAATGCTTCCGGTTTTGTTTCTCTTCTTATTGATACGGTGGTATTCTCAACAGTCGCTTTCTATGGGGTACTTGACTGGGATATGATTGTTAGGATAATGTATACTGAATACCCTATCAAGTGCATATACACTATATTCAACACTGCTCCTCTTTATGTACTAGTAGGGATTGCACATAAGAAGTTTGAGAGAACAGGAAATATACTAAATGAACCATAATGCTCGCGAATTCTCATGGTTCGAAATGGATCAACTTCACAGACGTGTCGCTGAGCTTATCTGTCGGGATCAATATACTCCTGACATCATCATCGGGATTGTTCGCTGTGGTCTTGTTTCAGCAACACATCTTGCCTACTTACTTGGTGTCAGAATGGTTGGAGGCTTATATGTTAGAACAACAGCCTCCGACGAAATATTAGCAGCTAAGGATTTCGAACCGGAGATTATTATTTTAACACCGGCGTCGTGTATTGACGATAAGTCAGTGCTCATAGTTGATACTGTCATGGCCTCTGGGACATCAATCACCTTGGCAACCAACTTAGTCCTCTCTTACAAACCACGACAGATTAAGTTAGCTGTGATTGTTGATTGGCCAACATCACCATACAATAAAAAAACAAAAGCGAGACCGATTGTGGATTATATTGGGACAACTGTAGACATCTGGCCGGACTTCCCTTGGGAACACTAACCAAGAACTAAAGAGGGTCAGACACAAATGGTGGTTCGTTAAGATATAGTGTCAGGAATCTTATGGAAGGAGGCCAGAGCTGAGAGTCAAGAGAACAGAGGTAGCTTCAAGAATCTTTCACACATTTTATTGTCAGTCCCAATCTGCTCATCCATGGACCCTTCAAGAGGCTTTGTGGGAAAAATCTTACAAGACAAGTCCCCCACAGACTATCATAGCGTGGAGTTTGAATGAATGCGTTTGACGGAACCGGTAATGGCGCTGAGCCGCCACTGGAGCACCCACGGCGACGCAGATACAGCGGAACCCACCCGAAGAGCTACCTGCAAAAGTACAAGGAGCACAACATCGCGGCCTACCCGGAGATAAAGGCCCATCTGCTTGCAAAAGGCAAAACACCGGCCGGCACTCATATTCCTGTCCTGACAGAGGAGGTTTTAGCCTGCCTGAGGCCCAAGTCCGGTGAGACAATAGTTGACTGCACTGTCGGCTACGGCGGCCATGCATCCGAGTTTATCAAGCACTTAGGGCCCACCGGAAAATTGATTGCCTTGGATATCGACAACGCCGAACTCGAACGCACCCGCCATCGGCTAAGCAAAGAGAATGTGCCTGTGAGTTTCTATCGCAGCAACTTCGCCGGTATTGCCAAGGTGCTAAAAAAAGAAAATCTCAACGGTTGTGACATCATTTTTGCCGACCTTGGCGTTTCGAGTATGCAAATAGACAATCCCGACCGCGGGATGAGCTACAAGCATGAAGGACCGCTGGATATGCGTATGGACGACCGTCTAAAGCAAACCGGTGCAGATTTGCTCAATAACCTTTCCGAAGAAGAGCTGGCCAGTGCCTTTTGGGAGCTGGCCGACGAACCAGACCATCAAGAAATTGCCCACTCGATCGTTACCCAGCGTGCCGTGCAGGCAATTACGCAGACCTCACAGCTCGTTGGGGTGATTTTTGACGTCAAGGGCCTTACTCTTGCGAGCTGGAAAAAACAGCAGCGTAATTCAAAATTTAGCTCGTTACATCCTGCTGCCCGCATATTCCAGGCCCTGCGCATATTAGTCAATGATGAGCTCGGCTGCTTAAGGGAACTTTTAAGAATTGCCCCATACTGCCTGCGTCCGGGCGGCCGAATCGGTATAATTAGTTTTCACAGCGGCGAAGACCGCATCGTCAAGAAGGCGTTTCGTGACGGCGTTAGAAATGGCATATACCAGTCAGCGGCACAGGATGCGATCGTTCCGCAAATCAAAGAAATTAACTCAAATCCCCGCAGCGCATCAGCCAAGTTTCGCTGGGCTGTCGTAAAATCCCTCTAAGACTCAGATTATTGTATTTCGAGGAAGATTTTGATATTATAGTGGCATTGAAAGGCTTGGTTGCGTAGCCAAGCGTTTGATTTGGGAAATGTCGGTTTGAATAATGGTTACTCTCTGTGCAAAGAATGAAATGACAAAAAGGGAGGTAATTATGTCGAACGGAAATATCGTTGGAGATTCGATAAATTTCAGGGGACTTGTATATGGGCCATTGAATGAAGATGGGGTAATCTTTCTGTTTGGAAAGGTCGTTGAAGATTTGAATATGTACGTGGAACAAATTAGAAAAGAATTTCCGGATTGTATAGGTAGAAGATTTACGGGTAAAGGCTGGGAGCAAGTTACAATTGAGTTCGAATACAAAAGCTCAAATTTTCAGCAACACGGTCATAATCCTGATAAATGCAACATATTGGTCTGCTGGGAACACGATTGGCCTGAGTGTACTCTTGAAGTTATTGAGTTGAAAGAGATAATAAAGACGTTACCCAATAAGGCCGTTGAAAGACCAGATAGAACTTCCACCGGTGCGGGCAAGGGGAAAAAGATTGAAATGGTAGAAAACCACCTGCGTAAATACCCTGAGAACATACAAAACCTTTTTAAGCTTCTTGACCAAGGAATCAAGGAAATTTCTGAGGAAATATGGCGTAAGGTTGGTACAACTCCCGTATGCTCTTATTATTCGCCCGAACGGAATTTTGTTTACGTTACCTTTCAACGACAAGGGTTGCGAATAGAGCTTTTCACAAAAGGACAGCAAATTGAGGGTATAAAACAATTGAACTATACAGGAGCAGCAGCCAAATGGGGGCAAATTCACTTGAGAACTAAAGATGATTTGCCAAAAACAATAGACGCCATTAAGAAATCATATGGGTTAATACGAGAGGCTATCAAAAAAAACGAAAGCACCGGGTGGTATGCAAAGTTGGAAGATAGCAATGATACCAAAGCCTGAAAAACTTTTCAGCAACTCTTTTACGGTCTTCCTGTTGGAAAATCTGGGGACAAGATTTTTAGTTCTGAGTTTTTTGTTGATAGTCCTTCGACAAGCTCAGCCCTTCGACTCCGCTCAGGGTGGTGAGCCTGTCGAACCAGATGGTGAGCAACCTGTAGTGAGCGTAGTCGAACTACGTCGAACCATTCGTAGTTAAAAACAATGAACAAAATACAATGAACAATGAACAAGAAAATCTGCTTCAATTTATTAGGGGCATGGCACGGTCGGCAAGTACAAATGGGAAATCCCAGTTGTTTGGATGCCGATGTTGTTTTGCCTCAGAGTCATTGCAGCAACTGGACTATCAAAGTCGCTCTAAAAGCGCTGGTAATTGGGAAAGCTCGCGTATTACATATTGCGCCGAAGCACCGATTTCCTCGCACGATTCTGTAAGTATGCGGGCGGGTCGGATAATCTGAATGGTCAAAATGCCCAGTTTATTAGGGGCGATAAAATCCTTTTGTTCGTTATCAGCGATATAAGCAGCAGTTTCAGACTTTGTGTTCAGCTTTTGCAATAACTTTTCAAAGCCTACCGGCGAGGGCTTCCAAAATTCCCGGCCGAGCTGCTCGGTATAAATTATGCACTTAAAAAAACCTTCGATTCCCAGAGCCTGCACTTTTAACTGCTGGGCCGGCAGGAAACCATCTGTTATCAATGCTAATGTGTATTTTTGGCTCAACTGCTCGAGGACGCTTTTGTTATCGGCCGGCAGTGTTATTTGCGGGACGTGGCTGCGATACACCTTTACCAGCTCCTCAATGAGCTTATCATCATAGCTGACGCCAAGCTCATCAAGTGCTGCATTGAACGTTTTTTTGCGATTGCCAGAGGTAAACTGCTTCCAGAGGGAATCAAAGATATATTCGGCAGATACTCGATGCTCGATACTTGATGCTTGTTGAGCATTTTGGATTGAAATTCTGTAGGGTGGGGCTTGCCCCATCAATTTCTTTAAAGGTGGGCTAAAGCCCACCCTACATTTCTCGATACTCGATGCTCGATCAGCGAGAAAATGGGCGACAGAGTTGAAGCCGCTCCTGCAATACTCGATTTCGTCGTAAAGCGTATCATCTAAGTCGAAAACAACCGTTTTTTTCATGGTCTATTTTCGGAATGTATGTATTTTACACAACGCAGCTTATGCTAACCGGATTATAATTTTACATATTTATGGCCGGAATGTCGATGTAAAAAAGGAATTATTGATGGCGTATAAAGAGAAATCCTAAGCTGGGATTGGATCTCTACGCCACGATGGAAAGGTAAAACTATGCGATTTGTGCAAATAATGCGGCCTTTGCACTGGACCAAAAATATATTTGTATTTGCGGCCCTTATATTTGGGAAAAAACTGATCGGGCCGCCCAATGAAGTTTTTGAGGCCGTTGGTAATGCCGTTGGTGGTTTCTTCTGCTTTTCGCTGGCTGCATCTGCAATATATATTTTTAATGATATAATCGATCGAGATACAGACAGATTACACCCCGAAAAATGCAAAAAGCCCATCGCCGCAGGCAGCATCGGTGTTGGTTCTGCCCTCATAATATCCGCCCTCTGTGCCGTGGTAGCCATCGGAGTTAGTTTCATACTCGCCCGTAACTTTACCTTTGTCATCCTAGCATATATTATACTCATGATTTTTTATTCGCTTTCTCTCAAGAAAATGATGATTCTTGATTGTGTGGTAATATCAATCGGCTTTTGCCTTCGGGCTATTGCCGGGGCGGTAGTGGTGGGAGTTTTTGTTTCCCCCTGGCTGATTATCTGCACCTTTGCTTTGTGCCTGTTTTTGGCATTTGGCAAACGACGCAGTGAAATAGCCCTGCTTCGCGAAGACAGCGAGGCGTTTCGCAAGACCCTGGCCGGCTATACGCCGGAGCTGCTGTCACACATGCTCGACGTTACCAGCGGCTTGGCCGTGATATGCTTTCTGCTTTACGCGATGGATGAAAGGACGCTGCATATTTTCGGCACTAATCATCTTGTATATACTACGCCGCTGGTTTTATATTGCATATTTCGATTCAGCGCTCTAATCCAGCAGGGCAGGTTCTCAGGCATAGTTGAGCTGATATTGCACGATCTGCCGCTTCAAATCGGCTTTGTACTTTGGGTAATATCTTGTATCGGAATCATCTATGCGGATAAACTTCGTTTGGGATAATCCCTTGACAGCCATGTTAACCTTTTGATATTTAGTCTTTAGAAATTCTAAGGCCGGATTAAAACGGTGCATGGAAAATATGCCTGAGTCAATCATAGACAAGCAGCTAAAAAGAAACGATCAAAATCCGTTGGAGATTCCTGCATCTCGTCCTACTATGCTGCTTACGTTTCGTAAGCCGCTGATAATCCTCGCTCATTTAATTGCCTTTGCCGTCTCTTTATTGCTTTCTTTCCTGGTAACAAACGAGATGAGGTTCAAACAAAGCTGGCTCGTGGAGCTATATCCGAGTCTGCTTGTTTTTTTCCTCATTTTCAAGCTGTCGATTTTCGGGCTTTTCAGACAATACCGCGGATGGTGGCGTTACGTGGGCATTTCTGATCTGTTTGGAATACTACGCGCATCGGTATTCAGCACTTTATGTATAGTGGCTGTATGGTTTTTCATAAGCTGCCTTAATCCCGTTCGCCTGTACCTGCCGGTCGGTCTGGAAAAAGTCGCCGAAAGTGTATGCATGACTGATATGCTCACAACGGTATTAATACTCGGCGGATTACGCATGATAATTCGGCTGTACTATGAGGAGTTTCGCACCAGAGAAAGCGGCCGGCTGAAGCGTTTTCTTATCGTCGGCGCAGGCAACGCCGGCGAAGCGCTGCTGCGTGAAATTCACCGTATGCCCATCGTCGAATATGAGGTTATCGGCTTCATCGATGACGATCCCATCAAGCAGGGCACCAGCATTCACGGAATATCGGTTCTCGGAACGGTTGAAGAGCTACCCAAAATCTGTATCGACCGCAATATTGAGGAAATTGCCATTGCTATTCCGTCGGCAACACATCATCAGTTAAGGCGGGTTATTCAGGTATGCGAAGGCACCAAAATCCGGTTCCGAACCGTGCCGGCAATTATCGACATCGCAACCGGCAAGTTCCGCGTTTCACAGATTCGCGACGTCAACATCAACGATTTGCTCGGCAGAGAGACCGTCCAGCTTGATTTAGATTTAATAGAAGCTTTTGCAAAAGACAAAATCATCCTCGTCACCGGAGCCGGCGGCTCTATCGGCTCGGAAATGTGCAGGCAGCTATGCAAGTTTAAGCCAAGACTGCTTTTGCTCGTTGAGCAGGCAGAAAATCCTCTTTTTTATATAGAAAAAGAGCTGCACAAGCAATTCCCCCAGGTCCGCCTAGAGACAATAATCTGCAATATCACCGATAAACGGCGTGTGGAGGAAATTTTCGAGCAGTATCAGCCGCAGGTTGTTATTCACGCCGCCGCTCACAAGCACGTCCCTTTAATGGAGCTAAATCCCTGCGAAGCCGTCAAAAATAACGTTGGAGGCACAAAAACCGTTGCAGACGCCGCAGACAAATATGGCGTCACAAATTTCGTAATGATAAGCACCGATAAGGCCGTCAATCCAACCAGCATAATGGGCTCATCGAAGCGAATTGCAGAGATATATATACAGGATTTGAGCCGGACAAGTAATACTCATTTTGTCACGGTGCGTTTCGGCAACGTGCTCAACTCCGACGGCTCGGTTGTGCCGATCTTCAAAAAGCAGATAGCCGAAGGCGGCCCGGTAACCGTGACGCATCCGGATATGAAGCGATATTTTATGACTATTCCTGAGGCCAGCCAGCTCGTCCTTCAGGCGGCGACGATGGGGGTAGGCGGAGAAATCTTTGTGCTCGATATGGGTGAGCCGGTAAAAGTGATAGACTTGGCCAAAGAGCTTATTACCCTAAGCGGCTTCAGACCCGGCGAAGATATTGAAATAGTCTTTACAGGCCTGCGGCCGGGCGAAAAACTCTTTGAAGAGCTGCGGATAGAAGGCGAAGATATGCAGCACACACGGCATCCCAAAATCAGTATATGGAAGAACGTCCCAATGGACAGAGACAAGCTCCGCATCGGCATAAATGAGCTGATGGATATAGCTAAAAATCAAAACAATCACGAAACAATTCAAAAAATCAAAGAGCTTGTCCCTGAATACACCGGCAGTACCAATAATGTGAACCAAACACAGTTTGCAGCCGTTTCATGCTCGTAATTTATGATCTTTAAATCATCAATATGGAGCCCCACGAGCAAAACCGGTTTCAATATTCCTGCCAACCGAAAACACAGCCGCCTTTTGTGGGGTGATTGTCGAGGGTAAAGAAATCAGTCACGCTAATCTTATCGTCTCAGTTTTTTCCGCGACGTCCCTATTTACACGATGAAGCTAAAGAATCAAATTTCACTACCTGTCAATACCACCTAGTGAAACGAAAATATAATATTATTTGATTCAACACTCTTTTTTATGTTTTTAGAATTGCACTATATGGCAATACCATCTAGTGAAAAAAAACATTGCCTGTTTTTTTAATCCATTAACCCTATCCACTATACGCTGTACGCTGTATGCCGTCTTTTCTATTTCCATCTAAGCTGATTGAGTTCTTCTTCGGTGCGGATGAACTTCACAGTGCCGTCGTTGAGAAGGACGCAGCCGCCGCGAGGGTCGCGGTTGTTCCTTGGAGATAGAACTTTGCTTAAATAACCGCCATACAATGTTGTCACCAAATTTTTAGGTATCAATAGTTAATATTTAAGATGTGACCCCAATTCTCCCAATTCTCAATTCTTCTCTAACTATATATCTGTTTGTTCCTTAGAGAATACGCCTTCCCGCATACAATTGTTAAAATTTGTTTATAAATTTTGATGAATATATTATTGACTTTAGAGCATTCTTCATAGCAAAAAAGGTTTGCATTTACCCAGCAGCTAAGGTATAATCTCAGTATTATAGTAGTATTACAATCATAAAGACGGATTTTAGCAGCCTGAAAAAGCAGGTTATTTTCATACTTGTCTCGAGCCGGGTCGAGAGATAGGAGAAGAGCGATTATGGCGGGTATGTTCTTTTCACTGAAGGAGGCGGCTGCGAAGCTCAACAAAACAGAGCAGGAGGTAAAAGATCTGGCCAAGCAGGGCAAGCTGCGTGAGTTTCGTGACGGCCCCAATTTGTTATTCAAGATCGATGAAGTAGAAGCCTTGATGGACGAAACACGTGTAATGGCATATAAAGAAGAACCCGAAGAGCCATCGGAAACGCCGGAAACTGAAATGACATTCGAGCCGGAAGAGGTTAATGTATCAGAGCAGCAAATTGAGGCCGAAGAGCAAACGGAAGAAGAAGCAGAGGAAGAATCAGCAGCAGAAGAGGAGATTTTATTGGCGCCGGAAACAGGCTCTGCACCTGCGGCTGAAGAAAGTGATTTGACCGGCGGTGACACCGCTCTAACCGGCGAAGGAGTCAGCATACTCGGCGAAACGGACCATGATTATCAATTAACCGACGACACTATGGCCGAGACAACAATCGCGCCAGGTACTGGCGGCACAGAAGGTATGGGCGGCACAACGGGCGAGGCTTCGCTGGAAGAGCTCGAAGAAGATGTAAGCCTTGATTCCTTAGGCAGCGGCTCAGGCCTATTGGACCTTTCGCTCCAGGCTGATGACACGTCATTAGGCGGTATTCTCGACGAAATCTACACCGCTGAGGGCGGCGAGGAAGGACAGGAACCAGCCGAGCACGCAGCGCCTGCAGCAGAGGTGGATATAACCCCTGAGGGGGAATCTGCCGCAAGTGAAATACCGGAAGAGGAGCTAATCACACCTGCCATGAGCGCAGCTCGAGAGGCTCCAATAATGGCACAATCATATATCGAGGCGCCGCCGGACGCCTTGTGCGATTCGCTGGGTATTATGCTGTTCCTGCCTTTGCTGGCTCTTATCTATGCGGGAATAGTAACCATCGCCGCGCTCAAGGGCGTGATGCCCTCGATTCTTGAAAAGATAAAAACGCCTTATACAGGCATGTACCTTATGGCCGGCTTTTTATTAACGGCACTTCTGGCTTTCGGCGCCAGTTTTATGCTAACCGGCGGCCTCGGCACAGCCGGCACTAAGGAAAAAAAGCTGATAAAAGAGAAAAAGCCGAAGAAAGAGAAAAAGGCCAAAAAAGGCAAAAAGGCCCCTCCGCAGGAATCCGCGGAATAATATCCGAATAAACAATCAATCGTCTGTTGTTAACTGGTAGGACGGTGTTCTGCTGCGCAACCATCCCGCCAAGTCAAATCAAACACACTCATAACGTAGAGTCACCTCGCCTCAATTTTAGGCTCGTGAATGCAGAGTTGACACCTAATTGCCCGTTATTAACCAAAATCGGTTGTTATTCTTGACTTTTCGTCCGGCAGCAGGTAATCTGCTCAATCAGTATAAAGGTGTACCAGGGTATCAGGTAGCGGGCATCAGGATATCGGGATATCAGGTAGTTTGATGAAAGCCGAAAATAACTTCTCCTGATGTTCTGATATCCAATAACGAGATACGAGATATGGCAAAAGATGAGAAATCTCAGGAGCGCTTCGAGGACATGCGGATTCTTGACGAGCTCAAGAATTCATACCTCAACTACGCAATGAGCGTGATTATTTCACGCGCCCTGCCGGATGTACGTGACGGCTTAAAGCCGTCGCAACGCCGAATACTGGTTGCTATGCACGATTTGAATCTCGGACCACGCAGCACTCACCGCAAGTGCGC
>CAZRNB010000025.1:0-28885 GCA_964601355.1 uncultured Pirellulales bacterium
TTAAAGTAGCTAAAAAGCTGGGCTATCCGGTGCTGGTTCGTCCTTCTTTTGTCCTGGGTGGGCGGGCGATGGATATTGTTTATGACGAGCAGCAGCTAAAGGATTGTGTAGCAGAGGCCTTTGAGGCCTCAGGTGAGCATCCGGTCCTGATTGATAAATTTCTCGACGATGCTCTGGAGCTGGACGTCGATGCTATAAGCGACGGGGAAACTATTGTCATTGGCGGAATCATGGAGCACGTCGAGCAGGCCGGCATACACTCAGGCGACAGCGCCTGCTGCCTGCCGCCGGTCTCTCTGAATAAAAAAATGCTGGCGAAAATCAGAAGACAAACAAAACTGCTGGCTCTGGCCCTGAAGGTCAGGGGCCTTATGAACGTACAATTTGCGATAAAAGATGGCGAGCTTTATATCCTCGAGGTCAATCCGCGGGCCTCTCGAACGGTTCCCTTTGTTAGTAAAGCCATCGGGGTCCCTCTTGCCAAGCTGGCTACCAAAGTGATGGCGGGGATGACGCTGGATGAGCTGAACTTCACAAAAGAGGTGCATCCAGCTTATTATTCCGTCAAAGAGGCTGTGTTTCCTTTCTCGAAGTTTCCGGGCGTAGATACGCTGTTAGGGCCGGAGATGCTTTCGACCGGCGAGGTGATGGGCCTTTCGGATAATTTCGGCATAGCTTATGCAAAATCACAGATAGCGGCAGGCAACAGCCTTCCGACCGAAGGCTCCGTGCTTTTCAGCGTCAGGGATAGTGACAAGAAAACAGCCGTCGGTTTTGCTCGAAAGCTGCACGAAATGGGTTTTAAGATCATTGCAACAAAGGGCACGTGTATCGAGTTTATAAACAATAATATTCCGTCGGAGTTTGCTTTGAAAATGTCCGAGGGCCGGCCCAACATAGTCGATTCTATAATCAACGGCGAAATCGACCTGATTATAAACACAACTATCGGAAAACAATCGATAAAGGACTCATTTTCCATCAGAAGAACTGCCCTCGATAGGTGTGTGCCTTACGTAACTACTATGAGGGGCGCCGAGGCGACGGTTATGGCTATCGAAGCGCTGAAACAAAAAAAGATTAACGTAAAACCGATTCAATTGTACTATCGAAAAGATGACAACAAAACAAGCTAAAGCGGTTTTATTGCTGGAAGACGGCAGTTTCTTTGAAGGCACGGCTTTCGGTGCAAGGGGACAGCGGTGCGGAGAGGTGGTATTTAATACCAGCATGACCGGCTATCAGGAAATAACGACAGACCCATCCTATCACGAGCAGATAATCACTATGACGTATCCCCTGATAGGCAACGTCGGAACTAATCCGCAAGACTGGGAATCTAAAAAAGTTTACGCCTGCGGCTTTATCGTTAAGGAAAATTGTAGCTATCCGAGCAATTGGCGGAACAAGGTGAAGCTGGATCAATACATGAGAAAAAATAACGTGGTCGGCCTTGAAGGTATCGACACCCGCTCGCTTGTAAAACATATCCGAACACAGGGTGCGATGAGGGGTATTATTTCGTCAACAGAGTTTGGAGTTAAAAATCTGCAAAAGAAACTTCAGGAATATCCTGGCCTTGTAGGAAGGGACATAGTAAAAGATGTCACCTGCAAAAGGCCATACCATTGGGATGAAGGGGTAGATGGAAGATGGATGATGGAAGATGGACGACGTCCCTCGTCTCTCGTCTCTCGTCCATCGTCCATTGCAGGGACTAATCCTAAGAAATATAAAGTGGTGGCTTATGATTATGGCGCAAAGCAAAATATACTCAGGCTGCTTTGCTCGCACGGCTGCGATGTTTATGTTGTGCCGGCACAAATGTCCGCGAAGGAAGTCCTGGCTCAAAAACCCGATGGAGTGTTCTTAAGCAACGGCCCCGGCGACCCTGCGGCAGTCACTTATGCCATCGAAAACGTCAGTTGCCTGCTTGGCAAGGTGCCGATGTTTGGGATATGCCTCGGCCATCAGCTTATGGCGCTGGCGCTGGGGGCGAAAACCTACAAGCTCAAATTTGGCCATCGCGGTGCGAATCATCCGGTAAAGAATCTGCAAACAAAGCAGATTGAAATTACCTGCCAGAACCATGGATTTTGCGTGGATATGGATTCTTTGAAAAGAAAAGACATTGTACTTACACATATCAATCTGAATGACAATACTGTTGAGGGAATTTCATGCAAAGAGCTAAAAGCATTCGCTGTTCAGTATCACCCTGAAGCATCTCCCGGCCCACATGATTCGAACTACCTGTTCGATACATTTATAAGTCTTATGGAACGGCATCAAACCAACAAACGAAGAAAGGTTAGGCAATCAAAATGAAAAAACCATTGATTATTATTGGAGAATCAATTCACGCTTCGATACCAAAGATCGGCAAGGTAATGAAACAATTAAGCGAGCTTGCTCCTGCCGGATATTCCACGCCGAGTGAGCCGCTAAATTTCATCAAAGGTCTGATCGAATCGCAGGCTGCCGAGGGCGCTGACTATATAGCGGTCAATCTCGACGCTTTCGGTGAGGGCGAACCGCAGGTCGCTGTTGATATGATGCGCCAATATGTAAGACTTGTCCGCAGGTGGGGCAATGGTGTGCCCATTTGTATTGACAGCAGCGACAATAATGTCCTGACAGCAGGCTTAAAGGAATGGTATGATACCAAGCAAAAGGTGGCCAAGCCACTTGTGAACTCCGTCAAGATTTATACGATGGACCAGATGCTGTCCCTTAAGAAGGATTTCGACTTTACATTCATCGGTCTTCTAATCGGCGAGGACAGGCCAACGGGGCCTGGCGGCTCGCATTCGGTTGATGAGCTTTACTCTTTTGCTCGGCAGATATTTGACGCAGCGACCGGTAATTTCGGCTTTAGGCCGGACGAGATTTTCTTTGATTCGACCGTATTTCCTTTGGCGATAGATATGCCGATGGAGCCTGGCGTGCCGGGCTATACCTACCGCACCTTTGAGACTATAAAGAAAATCAAAAACGATCCAAAATTAAAGGGTGTGCACTGTGTGCTTGGGGTGAGCAATTGCGTCAAGGATTTACCTGGTCGCAAAATCGGCGTATGCAGGGCTTATGTGGCTAAAGCGATGGAGTACGGCCTTAATGCCGCTATCGCCAACGTTGAGCACCATTATGGCTCGGTAGAGCCGGCAGCAGATTTGCTGGAGCTGGTTGACGCCTTCGGAAAAATGGATGGCTCGGCTGAAAAAACAAACATAGCGCTGGCCTTGATGGGCAAGTTCTGCCAGGAAAATAGAAAGCAGGCAAATTAGTCCAAATTTTTAGTCGTTCTTCGAATCAGAGCCGCGACCGTCAGGGAGCGGTCCACTTGTGGTTAGAATGATCAGAGCAGTTTATGAATACTTCCGGCAACATCGGCTGGGCTTTGCTTCTTACAATAATTGCAGGTTTTTCAACCGGCATAGGCAGTACCATTGCCTATTTTATTAAGAAGCCAAGAATATCTTATCTATCCTTTTCACTGGGCTTATCAGCCGGCGTGATGATTTATATCTCTTTTATGGAGTTTTTGCCGACTGCCTTTCGTGCTGTCAGCAAACTTTGGGGCTTGACTGCATTCTTTTCGGGCATAGCTGTCATCGGTGTTATAGATATGCTCATACCTGAGCCGGAAAATCCGCATCACTACGAGTGTCTCGATGCTCCTATAGCTCTTCAAGAAAGACAATGTCTTATGAAAACCGGCCTGCTGACCGCATTAGCAATCGGCATCCATAATTTTCCCGAAGGTCTTGCAACGTTTGCATCGGCTCTAAACGATGTAAGATTAGGCATCTTCATAGCAATTGCTATCGCTATCCACAACATTCCGGAGGGAATTGCCGTATCCGTTCCTATTTTTTACGCCACATCAAATAAGAATAAAGCTTTTTTCTACTCGTTTTTGTCCGGAATTTCCGAGCCGGTCGGCGCTGTAATCGGTTATTTAATACTGCTTCCTTTTTTAACGCCTGCTGTTCTGTCGGCGACGATGGCCTTTGTCGCAGGAGTGATGGTCTATATATCGCTCGATGAGCTGCTGCCGATGGCCCATCGCTACGGACACGGCCATTTGGCAATCATCGGTGTAGTTCTCGGAATGTTGATAATGGCCGTCAGCCTTTTAATGCTTTGACTGTCATTATGATGGCAGGGAACTCCCCAAATAAATTGTCACAGTTGGGATTCATTAGAATCTATACAGCTTGACACGCCTAATGCCGGGGCCGTCACTGCCGATCCGCAGAACGCTGCCGGTTCTATTTTCCGAGGCCATTTGATCCAGATGATAATTCAACATAATGTCATCACCGTTCAGCTTGCGGCCGGGAATCCAGCGGCCATCCACATATCTGCCCTCATAAACGGATTCGAGTCCGACCATTCCTGAGCCGGCATCGTCGGCGAAAAAAGTAATCTGGATGTCGGTCCCGGCTACTACGTACTCGTCCGGCCCTATCGACATAATAAGACAATATCCGAGGTCGGGCACTTCGGTCGTGCGGCGCTGGCGTCTGCGATCAACCTCCAACGTGAAACCTCCCAGGCGGAGCTTTTGTGCAGGCGTATCCTTATTCAGCACAACGCCGGCAATCGCATCCGTTCCCTGCTGCTCTAAGATCAGAGGCGCCAATTGCGCCAGCACTTTATAACTCTTGACGAGCTGGTCATTCACAGGATCTGTAATCCTGCTTTCTATTCCAAACGGCGAATAGCCGATAGCGTTGTGCCGTCCTACAGCATAGAACAGGTTTGCAGCTCCCTGGGCGCCGGCCCTGGATTCGGGTATAAATAACGCATTGTCACCGCGCGTGTACATGTCACAAATCTCGGTAAAATTCGGCAGGTAAATATCCGGCGCCAGGATGTCGATATTTGGCGCACCAGCCCGCCAGACGTCGTGGTTATGCGCCTGCGGACCGCCGCTTGGATAGTCACCGGGTTTTTTGTCCTCCGGCTGAACAATCCATGCGTTCACATACATCGGCAGGGGATACTCGGTTTTGCCGGCATCCGCTACATAGTCGATATAGCGTGCATAGCTCCACGCCATAAAGACCTCATCGGCTTTGACGCCCGTGCCGAAGACCTCTGTCCACGTGCCGGACTCTTTGAATCCCGTAGATGACCATACTTCTTTAAGCTCAGGCAGTAGGTTATCTTTATGCTTTACCATGTATTGTATAAGCTCCGCCGGCACCGGCCCGGCAAAAGCCGCATCAGCAGCGTCACACCGATCCCTTGAGTCACCTAAAATACCTACTTCGTTCTCCACCTGAATCATAATTACTGTGCGCTTTTTAGAGTCAGCTTCGCGTATATGCTTCATCAGGGCAGCGAAGGCACGGGCATCAGCCTGACGATTCGCTTCGTTCAAAGCAGAAAGGACTTCAATACTTTTACCGCCGGCGATGCGGACGCGAGGGAACCGCTTTGTATCCTTTTTGACCCAGGCAGGAACATAGTGCGATATGCCGTTCTTCCAGCTTCCGAACCATAGTAAAACCAGCCGCAGATTGTGACGCCTGGCTTCTTTAATCAGGCCGTTCACCAACGTGAAGTCGAACTTTCCTTCCTCCGGCTCAAGCAGGTCCCAGGAAACAACTGCCAGGACGGTGTTGAGATTCATCGTGGCGAGCTTAGGCCATATCGGCTTCATATACTCAAGACTGGATGAGCTGGAATTGTGCAACTCTCCCGCCAGGGCCAGGAACGGCTTGCCATCAATGATCAACTGGGTGGCTGAGCCTTTTTTGGCAAGGTAAGGTATGCCGGAATCTGCCTGTACATTCACACAGAAGTAACCAGAAAATATTATTGTTAAAATAAAAAATCCCAATAATCGCTTTCTTTTTACGGTCATAATAAACCTTTCAAGTTTCTCAAACTGAACGATTTTTGACGAGAAATACTCCTAAATTCTTATTCGGCAATCAGATAATAACAAGTGTCATTCCCGCGCAAGCGGGAATCCACTTCTCTAATAAGGTAAATGGATACCCGCCTTCGCGGGTATGACAGTATGAATCGTTAAGTTTGAGTAAGTTTATTTTTACAGCTCGACTCAATTCCAGCCTAATTCTCCTTGTTTCACAATAATTTTTTGGCACAGATCAGGGAATTCATAGCTTCATCTTTGTATATCAATGTCACCTTCTTAAAACCGACCCGCAAGAGGTCTTCTCTGAACTCGTTAAAAGTGTATGTTCCGCCTGCTTCGGTTCCAACCAGCATATTGACCGCGAATAACGCCCCGGCTGCCGGACGGGTGCGGGATTTGTCCATTACAACGTCACGGATGACAAGACTGCCGGTTTTTTGCAGAGCGGCGTAAGTTTTGGCAAACAGCGACCGATTCTGAGGCCTTGAGTTTTGGTGGGCAATGGCGCTTAGCCAGACAAAATCCGCTCCGCCGGGAAGATTGTCCGTGTAATAATCGCCTGCTACGAGGCTGACCCGGTCACTGAATCCGGCATTTGCAATGTACCGACGGGCAAGCGGTATAACTTCCGGCAGGTCAAACAACGTTGCCTTGGCCAGTGGAACCGCACGGAGAAATGCCGCTGTCCAGGTGCCGCAGGCTCCTCCGATATCGAGCAGATGGCGAAACTTCAGCGGACGCAGCTTCCCGATTATTTCATCAGCAATACCGGCGGAAAAATTATTCATAGCGCCGATAAAAGCAGCCATATCAGCATAGGCGCCACGGATACTGGCTAATCTCTTGACAGGCTTGCCGGTTTGTACCACCTCAGCCAATTGGGCCCACCGATGAAGACAATTACCCAGGTGGCACACTGCCTGTAACAGCCCCGCCTGGGAAAATATCTCAGACGTTTTTGTATGGACGCTATATTTATCACCATGCTTGGTCAAAAAGCCAATTGCCGTAAGTGCATCAAGCAGGATGGCCATTGCCCGAGGTTCGCAGCGGAGCCGGCCGGCTAAAGATTTAGCCGTCATCGGCTTTTTTCGCAACACAGTGAATATATCCAGCTCAGCAGCAGCAACCAGCACACAAGCCGGCTGAAATGCCCTGACCATACTTAGAGCTTCTTCTGATGTCCAACGCTTCGGCATACTTTATGCTTCTCTTCCAGCACCATCCGACAAAAGGGTATGCACAGAGCTTCTGCCAAAGACAGTAACCAATAGAATACCTGGTATTATTAAGCAGAATCAAATAAAATCGGCCTGCTACGGACAAAATTGAGGACTCAGGCTGCTTAATATTTTTGAGAGTTTTTCTTGACGCACAAGGCTCAAATGGATATTTGTAACTGGAAACCGATAATGAGAAATTTAAAAATCAAAATGCAAAAATATAGATTTGGTTGAAAGGAGGCCATTATGGCAAGGATAGCTTTAACCGCAACTCTCATAATTATGGTAAATATATTAGTGGGCTGCCAGACGTACGACAGCGGCCAAAGCCAGTTAGTGCCTACTAAAGCTGGTGCCGCTGTAGTTACAAAAAAGGTGTCCGGCGAGGTTGATATTGTCGAGCAGATGGTTATCAACCGGCAGGCTTATCGCCAGAGTCTTGCGACGTTAATGCAGCATTACACCAACGCAGGTAATAACATGAAGATGGGCTGGGCCCAAAAGGAGCTTAGCGCATTAGATGCCATTCCAAAATATAAATACGTCATCGAGGCTGAGGTGGCTGGGCTTAACCTGAAAGCAAATACGTCCATTCCCGAGGCAGACAGGCTATATGAGGAGGCGCTGATGCTTCACAAAAAAGCGGAAAAGCTAATCATTATTAAAGATGATAACTTATTGCGCATGGCACTGGATAAATACGACCAGATGATAAAAAAGTACCCTGCCAGCGATAAGATTGATGACGCCGCATTCAAAGCGGGCGAGATAAATAACTATTTCAAGGACTATACAATCGCCCTTTTATATTACCAGAGAACCTACCAGTGGAACCCGGAGACGACATATCCTGCAAGGTTCAAAGCAGCTATTATATTGGATAAACGTCTTCACCGCAGAGACGAAGCCCTGGAGCTTTATCAGGAGTCATTAGAAAAGGAATTAAAACAACATTATGAAATGAGAAATTTTGCTGACAGGCGAATCAAAGAGCTTACAAAGCAGGAAGTTGTCACTAAATAATAAAGTATAAGCAAAACTTTTGTTTAATATAGCGATGGGCCTGGCAGCAATCAGGCCCATTTTTAATTTATAACGGGTAATTGGAAATGCGAAAAAATCAAAATTAATCTTTGTTCATTGTTCATAGTTCGTTGTTCGTTGATGAACTATGAACTACGAACTCATAACTCTTTACACTTTGATTTTGCTTTGTAGAAAACAGGTCAGGACGTCATTTCGAGCGAGCCGAAGGCGAGTCGAGAAATCTACTAAAAAGCAGGTTTCTCCACTTTGTCCTGATGAATCGGGACTTCGGTCGAAATGACAGAGGGTCTTTTCTACGGAGCACTTTGATTTTTGAATTTATTTAACCAGTTACGATTCACTCAAAATGCTTGAATTTGAAAAAAAAGTGGCCGATTTTATCAAAGCAAATGAGCTTATCACCCCAATGGAGAGGATTCTGTTAGCTGTTTCCGGCGGAGCCGATTCGACCACGCTTCTTTATACGATGTGGGAGCTGAAAGCCGAGAAAATTTTTAATTTTGAGCTTTTTTGTGCTCACATAAATCATCAGTTAAGAACAGACCAGGCCGATGCCGATGAATGTTTTGTTGTCAATCAGGCGGCCGGTTTAACGCTGCCCATAACCACAAAGCGGGTGGACGTGCGTGGATTTGCCCGCCAAAATAAACTTTCAATCGAGACAGCCGCCCGTCAATTGCGAATTGAAAGCCTGCTCGATATTGCCGAGGCCTGCAATTGCAGTTGTATAGCTACAGGACATCAAAGGAACGACAACGCTGAAACTGTGCTGCAGCGGCTGAGCCGGGGGACGGGCTTTCGTGGCCTGTGCGGCATCCGGCCAAAACGAGTTTTTAACGATAAAGCGAGGTTTATCAGTCCGTTACTATGTGTTACTCGTGATGAAATTACTGAATACCTGAAAAAACGCAATCTAAAATGGCGAACAGACACTACAAACGCTGATTGCACATACAGGCGGAACTATATTCGGCACTGGTTGTTACCGGCATTACAGCAGCACAGTGGCAGCTCTATTATAGAACAATTATCTGTTTTATCGCAATCCGCTCAGCGATTTTATAGTCGGACTTGTAGTAGCGCAGAAAAGGCCTGGCCAAGGCTGGCTAATTTAGCTGGAGACAAAGTCGAGCTTAATTTGAGGAGCTTTCTATCAGAAGCAGAGCCGGTACAAGCTGAGCTTATCAGGCGAAGCCTAACTGCCATTGGCAGCGGCGAAAGAAATTTGTCACAACGGCATTACGAACGGATTCTACAATTAGCAAAACAAAATCCAGCAAGCAGAGAAATCGAGTTGCCGGGCTGGTTCGTGGTTCGGCGTGAACGTGAGAATTTGATTTTTGCTCGTTGCTCAAAGGAAACTGTTCGCAGCGAGAAAATCTCAAGCAGTGTCGAGTTAGAAATTCCGGGACGGACGCAGTTTGGTCAATATTCGATTGAAACAAAAATTTGGGATTGTAAATATTTAGCCCCCAGTTTTACTGGGGGTTCTGTTTTACGATTTATAGAACGTTTCGACATGGATAAATTAAAACTGCCATTGGTTGTTCATTTTCGGCAGAATGGCGACAGGTTTTGGCCTTTAGGTTTGAAAGCAGAGAAAAAGGTTGGCAAATTTTTGACTGCGACAAAATTACCGCAAGATGCAAGAGCAAAGGTGCTGATTGTCGCCGACGCCGAAAAGATAATCTGGGTCTGGCCGATCCGAATGAGCGAGCAGGCGAAGATTACAGATACAACCCAAAAGATTCTTCAATTACAAATAAAAAAAGTTTAGCAGTCGCCGGTACGGCGACAGTTAAAGAAACAAAAAAAACCGGCACCACAGGGGTGCCGGCTAAACGGTACAAATTTCAGGTAGGGTGGGCTTTAGCCCACCGTTCCTATAAGTGGTGGGGCTGGCCCCACCCTACTTCTTTTACTTTGGCAAATCTGCTGGTGCAACATCCTTGACACTTAAATCGCCGTAGATTACACGATAAGTCGCGGAGTCTTTCGGCTGGTACCAGAATATTGCTTTGCCGGCATCGCCGAGTTTCACGCCTTTTCCGGCATAGTGCCATTCGCCCTCGCCTTTGAAGAAACGAATGAATAGCAGATGCCTTGCCAGCTTCATTCCCAGCTCGTTTTGTTCTTCCTTAGATAGATTCATCTCCTCGAACTTTTTGCCTATTGCCGGCGCCTGCTTAAGGTAATCTTCGACAGCGACACCATCAGGGAATATGCCATCTCCAATCACCTCAGCACGGATTCTCAAGCCTTCGATGAAGTCCTGCTCTGTAGAACCTTGCAAGTCAAGCTGGGTTTGTTGCAGCTTGTATCCTTCAGGTACTTCCATACTAAATAGCTTTTCATCCAGGGGGACATCGAACTGCATGTTTTTGCAAATGACCTTCATTTGGCCTTCTAAAGATTCAATCCGCACAGGCAGGGCCGTCACAGGGTTAGCCCAGATTGTAATTACAGCTTTAGGATGATTTGCCCGAAAGCCGATCAATTTCTGGCCGGCAACATCCTGCTGCCCAAGCTCCTCGACTGTAAATTCAGGAGTTTGCTGCAATTTGGCGATGAGGTTTCTCAATCTATCCATATAGTTTGGTATCGATGGCAGGCCTTTTAAATCGATATATACTGCCTCTTTTGTGGGGATTGTAAGTGCCAGAATCTTGCCCGATTCCAGGTCTATAATGCTGACAACGCCTTCCATATTCGATAAAGTCCTTCTAATCCGTGAGCCCATTACCATATCGTGGATGACCGGTCCACCTGCTGCTTCATCTCCAATGATGATGTCGAAAACGGCAGTCTGGGCATTGAGGATGGGTTGGATCACCCGAGCAAAAGTCAGTGTACCGCTTGTAAATGGATACAGAACTATAAAAGCCGCTATGATTATCATCGCAGCGGCTGCGAATTTTATTATTTTACTTTTCATGATTATTCTCCATATTGAAATTGTTTTCTTTTGTTTAGGTAGGTGACAGCTTTCTATTGCATTTAGCACACGCTGCTGCCGATTTGTCATTTCACTATCAATATTAGTGAACAGCTCACTCAGTAACAGATCTTCTTTTTTCAACTCATCGGCATAGTTTCTGCAGTCGGGACATTGTTCGATATGCTGATGTAGTATTCTGCTCTCTTCTTCCGACAAAGTTCCCGTGACCATGTCGGCAATGTAATCTTTCATTTTTTGACAGCCGCTATTCATATTACAGCCTTCCTGTTAGGAATTCGTGCAGTTGTTGTCTTGCGGCTCTGATTCTCTGACAAGCTCCCGAATGAGAGATGTTCAGACTTTCAGCTATAGCTTTGGCGTTTTTATCCTCAAAGTAATACATCACTAAAGGCGCCCGCAGCTCGCTGGGCAGCCGCTTGATGGCCCAGCGCAGGTCGTGATTCTCATTCGATTTTTGTTGCGGCTGTTCCAAATGTACCGCAGTAGCGAGTTTGACTCGTTTTTGTCTGCGAAGCAAGTCGATGCAAAGATTGCCGGCTATTCGCAATATCCATCGTCCGAATTGCTCACCTTCGCGAAGCTCTGCTATCTTCATTAGGCCTTTGAGCATGGTATCCTGAGAGATGTCTTCGGCGTCATGGATGTTTGCAAGAGTACCGAGACACATTGCAAAAATGTGCCTGTAATGGCGCTGAACGAGTACCGCATACGCGCCCTTATCGCCTTGGCACGAGGCGGCAACCAGGATTTCATCCGAACGATCGTCCACAATGAGCTTCCTAAATCTGTTACCATTATAAAGACGAATATGGAGAATCCCAAATGCAAAAAAATTGATAGTTTTTATCTTGGTTTTAAAGTAAAAAAAACCGGCACCACAGGGGTGCCGGCTAAACGGTACAAATTTCAGGTAGGGTGGGCTTTAGCCCACCGTTCCTATAAGTGGTGGGGCTGGCCCCACCCTACTTCTTTTACTTTGGCAAATCTGCTGGTGCAACATCCTTGACACTTAAATCGCCGTAGATTACACGATAAGTCGCGGAGTCTTTCGGCTGGTACCAGAATATTGCTTTGCCGGCATCGCCGAGTTTCACGCCTTTTCCGGCATAGTGCCATTCGCCCTCGCCTTTGAAGAAACGAATGAATAGCAGATGCCTTGCCAGCTTCATTCCCAGCTCGTTTTGTTCTTCCTTAGATAGATTCATCTCCTCGAACTTTTTGCCTATTGCCGGCGCCTGCTTAAGGTAATCTTCGACAGCGACACCATCAGGGAATATGCCATCTCCAATCACCTCAGCACGGATTCTCAAGCCTTCGATGAAGTCCTGCTCTGTAGAACCTTGCAAGTCAAGCTGGGTTTGTTGCAGCTTGTATCCTTCAGGTACTTCCATACTAAATAGCTTTTCATCCAGGGGGACATCGAACTGCATGTTTTTGCAAATGACCTTCATTTGGCCTTCTAAAGATTCAATCCGCACAGGCAGGGCCGTCACAGGGTTAGCCCAGATTGTAATTACAGCTTTAGGATGATTTGCCCGAAAGCCGATCAATTTCTGGCCGGCAACATCCTGCTGCCCAAGCTCCTCGACTGTAAATTCAGGAGTTTGCTGCAATTTGGCGATGAGGTTTCTCAATCTATCCATATAGTTTGGTATCGATGGCAGGCCTTTTAAATCGATATATACTGCCTCTTTTGTGGGGATTGTAAGTGCCAGAATCTTGCCCGATTCCAGGTCTATAATGCTGACAACGCCTTCCATATTCGATAAAGTCCTTCTAATCCGTGAGCCCATTACCATATCGTGGATGACCGGTCCACCTGCTGCTTCATCTCCAATGATGATGTCGAAAACGGCAGTCTGGGCATTGAGGATGGGTTGGATCACCCGAGCAAAAGTCAGTGTACCGCTTGTAAATGGATACAGAACTATAAAAGCCGCTATGATTATCATCGCAGCGGCTGCGAATTTTATTATTTTACTTTTCATGATTATTCTCCATATTGAAATTGTTTTCTTTTGTTTAGGTAGGTGACAGCTTTCTATTGCATTTAGCACACGCTGCTGCCGATTTGTCATTTCACTATCAATATTAGTGAACAGCTCACTCAGTAACAGATCTTCTTTTTTCAACTCATCGGCATAGTTTCTGCAGTCGGGACATTGTTCGATATGCTGATGTAGTATTCTGCTCTCTTCTTCCGACAAAGTTCCCGTGACCATGTCGGCAATGTAATCTTTCATTTTTTGACAGCCGCTATTCATATTACAGCCTTCCTGTTAGGAATTCGTGCAGTTGTTGTCTTGCGGCTCTGATTCTCTGACAAGCTCCCGAATGAGAGATGTTCAGACTTTCAGCTATAGCTTTGGCGTTTTTATCCTCAAAGTAATACATCACTAAAGGCGCCCGCAGCTCGCTGGGCAGCCGCTTGATGGCCCAGCGCAGGTCGTGATTCTCATTCGATTTTTGTTGCGGCTGTTCCAAATGTACCGCAGTAGCGAGTTTGACTCGTTTTTGTCTGCGAAGCAAGTCGATGCAAAGATTGCCGGCTATTCGCAATATCCATCGTCCGAATTGCTCACCTTCGCGAAGCTCTGCTATCTTCATTAGGCCTTTGAGCATGGTATCCTGAGAGATGTCTTCGGCGTCATGGATGTTTGCAAGAGTACCGAGACACATTGCAAAAATGTGCCTGTAATGGCGCTGAACGAGTACCGCATACGCGCCCTTATCGCCTTGGCACGAGGCGGCAACCAGGATTTCATCCGAACGATCGTCCACAATGAGCTTCCTAAATCTGTTACCATTATAAAGACGAATATGGAGAATCCCAAATGCAAAAAAATTGATGGAATATACAAATCGTTTACCCCCCAATAAACCCGTCCTGAGCCGGGTCGAAGGATTGCAGGGCTAAATATTTTGTCAGCGAAATAAAAAAAGGCCGAGCAAGAAAACCCGGCCTTTGCAATATAAATTATTTTCATTCAGCAATTACTTTGGAAGATCGTTCGGGGCGACATCTTTGACGCTCAAGTCGCCATAGATTATACGGAAGGTTTGTGAGCCTTTTGGCCGATACCAGAAGACCGCCGTCTCCGCATCGCCGAGCTTTACGCCGTTTCCGGCATAGTGCCAGTCATCACCCCGTGTATCTATGATCTGATGGAACAGCATCCCTTTTCCAAAGGCCATACCCATTTGTGTTGCCTGTTCCTCCGGAAGGTTCAACTCACCGAGCTTCTGTCCCAGCATGGGCATCTCTTTCATAGCACTCTCGGTGCCGATAGTATCAGGGAACGTTCCATCCCCAAGGACCTTTGCCCAGACCCGAAGGCTTTCAACAAAATCCTGCTCCGTGGCATTACCGAGGTCAAATTTAGTATCTTTCAGTGTGTATCCAGGCGGCACGTCCATACTGAGCAGCGAATCATCCACAGGCACATCCAGCTCGAAATTCTTCAGGATGGCACTCATCTGTCCGACTCGAAGATATATTCGTATCGGCAGAGCCGTTTTTGCATCTGCCCAGATGGTGACCTCCTCGTTTTGGCCTCGACCGACGAATCCGATCGCTTTTTGACCGTCGATGGTTTGCTCGCCGAGATTTTCGATATTCGGATTATCCTTCATCTTTGTAATAATATCGCGAAGGAAATTGACGTAACTTTGCGTTCTATCCCTTAGGTCACCTTGGATATTGATGTATGACGACGTCTTCGATTCAGAATCGAGAGTGAGCATTTTAGCAATATCCAGGTCAATAACCATGGTCATATTCGGTATGTTTGACATAGTTCTTCTAATTCGCGCACCCACGATGATTTCGTGCATGGATGGATTATTTTCGTCGCTACCGATAATCATATCGCAGATAATGGTTCGCGCGTTCAGGATTGGCTCGACAACCTTGGCCCAGGTTACAGTTCCGCTGCCAAATTGAAGTATTCCTATTGTCACTGCAATAATTAATACCGCAGCGGCGGCCATTTTTATAATTGGACTTTTCATAGTTATTCTCCATATATTCGGCTCTTTTGAAACCGAGATTGATTTTTGGGATTTTTCTCGTGCTTTTAGAACATCATCTAAAATTCGGTCACGCATTTTGGCGCTGGCGGAAAAATTCAACTTTTTCTTGATTGCTTCCTCCATATTATTCTTAGGTCTCATTTTTCCACCTCACCATCTAAAATTGACCGCAGTTTATTTAAGCCGTACCGGTATCGGCCTAAAATCGTATTAATTGATTCACCTTGCAGCTTTGCTATTTCTCTGAATTTCATTTCACCTTTTAGATGCAGGACTACTACTTCTCTTTGCTCCTGTGGAAGCTGAGCAACGGCGTCGTTCAATCGTTGTGATTCTTCGCTGTATATAACCAATTGTTCAGGCCCATCGGAGTTTGTACTTACCGGATCTGATTCATCTAATTTCGTTGGCTGTCGTTTATTTGCTCGAATTTGGTCTCGTGCACGATTGCAAACGGCGGTTGCAAGATAGCTTTTAAGGCTCCCCGCCAGCTTGAATTCTTCTGCAGATTTCGCAAAGGAAACAAAGACATCGTGAACAACGTCTTCAGACGAGCTTGCATCATTTAAAAGGGCCATCGTCAATGTCAGCAAATAATCCAGATACTTCTCGTAGATACGACGCAGCGCATCTTTGCTGCCACGCTTGAATTTCCATTTAAGCAATTCGTCTTCAATCATTTGCAAGCTTTCTATTTGGCCTTAAGAACGATCGTTCGTCATTAATATCACGATTGTCTGTATTATTTTATTATAAAGAAAATAAATTTTTTAATACTTTTTAATCTTTTATTCCTTAACAACGTGATTTAGCTTGCACGAACGCATAAAAAAGGCCGAGCGAAGGCCCGGCCTTTGTAATATAAAGGATTTTCATTCAGCGTTTATTTCGGCAAATCGTTTGGGGCTACATCCTTTACGCTCAAGTCGCCGTATATTACGCGGTAGGTCGCAGAGGTTTTCGGCTGGTACCAGAATACTGCTTTATTGGCATCGCCGAGCTTTACGCCGGCTCCGGCATAGTGCCATATTGTGTTAGTCGGGTCGAGCTGCCCGAAGAACATCATTCCGCGTCCCATTGTCAGGCCAAGCTGCGTCTTCTGGTCATCCGAAATGTTCAATTGATCTATTTTCTCTCCTATAGCATTAGCTTGGTCCACCAGTTCTGAAGCACTTAGACTCTGCGGGAAGTTACCGCCGAACGCATGCTCCACCCAGAGTCGAAGGAGTGTTATAAAATCCTGCTCAGTAAAATTGGTCATATCGAACATTTTGTCGCTCAATGTATAGCCGGCAGGGGGTTCCATACTGACAAGCGATTCATCTACCGGCACATCAAACTCAAAGTTCTTGAGGATGAAAAGTGCTTGCCCCATTAGAAGCTCAATTCGTATCGGCTTGGCCGTTTCCGGGTTGGCCCATATAGTAACCTCTGTGGGACCACTCAACTTAAAGCCAATAGCTTCGAGTCCGTCAATATTCTGTTGGCCAAGTTCCTCGACCGGCAGGTCTTTAAGGTCGGTAATGACCTTTCGGATAAATTCTAATAAGTTTTTGGTTCTTTCTTTAAGAGGACCTTCTATGTTAACATAAGCTGCACCTTTAGTCTTTGGGTCTAACGTGAGCATCCTGGCATTATCAAGGTCGATTATCGCGATAATATCCATATTTGTGAATGTTCTTCTGTTTTTCGAGCCGACAATTATATTGTGCATGACCGAACCTGTTTCTTCGCCGCCAATAACGTAGTCAAAAATTACCGTCTTGGCATTGAGAATGGGCTTGATTACATCGGCAAAGGTTACCGTAGCACCCAGAGGATTGCCGACGAAATAAAATGTGATAAGAGCTGCCATGATTATCGCTGCGGCAGCAGCAAATTTTGTTATTTTACTTTTCATAATTATTCTCCTTAGCTTTAGACTTGTGTTAATTTTAGTGGTTGTTTTAAGCCTGACGTTTTGTTCCCGGATGATTCGGTCCAACACCACCTCTTCAAGGTCGCTCTGAGTCAGCGTGCTGCCGTTTTTGACAAGCCGACCCTGGAGGTTGCGTACCTCTTCAAGCTCTGCCCTGCAGGAAGCACAGCTTTTCAAGTGTTCCGCGACCGAGTGTTTTTCCGCCTCATCCAGAATACCTTCAATGTAAGCTACTAATAGTTCTTTATATTCTGCGCAGTTCATTTTTACACCTCATAAATCCGCCTGTGGCGGATAAACTTCCGCCTGTTCCTGCTGCTGCAAAGAGCTTCGCAGCATAGCGTAGGCACGTGACAGAGTTTTTGTGACTGTTCCGAGAGGCATATCAAGCTGTTCGGCGATTTTATTGCAGGAGTGCTGGCCGTAATATCGAAGCAGGATTATTTTTCGATACGGCTCATCCAATTCGGCAATCGCCGACTCAAGAGCAAAATCCTGCGAAAGTTCAGGCTGAGGAGATTCTTGTGAAAACGTTCTGACGGCCTCTCGCTGTCGTCTGATTTGCTCATTTCTTTGGTGCTCTTTTGCTACGTTGTCGGCGATACCGAGCAGCCAGGAATAGAACAAATCTGGCTTTTGTAGCTTGTCCATCTTAAAGTAGGCTCGCACAAAACTTTCCTGCGCTGCTTCTTCTGCCTTATCTTTATTGCCTAATTTTCCTGCTAAATGGGCCAGCAGAACCGCTTGGTAGCGGCGAACAAGATATCGGAAATCGTCCGGATGGCCATCCAAACATCGTTCTACATAGTACATGTCCGCCATATTTTGGTCGGATTTATCCGTTTCAGACATTTCAGCACCTCAAAAATGCTCTCGGTCCCAACCTACGCGGGAGCGAGATTTTTGCTTTCACTATATAGTGATGATGGGGATATTTTTGCGACAGAAAAATAAAAAAGTGTGAGTATAAAGAACCCCCGAATAAATTCGGGGGCTAAATATCCAAAGTTCACAAACGCTATTAAAAATAACTTTCAAACCACTGCGTTGCATGGCCAGCTACCTGCTCTAATGCGCCGGGTTCTTCAAACAAATGGCCGGCTTGCGGGACAATAACCAGCTTTTTCTCGCAGACAAGCTGTTCCATTGCTTGTTTGTTCAAATCAATTACTACAAAATCATTGCCTCCTACAATCAAAAGTGTCGGAGCCTTGACCTTTTTTAGTGCCTGCCCTGCCAGGTCGGCCCGTCCGCCGCGTGACACTACGGCAGCGATTGTCTGGTCCAGCTCAGCTGCAGCTACCAAAGCCGCTGCTGCACCAGTGCTCGCACCAAAATATCCGATTTTTAGTCTACTCGTTTCGTTGTTTTTTAAAAGCCATTTCGTAGCGCTTATAACCCTGCCCGTAAGCAGCTCGATATCGAAACGCAGCTGGCGTGTCACTAAATCAATCTTTTCTTCTTCTTCCGTCAAAAGGTCTATCAGCAAACTTGCAATCTTAGCTTCTCGGAGCGTCCCAGCTATGTAACGATTGCGTGGGCTAAACCTGCTGCTGCCGCTTCCATGAGCGAATAAAACAACTCCTTTTGCCCAGTCAAAAATATTCGAGCTTCCCTTTATCGTTACCGTATCATCTATTGCAATTTCAACTTCTTGGAACTTTAGCACATTTTTCTCTTTAGAAACTTTCTTAGTTCTGGATTTTTTCAAAGATTATTATTTCTATGATACCGTAGAAATGTTTTTTGGACCTGATGTTTCCAAAGCCTGTCTCTTTTAAGTATTGCTTTAACTTTTCGCAATCAGGAAACTGCTTTAGGCTTTCTGCGATGTAGGTGTAAACCTCTGCGTTGCCATGCAAAACCAGACCCCAAAAACTGCCCCATATTTTTAACAAGGCATTTTCGAGCTTCGCAAAAGCGGCATTAGCCGGCTTGGAAAAATCCAGAAAAGCGCCGGTTCCTCCAAACTTCATCACTCGCCAAATTTCCGTCAGCGCCTTTTTAATATCCGGTGCATTTCTTAATGCGTATCCACCTGTAACAATGTCAAAGCTGTTGTCGTCAAATCCGGTCCGGCACATATCATTAGCGACGAACCAAATATTACTGTAGAGATTGCGAAATTGAGCCCGAGCTAACATATCTTTGGTCAGATCTAATCCCACAACGAAACCGGCGGGATATTTATTTGCCAGCCTAAATGTAATGTCCCCTGTTCCACAGGCAAGGTCCAGACAGCGGGGACGGTTTATGCCGGGTAGTTTATCTACAAGCTCGTCTTTCCAGGCGTCATCGGCTCCAAAGGAGAGAGCGCGTGTAATGAAGTCATATTTTGGGGCAATTTCCGTAAAAAGCTCCTCGTTATATATGAGCTTGCCTTTCGGATAGTGGATGTAATCGTGCATTCTTAGAGCGAACCGTTTTCTCATTTTTCCGTTTCCAATACATCCGTCAGCATCAACCTGGCATCTTTCTCGCTTAAATTTCTATCAGCTTCTTATCGTGTTCGTAAGCTTGATTAGTTGTGCTCAGCTCGACTCTTTTTTCATAAATGGTTTCTGTTGCGTGCTTTTTCAGAAATCCCACCTCAACTGTTAGGCCTGGCCCAAACGCCATGGACACAACCGACTCATTAAGGTGGCTGCTACGCTGACGCAGAATCTCTTTCAGCACGAACAGAATAGTTACACTGCTCATATTGCCATACTGTCGTAACACAAAACGTGATGCTTCAAGCCGATTACCGAGGTTCAGTGCCGACTCAATTTTATCCAGGATGGCCTTTCCGCCGGGATGAACGGCCCAATGGTCAATATCAGTTATGGTCATACCCTGATGATTCAAGATTGGTGTGATAATTTCACTAATATTGGATTCGATGATTTTGGGCACATATTGTGATAACACCATCTCGAATCCAGTGTCACCGATTATCCATGCCATATCAGCTTCGCTATCGGGAATCAGCGTGGATTCAAAATGCTCCATCTGAAAAACTTCTTGTTTGGGAAGGGGAGCTTTAGCGCTTACAATAACAGCCGCTCCGCCATCAGCGAAAATGGCAGTACCCAGAATCGAATCCAGGTCTTCTTTAAGTTGCGCATGCAGGGTGCAAAGTTCGACCGCTACGATTAGAACAGCGGCGTTAGGGTCAGCCTGACAAATAGCGTAGGCCAAACGCAATGCCGGGAAGGCACCATGGCAGCCCATGAATCCGATGCTGTATCGTTGAACGGTCTTATTCAAGCCGAGAGCATTAATGATTTCGTAATCCGGCCCCGGATTGAAAAAGCCGGTACAGGAGACCACAATAAGATGTGTAATTTCACGATATGATACATTGTCACAGTTATCGATTGCTTTTTGCCCAAGCTCTACGAACATCTGCCTGCCTGCTTTTGTAAACAGGTCGTTTCGACATTTGGTTGTTGGGACTGTGTCTTTGTGTGAGTTACTATAGAAAGCATCCAGGTCGGTAATAACGCTGTGGCGCTTGTCGATGCCGCTTTCTTTATAAATGCGGTCGATGAGGCGATTCGTTCTTTTAGAGCCTTTAAGCCTTTGTTTCAGCTTCTCCATCAAGAAAGCTTGTGAATAAGAAGTGTGAGGCACCTGGCATTGGATATTTTGGATATATACACTCATTTAGTCACTCCTCATCTCGTATCGAGCATCAAGAGTCTTGCGTATCGCTATGAGGCCCGCGTCTGAAATCAAATATTTTTTCGACCCTGATTAGTAATCGTCTTTCGACCTGAGGTAAATGCAGCTTCGCTTCTTCCGGTATATATCCGTCGAGGATACTTAAATCCTCAATTTTTTCCAATTGGCCCAACAGTTGATAGCCGTTATCTGAGACTGGGTCCCAAACAACCACTGATGCATATTTATTTTCCTGCAGGTTGGCTACCGTTTGTAAACAAAACCACTCCGTCACTGCTATGCAGCCTTTGTCGCTAAGCTCCACCTTGCCGGCGGCTGCTATATGGGCTACGTTCTGACCGTCGGCTGTAGCGATGAAAATATAGCCCATTTTCTTTGCAAGGCTGACTGCCTTTTTGAGCTTTTCCAATTTCATTTTTTGCTTCTCCTTTTGCTCTCGGCGGTGAGGACCTGTAGCAGCTCTTCGTCCTCTACCTGTGCGAAGTGCAAATAAAACTGGCTAAGCGCGGCGAAATACGGTGGCGCCTGCAGACATATTGTCTCATCTGCATCTTCCGCCAGATTTTGTAGTGAATCCTGCGGCCCAACCGGCAGAGCAGCTATTATCTTTTGAGGTTTTTCCTGCCGGACGGCCCACAACGCCGCCTGCATTGTGGCGCCGGTGGCTACGCCGTCATCTGTGATAATTACTATTCTTGCCTCCAACGCAATCTTTGTAAGCGCTCGGCGATACAGCTTAACTCTGCGAGCAATCTCCAGCAGCTGCCGTGCTTTCTCCTGCCTGACATAGTCTCTATCGACACCGACATAAGAGCTTGTTCTCTCGTCAATAAATAGCTTTCCATCCTCACAGACGGCTCCGATTGCCAGCTCAGGATTTCCCGGCGATCCTAATTTGTGCGAGAGCACAATATCCAAATCCGCCTCTAACTCCCCGGCGATTTGTTGTGCAATAATTACTCCGCCGCGGGGAACTCCCAGCACAACCGTTTTTTGGCCGTGATAATTTTTCAACTGTTGTGCCAATAATAAACCCGCTTCTTTTCGTCCGCTGAAAGGTTTATCGCTGTTGGAAATGATTTTCAACGTGCCCATATTATAACATCACAATAAAATTATTTGTGAAAACCCCCCAATGAATTGGGGGGCTAAATATTGTTAAAATATGCATGTGCCGATTGCGCAGCCCCCTGAGTATTCCGCTGACGCGGTGACAAGCTCGCCGGATGTGTCCGCACAATGACCAAAAGATAATACCTGCTCAGCCTTGCAGCCGTACCTATAAATGGTAATCCCTTTACATTTCAGCTTATGGGCCGTCAAATATATACTTTTTACATCCTCTACGGTCGCCTCGGCGGGCAAATTTATTGTCTTGGAAACGGCGTTATCGGTGTATTTCTGAAACGCCGCCTGAATAAGAAGATGCTCTCGCGGCTTAACGTCGAACGCGGTAACAAATATCCTCTTTATATCCTTCGGAATTTGTTTTATATCCCGCAAAGAGCCGCGTCTGGCAATCTCAGCCAGAAGCTCTCTATTATCGATTCCTCTTTTCCTGGCAGCATCCTCGAACAACGGATTAATCTCAAAGAGTTTTGTACCAGCCAGCACGTTCCTCACAAAGCTCACTGCAAAAAGAGGCTCAATGCCGCTTGAGCAGCCGGCTATAATGCTTATCGTGCCCGTTGGCGCTATTGTATTTACCGTCGCGTTACGCAGCCGTAATTTGCTCCCGGCATAAATTGATTTGTTAAAGCCTGGCATCACTCCTCTTTCTTTAGCTAAGGCCGCTGACGCATTTAAGGACTCTTTGTGGATAAAACGCATAAGTTTTTTGGCGAAATCAATCGCCTGCTGCGAATTATATGGAATTCCAAGCATGATAAGCATATCTGCAAATCCCATCACGCCAAGTCCGATTTTTCGGTTTGCCAATGTAATCTGTTTTATCTGCTCAAGAGGGTAATTGTTCACCTCAATCACGTCGTCCAGAAACCGAACTGACCAACGAATCACTTCAGCGAGCTTTTGCCAGTCAACTTGACGATAGTCGTGCGTCTGTTTTACGAACTTGGCCAGGTTTATTGAAGCCAGGTTGCAGCTTTCGTACGGCAGCAGCGGCAGCTCCCCGCAGGGATTTGTGGCCTCGATTTGTCCGATTTTTGGCGTGGGATTATGCCTGTTTATCTCATCTAAAAACACAAGGCCCGGATCGCCGGTCCGCCAGGCCGCGTGTGCAATCAGGTCGAAGATGGCCCTGGCTTTAACCTTTTTGACGGCCTTTCCGGTTCGCGGATTTACCAAAGCGAATTCCTTGTTTTTTCCAACGGCCTGCATAAACTTATCTGTCACACCGACCGACAGGTTAAAGTTGCTGAACCGACCTGGCTCAATCTTGGCCTCGATAAAATCAATAATATCCGGGTGGTCGCAGCGCAAAATACCCATATTTGCTCCACGTCTTCTTCCACCCTGGACGATTACGCCGGTAGCGCAATTAAATATGCTCATAAATGACACCGGGCCGGAGGCATAACCTTTGGTAGAGTGAACGATATCCGCTTTCGGCCTTAGTTTCGAAAAGCTAAAGCCGGTTCCTCCGCCGCTCTGATGAATCTGAGCCATGCTGCCGAGAGCCTTAAATATTCCCTCGATCGAATCTTCGACCGGAATCACAAAGCAGGCTGACAATTGGCCAAACGAAGTGCCGGCGTTCATTAAGGTTGGCGAGTTCGGAAGAAACTCCAGGTTCCGCATCATTTGATAAAATCGCTCCTCTGCATCCTCTGCTCTTACGGCAGATTTGAAATTGTTCTCTGCTTCGGCCACGTGGTTTGCTACGCGTCTGAAAAGCTCGCTCGGAGTTTCAACGATATTCTGATTTTCATTTTTGAGAAGATACCTGCGTCTTAAAACTTCGATAGTATTGATGGGAAGCTTCAGGTCATCCACAAGGCCGAGTGCAGACTTGGTAAAACGCAGCTGACTCCGTCTTTCCCGATATAGAATGTAGCTCTTTGCCACGTGGCTGTAGCCCTCGCTCATCAAAACGGCTTCTACCGTGTCCTGGATATTCTCGATGTGCGGAATCTTACCTTTGTATTCCCTGGCGAGCTTGCTCACCACAACGTTTGTAACATGCTGAGCTGCGGCTTCGGCCTGTGTTTTCTGTCCTAAAACTTCGAGTGCAGCTTTTTCGACGGCGTTCCTGATTTTTATTTTATTGAACGTAACGATTGAGCCGTCTCTTTTTTGGACTTTTGCCGGCGTGGTTAATTTCGCCATGGTAACGTTCCCGTTTGATAATAGAAACCCCGCAATAAATTGCGGGGCTAAATATATATTTTTATTTAGCCCCCAAATTTATTTGGGGGTTATCACCATATTTAAGTCAGGATAACATATAAGTTATAATACAGGCTGTCAAGAAAGTTCTATGAATTGAAGCATTTCGGGGTGCATGTCAAGATTGTTGGTAAAATCTGCAAGCGGAAATGTACGTCATTCCGACCGAAGCCCCCGTGTCTTCTGTTGAAGACAGAAACGGGGGCAAAGCGGAGGAATCTGCTTTGAAGGCAGACCTCTCAGGCTATGGCAGGCTCCGCCCTGACGAGTCCACTCGGCCCTTCGACTTCGCTCAGGGCAGGCTCTTGCGGCCTCGGTCGAGGTGACAAAAGGAGGCTCACTATTAACGATTGTGATAATAGGCAATAGCACTCTGTCGCAGTTTGAATGATGGATGTCATTGCGAGCGAAGCGAAGCAATCTCTGACATTTGATTTATGAGATTGCCACGTCGGCCTTCGGCCTCCTCGCAATGACAACTCCTCAAATCACCTGCGACTCAGCAATAGAATAACCTGTCTTTACCTATAAATGTGACATGCACCCAGCGTTTCAGGTGGATTTTCAGTCTGCAAGTCTAAGACTGTTTTTGAAAAGCAGAGAAGACACAAGGCTCAAATTACTCAACAACACACGTCCTCACTATTTTTTGCCTGTGAATGAGCTGCTTGTTACCTTTTTTACCCTTTTGAGACCTATAATTTGTTCTGCTTCTTCATGTGTTTCAGGCGGCCATTGTTTCGCTGACTGCAACTGTTTTAGATGTTCCAAATGCTTGATGTTCACAATGGTTCTGCATTTTGGGAATCTGCCGCAGCCTAAGAATGGGCCTTTTTTGCTTTGCCTGATGACTAACCGGCCGTTCTTGCACTTATAACATATGATCTCAGTTGGCTCCGGCGGCGCTTTTGCCGGCAGGATATTGCCCTGCTTATCCAGCTTGAGAGTTGTTTTACAGTTCGGATAATTAGCGCAGCCTAAAAATTGTCCGAATCGGCCATTCTTGTAAACCATAGGTTGTCCGCAGGCCGGGCATTTATGTTCGCTCTGTTGTGTTTCTATCATTTTGCCGTCTTTATCGCACGGACAGGCGAATTTGCACGAAGGATACCCTGAACAGCTTAAAAATCTGCCATTCTTTCCGAATCTATAGTGCAGCTGCCGGCCGCATTGCGGACAGTTATATTCGCTTGGAGTGACCTCAGCTTTGGCATGTTTCATTAGCTTTAGTGCTGTATCGAGATTTTGCTTGAACGGGCCGTAGAAGTCTTTCAGAATGCCCAGCCAGTCGAGGTGCTGCTCTTCTATTTTGTCTAATCGTTCCTCCATATCGCGGGTGAAGCTGACATCCATTATCCTCGGGAAGTACTCATTGAGCTTGTCGGTGACGACTTCGCCGAGATCGGTGGCGAAGAACTTTTTGTCTTTCTGCTGGACGTAGCCTCGTTCCTGTATGGTGCTGATGATGGTAGCGTAGGTGCTCGGTCTGCCGATGCCTTCACTTTCCAGAGCCTTAACCAGCGAGGCCTCGGTATATCGAGCCGGCGGTTTTGTAAAATGCTGCTCGGCCTGGATGTTCACTGCCGCCAATCTTTGACCGGCATGCATCTGCGGCAGCTGCTGCTCGCCTGAAGCAATCGGCCAGATCTTAGTATAGCCGTCAAAAACGAGCACCCGTCCGGATGTTCTGTACCAGCAACAGCCGATGGACGTGTCCGCCGCGACATTTACATTTGTTACGTCCCATTTAGCTGGTGACATCTGGCAGGCGACGAATCGTCGCCAGATGAGGTTGTAGAGTTTATACTGCTCGTCGGTAAGAAAATGTTTAATATCGTCAGGGGTAAAGTCAATATCGGTAGGCCGAATGGCTTCATGTGCCTGCTGAGCAGTTTTCTTTGCAGCATAGATATTGGCATTTTGCGGCAGATAATCCGCACCAAGATGCGTCTTGATATAATTGCGTACCTCTGCAACGGCCTCGCTCGACAAGTGAGTGCTGTCCGTTCTCATATATGTAATGAGTCCAAGAGAGCCCATTGAGCCTAAATCAATGCCTTCATATAATTGCTGAGCTACGAACATGGTCTTTTTCGCAGCGAAGCCCAGGCGGTTTGCGGCAGCCTGCTGCAGGGTAGAGGTTATAAAAGGAGCCGCAGGATTAGAAACGGATTGTTTAGTCTGCAAATCAGCTAACTTAAACTCTGCCTGCTTCAGAGCTGCGAATACTCGCTCAGCCTGCTCTTGGTTGGATGCATGAAATTTCTCATCGCCTATTTTGTACAGCTCAGCTTTAAAAGCACTGTGCTTCAAAAGCCATTCGCTTTGTTCGGCAGCGCTTGGGCCTTCCCGGCTACGGCTCGGCGCCTCTGTTACTTCTTTGGCCACTATAGCGCCTTCGCCGAGACGAGTATCATTTTCAGTTTTTGCAGACATGAATTCATGCCACTGCCGGCTGTAGTCACTGCTCAAATCAGTGGTGAGCACAGCCGGGATAAGCCAGTATTCTTTCGGCTTGAAACCACGGACTTCCCTTTCCCTTTCCACGATTATTTTGACAGCGACCGATTGAACTCTCCCTGCAGAAAGACCTCGAGCAACCTTTTTCCACAGCAGCGGACTTATTTTATAGCCCACTATACGGTCAAGGATTCTCCGGGCCTGCTGTGCCATAACCTTGTCTATATTGATTTTGCCTGGCTCGGCAAAAGCATCTTTTATAGCTGATTTGGTAATGGCGTTGAAGATAACACGGTAGGTTCTTTCCTCCGGCACGTTAAGGATTTGTGCCAAATGCCAGGCGATTGCTTCGCCTTCACGGTCAAGGTCTGTTGCCAGATACAGGTCATCACATTTTTTTGCTGCGGCCTTTAAGGACGTCACGATGCCTTTTTTGCCTGGCATTATCTGGTATGTCGGCTCAAAATTATTCTCTATGTCCACGCCAAAATCTTTTGAAGGCAAATCCCGAACGTGGCCCATGGACGATTTTACTTCAAAATCCGGGCCGAGATATTTGTTTATCGTCTTGGCCTTTGCAGGCGACTCAACTATGACCAAAGATTTACGTGAATTCGATTTTGACATTTTTTACCGTTGAAGAAGGTTCTTGATACTCATCGAGAATCGAGCATCGAGTATCAAGCATCACAGTCCACTCATCGGCGATTTTCATAACAAAATTTAAATTAGAATCGGACAAATACAGGCAGCCAACAGGAATGTCAAGAAAAAACAGCCCTTATACAAGGTCAGGCAGTGTCTTTACTATTACCGTGCGCCGTACTATAATCCAGATATCTGATGACCGGCTACGTCCGGTTTGGCCGATTTTGTGAGTACTTTAAGTGTAAAAAAGCAGGATGCTTAAAAATGGCCGATAGAAGCTTTTTCTTTGCCGGAGGAGGAACAGGCGGTCATATCTACCCCGCTATTGCCGTAGCAGAACAAATCATCAAACTTCAGCCAGCGGCGAAAATACATTTTTTCTGCAGCTTGCGCAGCATCGATTCACATATTTTTCAACAGGCGGGTTTCGAATATACCTCGCTTCCTGCAAAAGGTTTAAGCCTCCGGCCAGGTAGGCTGATTGGCTTTTGCACCTCATTTTTAAAAAGTTATCGAATGGCGAAAGAAATAATCGCCCAAAGTAACAGCCCTGTGGTTATCGGCATCGGTGGATTTGTAGCAGCGCCGGCCTGCTGGGCGGCACATAAGTTAAAAGTGCCGGCTGTACTTTTAAATGTAGATATTGTGCCGGGGCGGGCAAATAAAATGATAGCACGGTTTGCCGATGAGATTTTCGTACAGTTTGCTGAAACTCAAAAGTACCTTGCAAAGAATCAAGACAAAATCACTGTTATCGGATGTCCTTTGAGAAACAGTTTTTCGCATCCGCAGCCGGAAAAGGCAATCGAGCAATTGGGCCTTGATAAAAATAAAAAGATTTTGCTCATAACCGGCGCTTCGAGCGGCTCGGAAAATATTAACGACGCGGTGTGCTCACTGCTGGACAAGATCGAGAGTTTTGCCAATGATTGGCAGATTGTTCATCTGACGGGACGAGCTAACCTTGAAAAGGTCGGGCAAAAATACAACGGTGTTAAAATCGGCCACAAAGTTCTCGGATATTACGATGATATGCAGGACCTTTTGGCTGCTGCGGATTTGGTAATCGGAAGAAGCGGTGCGGTTAGCGTGGCTGAATACGCCGCCGCGGCTGTGCCAAGTATCTGTATGCCCTATCCGTACCATAAAGACAGGCATCAGTACCTAAATGCAGGCAAGCTCGTTGAAGCCGGGGCGGCGATTATTGTTGATGACCTTCCGGACGCAAAAGATAGAGCCGAGTGGCTGTGGGAAGAGCTGGAGGCATTGATGAAGGATGATAAACAACGGCTGGAGATGGCCGGCGCCTGCAGGGCGATTGCTACTTTGGACGCCGCCCAAAAAGTTGCAGAAAAGCTCTTGGAGAATTAATAATTTGTAGTTTGTAATCCATGAATTGAAAATTGTATGGAGGAATTTACTTGTAAATATCGGCTGTTTATTTTAATATAATATTATATTGGGGCCATAGCTCAGTTGGGAGAGCGCTTGCATGGCATGCAAGAGGTCGCAAGTTCGAATCTTGTTGGCTCCATTTCCACGCGAGGGTATACAAAACAGAGCCGCGACCGTGAGGGAGCGGTCATTTCGTAATGCGACCATAATTAAACAGTAAATATTCACTTAGCGCAGAAAAAGGGCTGCGGTGGAGCGTTACCGCAGCCCTTTGGTTTACCTGATTGAATCGG
>CAZRNB010000026.1:0-5164 GCA_964601355.1 uncultured Pirellulales bacterium
CCACAGGACACCTCTCGGTGGAAATGACGTTCTGACCTGTTTTCTACAAAGCAATTTCAAAGTTCGTTGTTGCCGATGAACTACGAACGCATAACAATGAACACATATCTTACCAACCCCCGCTGGCGCCGCCACCGCCGAATCCGCCGCCCATACCGCCTCCGAATCCGCCGAAGCCACCGCCGAAACTGCCTCCTCCGAATGAGCCGGATCGTCCGTAACCACCATGTCCGCCGTGTCCGCCAAAGCCACCCAGCATAAACGGCAGTAAAAACCACCAGCCCCTTCCTCTGCCAAGACCGCCAAAAACAATCAGAAAAAAGAATAAAAGAGTTAAAAGACTACAACAAGGCAGGCCACTTATCCCTCGCTTTTGCTGAGCCGGCATGGGCCATATCTTCGGCATACCAGTTAAAGTCGCACCGGCCTGATCAGTGATTTTCTGGATAATCTGTAAATTGGCCTTATAAATTCCCTGGCTGAAGTCACCCTGATTCAGATACGGAACAAGGATCTCTCTGCCGACTCTGCCGGTATACTGGTCAGTTATAAAACCTTCAAGCCCGTAGCCGACCTCGAACCGATACCTTCTGTCCTTTTTTGCAAGGACGAAGAGCATACCATTGTCTTTGCCCTTTTGGCCGAGCTTCCACTTTGTTGCTAATTCGATTGCGTACTGTTCAACCGGTATCCCGCCGGTTGTATTTACCGTCAGAATGATATATTGAGCGCCGGTCTTTTGTTCTAATTCCTGAAGGATGCCATTTAGAGACTGTTCCTCGGAAGGATTAATTACGTTTGCATAATCCTCGACATAGTGACTCGGCATGGGCAAGTCTGCACCGGCGGCAATGGCCAAGCCGTAACTCGAAACGAAAAAAAGTATGGATGTAAGAATAAAATTTATTCGTTGCATATCAAATCTTAAGCTCGTCCACGACAAGGGCTAAATCTCCAACAATTGTATAAACGGACTCGAAAGAGGTCTTTGTCCCTTCATCATCCTGCCGGAGCTTTTCATGGTGCCATCTTAAAACTTTTATCAAGGGGTTTATGTCGATGGAAAATACAGCAGCGGTCTTTTCGAAGGTTGGCTGAGCTTCAGCCGGTCGTTTTGTATCTTTTAGCCACAGCATCGCCCGCAGAAGCGGCGACAAACCTTTAATGGTTGATATAAGGATGTCACGGACGAGCTTGCTGTTGGCTGCGGATGCAATATAGCCCTGCCGTAACCTGATGAGCATAGCTTTAAGCTCCCGCTCGCACTGAAGACGGACGTTCTTTTTATCAAAGGATAGTGACGCGAAAGGGTCGCTGCCTAAAATGGTCTGGTGGGCCAATTGAAAGTCGAGAAATTCTATGCCGAATACGTCGATTGAGCGTTCAATATAGGCCGGCGTCATAAGCAGGGGGGCTGAGAGTTTTTTCCTGCTAAAAGACTTTGCAAGGCCGGCAATAGCATCGAGAGAAAGCAGGGTTGGTTTGTCGAGGACGAGAACCGTGTTAATGTCACTTCGGCCGGGCCTGTAATCACTTGTCAAGCTGCTGCCGACCACGGTTATGCTCTGCAGATTGTCACTTAATACCTCAACCAGTTTTTCAGCAAAATCCTTCAGACTGTCTCTTATTTCCTGTCGGAGAGAATCCAGCATTAGGTTAGTTTCGTTTTCAGCCATTTTTCTTGCCCTCGATTCTTTACTAAGAGCCTCTAACAAAATGAATGTTTTTATTCTGTATGGCCAGTGAGATTGCTTCGTCGCTACGCTCCTCGCAATGACTAAGACGTAACGTCATTGCGAGCGAAGCGAAGCAATCTCATTTTGTTAGAAGTTCTAAATTAAAATCCTTGTTACTTTACTCTATTTAAAAGACCACCGCAATCCGTAATTTAATCAAAAGAAAATGTGGATTTTTGTAAAATTGTAATGCTGCCAAATTGACAGATTTTTAGGCTATTTGCGGCACATAATGGCCGATAATCTCCTTGTTTTTACGCAACTTTCCCAATCAAAAGAGTCTGGCACGAGTTTTGCTTCTATTCTTTATGAAACGAAAAATATGTGAGAGAAAAACAGAACGAGACAAAAATGAAATGAAAGGAGGTGTTACTATGGCACTTGTACCTTTTACCAAAAGACCGAGAAATGAGCTTGCAAGACTTCACGACGAGATGGACGACTTGTTTGATAGCTTCTTTAGAGGCCTCGGCAGACCCCTTACCGGCTACAAAGCCTGGCCTGCGGTAGATATAGCCGACAAGGATGACGCCATCGTGGTAAGGGCTGAAGTCCCCGGCTGCAAAGCTGAGGATATTGACATCGCCGTCTATGGCAATACGCTGACTATCAGCGGCGAAAAGAAAGAGCTGAAAGAGGAAAAGGAAAAAGGCTATTACCACTCGGAAAGCGCCTATGGATGCTTCAGACGTGAAATATCTCTTCCCGCAGATGTAGATGAGCATAAAATTGAAGCCGTCTGCAAGGATGGTGTGCTGTCCATAACGCTGCCGAAAGCCGAGAAGACAAAGGCTGTCAAGGTCAAAGTTAAAGGATAACAAAGCTCTTCCCCACCCCAGCGGAGGCGGGGGGGCAGAAGGGGAGCAACAAGACTTTACTCATTAAAAACGATCCGCCTGAGCGGAGCACTAAATGACGGAAAAGGTTCCCGCATTTCGATAGATTTTCAAGCGGGAACCTTTTTTTATAGTTGAAATTTTGCAAGATTAGGAATAAATTGTCTTACGTATTTACCTGGGGATGGGTGTGTTTCACTTTTTTCAGGATTGAAATAACGTATGCACAATGGCGACGTTGATACCTACAGCGTTTTCATGGACGAGCCATAAGAACGAATAACTATACTATTATGTGTGTTTTTTATCGGCCCGTCCCATAAAAGTATAAAGTTTTTTAGTTTCCTTTGCCGAATAATAACTAATAGTGGGCATCTGTCGTATTTATATTGAGATCGGAATAGTCCACTGAAAAGAGTGGTTTTTTCGGACTGTCATTTTTTAGAATTATCCGCCTTTGGCGGAGTTCAGAGCGTGGAGAAGAGCTATGAGGACGATAGCGGTCGTAAATCAAAAGGGAGGTTGTGGAAAGACAACGGTTGCGATTAATCTGGCAAGCGCCTTGGCTGAGATCGGCAAAAGAGTCCTGCTGGTCGATATGGACCCGCAGGCCCACTGTGCTGTTGGGCTTGCCGTGCCAGAGGAGCAGATTGAGCTGAGCATTTACGATGTGCTGATCAGCAAAAGCAGAAACGAGCCGTTAAGGCTTACGGAAATACTCTGGCAAATCAGCGACAAATTAGAGTTGGCGCCGGCCAGTATTGACCTGTCTGCCTTCGAGCAGCAAATGGCCAATCTTCCCGAACGCGAATGCAGCCTTAAAAACGTTCTGGACGAGGTAAAAAATGAATACGACTGCACAATCGTCGATTGCCCACCGGCTGTGAGCTTATTGACCTTCAACGCCCTAAGAGCATCAAACAACGTTATCGTTCCGGTAGAGACCGGCTATTTTGCCCTGCACGGGCTTAGCAAACAGCTCGAAACCTTGAGCATCCTCTGTAAGCGATGCAGCCAGAGCGTTCAGGTTAATGTTTTAGCCAGCATGTATGATATTCGCACAAAGATGGGCAGAGAAATCCTGGCTGAATTGCGGGCCCACTTCGGCGATAAGATGTTCAGAACAGTCATTAACTTCAACACCAAGCTCAAGGAAGCATCCAGTTTTGGCCAGCCCATCAACGAATATGACCCGTCCAGCAAGGGCCAGAGAGATTTCCGCTCGCTTGCCGAGGAGATTATCAGCTTCGGCGTAAGGCAGCAGCACCGCCAGATCGTCAGCTCTTTGGCCGACCAGCTTGATTCAATAAGTGTGGAGGCTTCTGAGCTGCTTAAGGAGAAAAAGCTTGAGCCAAAATCCCGGCTGGCCCCTCAGGGACAAGCTCCGCGGCTCGAGCAGGAATCAGATATCGAGCAGCTTTTAACGGTCGAGGATAATCCGCAGTTTGCGGGCCAAAAATCAACTCTTTCCAACACCAACGCCAAGCTTTCTGATTACTACGGCGTCAGCCAGATAGATGATGCCATGGTATTCGTCACGCTATATCCGCGTGCGAGCAACGTGCAGATAGCGGGTGACTTTAACAACTGGCAGCCGATCAAGACTCCTATGCAAAGGATCGGCGATAGCGGCATTTGGCAAACAAAATTGAAGCTGCCGCAGGGCAAATATCGCTACCGCCTCGTAGTTGACGGCCAATGGCAGCAGGACCCATACAACGAGGTGACCGAGGTAAATCCCTTTGGCGAATATAACTCAATCGTTGAAGTGAAATAAAAAGAGGGATCGGGTTTCGGGGATCGGGGATCAGGGATCGGTCAGGTTTTAGCCGGAAATGCTGACCCCTGACATCTGATCCCTGAATTGAAATTGGGGGATAACCGAGTATGAGCGGATAAAATCTGCAAGCTGGTATAATGAGTGCCCGCAGCACATTCTCGTCAAGATGCCCACTCGTACCCGTTTCACGAGTAACACGAGTACGGGTAACGGCACATGGGATTGTAGCAATCATCCTTTTAATTACAGGATTTTATGATCCCGCTTTTGCTGTCCCAGCATATACTTATGGCAGCGAGTGTAACCTGCCAATTCCCGCTGACTCAAACAGCAGCAAGGGATTCATGCGAGACGCGGTCATAGAAATCCCAAATCATTTAACTATCAAAGACCTTGATATTGGCATTGATATAAGCCACAGCCAGGTATTTGACCTGCAGATTTTTCTGGAAAGTCCTTCCGGCACAAAAGTGTGCCTGAATATGTATGACATTGATGAATATTTCCAGGGCGAAGATTACATGAATATCATATTTGACGATGAAGCTAATATTCCCATCGCCGAGGCTGGACAACAATTTATAGGCCGGTTTAAGCCAAAGGACCCGCTGTCAGCCTTTGACGGCGAAGACGCTTTCGGCCTTTGGCGGCTGCAAATATATGATGCTTATTACGCCGACACAGGCAGCTTAAATAATTTCAGTATTGTTGTCACGGTTATTGAGCCGGCTACGGCGATACTCTTGATGGCTGGCGTTGTCTTAGCCCTTTTCCTGCGGCCTCGCCGAATAACATACCGATAGTGCGTGCCG
>CAZRNB010000026.1:5264-28088 GCA_964601355.1 uncultured Pirellulales bacterium
TGTCTTAGCCCTTTTCCTGCGGCCTCGCCGAATAACATACCGATAGTGCGTGCCGCAAGGCATGCTGTGCGTTTAACCCTGCCATCACTATGGCGGGGTATGTCTTGGGGGTTCATTTGACTCAATTTATTAATGGGTTTTAAGCAACATGGGGGGATTATTTACCGACCCGGCAACGATTAAGCACCGCTTTCTGTCTTCTGTACTCTGTATTCTGCTCTTAATCCTTAATCTCAACATCTCTATCAGGCATCTTCCCTCTGCTTGCGATCTTCCTCTCCAAACTTCCCCGCGGGAACTCCTGCTATCCTTATTGCACGCAATATTATGAAGTTTACTCCAGCGCCCTATGTGCTGTGTGTTTTGTGCTATTGATACCTGTGTCCCCCGTTTTTTTCATCGACTCACCAAGACTCTCGCAGACTTCGACCAGTTCCGCCGTCTTTAGTTGGTCTAGTTCACATCCTCTCGTCTGAATAATGAATTCTGTTCCACATTAGGGACCATCACATAGCGAGTCGGCTTTGCCAGTTTCTTGATGAGCCCTCGCTTTGTAGCCTCCTTAATCCATTGGTTTAACTGAGTCTTCTGTATGTCCAACTCTGCTGATAAATCGGCTATCGTACGCGGTTGTTTTAAAGCATCACAGAGAAGGAGCAAAACGTTTTCAAGATTTGCTCGTGCCGATACTTCCGGTAAATATCTGCCCATGCAAGTTTCACCTGTCTCCCCGATCATGCTCATCGGTTCAGATACAACAGACACCTTTTCCTGATTGGCGGTGGTAAACAGATTTTGCTGAATTGCGGCCACGGAAACAATTGCGCTGCGTGCAGCCTCCGCCAAAAGCTCTGGCAAAGGTTTTTGCCACGGTCGGCCCGGAAATGGCAGGCCGCCTTTTTTGATCAGTTCCCTATTCCCCTTAGGCATGTTCTCATGCAGACGCACAAATACCGGCACATGGTTGTCTCGCCTGAGTTCCTCGACCGCGCCTTCCCAAGTTCCGCCTTTCTGATAATCAGCGATCACAACAAGTGCATAGTTACTCAAGGCATATATGCACTTATTACGGTTCATCGCGTTGCCAACATTCCATCCTGCTTCCGGATAATAGGGCGAAACCAGTGCAAGCCGTTGGATTCGAACAGCCTCACGGACCTCCTGACGCAACGATGTTCTTAACAAACTGTCGGCCATTACGCCGACCACCATCCCTCCCGCCTCCAAAGCCGCACCCATGGCAATCTGGTCTATCCCTCTGGCGCCGCCTGAGATGATACATATTCCTTGCATGGCCGTGTGCCTTGACACATCCGCAGCAAAATCTGAACTATCGTGGTCTATGTTTCTGGATCCCACCACCGCCAGTCCTCCGTCATCAAGAAGCCGTCGCTCCCCAATCCCGTACAAAATGGGAGGCGCTTGAATTTTCAGATGATCTCGCAAACGTCGCGGATAATCAGCATCACTTCGGCAGACCACCCACACTCCCTTGTTCGTCCATCGTTCCAGGGCAAACGCCATTTCCGCACCGCGGGCCAATAACCACTCGCAACGGGCCGGATCCATGCCTGTCGGATGTTCATTTTTCAATGTTTCGAGTGCCGTTCCTGTCACCAAATCCGCAGGATGGTACTTGTGACTATTCAACCAAGCTGCTATTCGGTTGTACTCAGATAATGACATCGGAACATTGTCATCCTTTTTCCTTTCGCCGAAAAAACCGCACAACAGTAGAATAGCCTTGGCATCTTCAGATAACTTTAATATATCCATGCACATACCTAACTCGCTCGTGTCAAAGTCAAAGCCAACGGATACACACGGGGGCATCCTGCTCGCCGCAACAACGCCGCAATCACAGTAAAGGTCCATCCGGAATCGGTCATGTCATCCAGCAGAATAGCCGGGTCTATTTGTACCAGATTTTGATCAATCTCGAAAACCCCGTCCAGATTGTGCGCTTGTTGAAAGCTGTTTTCCATTTCCTTCTGAGGGTGATTCCCCCTAACCTTACGCACGCACTGGGAAAACGCAAGTCCCAATCTGGCGGCGAGCTGCTGCGCAAAGTCCGGCACAAGATCCGGATAATTCGAAGAGGGCACACATGTAACCCAGCAAGGTGCAGGATCGGGCACCCATTTCTTGAACATTTCCACGCAGCCGTCTATCAGCTCATCGGGAAAACGACCTGCTTGGTACTTACCCTTCTTGACCAACTCACCCCATCCGGCATCCCCCCAGATGGAGAGCGCTAGTCCCTCCGCCGCCTGCAAATCCACTCCGATCCGTCCATGAAAACCATAGATGGGGAATACATCCCCAGTCGGCCACTTCCGGCGTGGTTTGATGGTTTGATGACTTCGCCGTAAAAACACCGCAGCCTCATTGGTCAGTTTGTGACCCGCTGTTGTAGACAATAATGGCATTCCTACGCAATTGGCACATCTTCCGCATGTCTTCGCGTGAGGGTCATCCAGTTTGAGCGCCAGATATTGCATCAGGCACTGGTCTGTCTGCATATATGTTAGCATATCTTGCTGCTCGGCCTTACGAATTGCAGTCAACCGATCGATCTTTTCCTGATCCACCCGGTATGTTACCGCAGTGGTGAACCACTTCGATTTCTGTTTTATGATTGGTGAAGGGTCTTCAACCGAAAGGAGATTGAGAACCTTTTCAATCTGGCTGTGGCGCAGATTCAACTGCGACTCCAACTCTGGAACAGACAGACCGTCCGGTGCGGCATCGAGTGCTTGCAGAATCGCGGTCACATGTGCCTGAAGCGGAAACGCCGTGCGTATGAAGTAATCTGTGATCTCTTCATCTTCTTCGCCGCCCAATAATATCCCATAGGCCTGATCCACGGCGCGGCCAGCCCGGCCCACCTGCTGATAGTAGTGCACGACCGATCCCGGTCTCTGGAAATGGATAACAAAGCCGAGATCAGGCTTGTCAAATCCCATACCCAGCGCCACGGTAGAGACTAACGCTTTAATCTGGTTGTTCAGCAGTTGTTCTTCCAGATCCTCACGACGGGATCGACCATCCTCATTGTCTTCCAAATCTGCGTGATAAGCCTCCGCCTTGATGTGGTTGCACCGCAGCCATTTCGCAACCCGCTCGGCGTCCCGAATTGTCAAAGTATAGACTATACCGCTGCCCTTCATGCGGGGTACATTCTCCGCAAGCCAGGCCATGCGGGCCGCGGAGTTTGGAAGCCAGATATTTTGTAGCAATAGGCTTTTACGAATCAGCGGACCGCGCACAACCTGAAGCTGACCCAACTGGGTGGCCACATCTTGCACAACACGGTTGTTCGCCGTGGCTGTGGTCGCCAAAACAGGTAGGTTTCCCGGCAATGCCTGCAAGACTCGCACAATACGGCGGTAGTCAGGACGAAAATCATGGCCCCAATCGGAAATACAGTGCGCTTCGTCCACCACGAAGAATCCCACACGGTTTGCGATACGCTGGAGTACATTGGTGCGGAAATCATCGTTAGCCAGACGTTCCGGTGAAATCAGCAGAATGTCCACTTGGTTCTGATGGAGCAATCCTTCAACCTGCTCCCATTTATTACGATTGCTGGAATTGATCGTTTCCGCCCGGATGCACAGACCCCGCGCTGCTGCTATCTGGTTGCGCATCAAGGCGAGCAGCGGCGAAATCAAAAGCGTAGGACCCATTCCTTGTTCGCGCAGCAGTTTGGTCGCTACAAAATAGACTATACTCTTACCCCAGCCGGTGCGCTGCACCACTAATAGACGCCGCCTTTGCAGTAAGGCTTCGATACACTCCCACTGCTCGTCCCGGAACTGTGCGGCTGGCTGTCCAAGTGCCTGCCGCAAATAAGCGAGTGCTTGTACTCTCATGCCCTCGGTCTCCTACTCATCGTCTCGATCTCACTTATTGTAAAGGGAGCTGTTCGTCAAGGTGACAAGCCTTCTCGGGATCAGTTCCCCGCTATTGGCCTTGAGGTGGTGGACTTCGAATCTTAGAACATTCTTACCCAGACCTATCCGCCCATCCCAACCAACTCCTTCTACCGAGATACGAGCTACCAAACAGGATTTCGGCAAGACTTCGACGATTTCAATCGTGCCGAGATACAAAATACGCTTCACACTTCACGAGATGCGCTCCAACTATTCAAATTCACTCTACCAATTCAATCCGACAACTAATAGGTTTCCTGGATTGTATTTTCCCATCCAATATACCATTAATCGGCTGAAATTCAACGAAATGTGTTTATTATTTTATACCCATCCCGCTTCAGCTAAGGCCTACGCCGAGACGAGATAGTTGGTATTTTTATGCAAATTAATATTTTCGTCGCTTGTCGCGGCGCGTTCAGAGTTCGATGTTCGTTGTTCAGAGATGGAATTGTTTTGTCTGTCTACTGTCCTCTTTCATCTGCCCTCTGACTTCTGATTTCAAGCATCAAGTATCGAGAATCAAGTATCTATGAACCAGTAATAGAGTTTCTTATATTCCCTAATTTAACAAAATGTTAATTTATAAAAAGTGCTCTATTTTTGTCAATTTTTGATAAAAAAGAGCGCGTTTTTGCAAATTTCTGATCACTTTTTGCAACTTTCTGTGCATTTTTGCACACTTTTTAACCTGTTTTTCTTATCTATTTTCCCCATATTTAACATATTAACTTTTCAACTGCATTTTTGAACTGATGTTGATTATGCCCTCTGAAAAATTGTCAAAAAATGATGGTTTTAAAAAATTCCGGATAATTCAAGTTCAGAATCGTGTTAACTTAGGCTTGTTTTTTATTGCAGGGCTGAATCCTTATCGATGACGCTTTGCTTCTGAGATTTTTTGAACTGTGACAATTTTTCTGCGAGCTTCTTATCTGTCAGAGAAAGGATTTGCACAGCAAAGATAGCAGCGTTTTTAGCGCCAGATTTTCCGATGGCCATAGTTCCCACAGGCACCCCCGGCGGCATCTGGACCGTGCTTAAAAGCGCATCAATTCCTTCCAAGCCGCCAGCGGAGATTAACGGCACGCCAATAACCGGCAGCGTCGTCCGTGCCGCTAATGCCCCCGCTAAATGAGCAGCCATGCCTGCTGCGGCAATAATTACTTTTATGCCGTTATCGGCTGCGGTTTGTGCAAACCGGGCGGCTTCCTCCGGCGTGCGGTGTGCTGATATTATTCGCACGACCGGCTTTATTCCGAAACCTGCAAGTGTATCAATGCAGCTTTGCATTACAGCCATATCGCTATCTGAGCCCATTACTATCGCTACCCCTGCCTTTACAGGGGCAGGCTTGTCCCCGCCTAATCGGAGATTCGTTTTTTTTGTTGCCATTTGTCTTTTACTTTCCAAAAGATTAGAATGTTTCGCAGTTCCAAACCATATCTTAATAAATAATAGTGGCCAATCGCTACAAATGCAAGGCCTTCCCCCGAATAGGGGCACATAAGTCATAGGTGCTGAAATGAAAACAAGAAAGCCTATTGTTGCAGGTCAGTTTTATCCTCACGATCCCAAGTCCTGTAAAGAAGAAATTGACGATTTTCTCCAGACAAGCACACCTGTCGAATCTCTGCCGGAAACAATCGTAGCCGGCATCGTTCCACACGCAGGCTGGTTCTTCAGCGGGCAGATTGCAAGCCTTGTCTTTTCAGCGGTAAAGCATCGCCGCGAGAAGGTCCACTCGTTTGTTATATTTGGAGCCGCCCACGGCTACTTCGGCCAGATGCCTGCACTCGATGATAGCGATTTTTGGGAAACGCCGCTCGGAAAAGTTCAGCTTGACCAGGAGCTTGCCGGTCGGCTTTTAGATAAGAATGTCGCAGTAGCTGATTCTGGTGCTCACAGATTTGAGCACAGTATCGAAGTGCAAGTCCCAATCGTACAGTATCTTTTTCCTGACGCACAGATTCTGCCAATCATTGTCCCGCCTGCTAAGGAGGCGATTGCACTTGGTGAAGCTGCGGGTGATATTATCTCGGCACAGAGGGAAAAAATCATTTGCATCGGCTCGACGGATTTGACGCATTACGGACCGCGATATGGCTTTGTGCCGATGGGCGTTGGCAACGAGGGTTTGGAGTGGGCCAGCAAAGTCAACGACCGAAGGTTTATTGATTTGGCCTTGAAGATGGAGCCACAGGATTTGTTGACAAGCGCCGCGGAGCACTGTAACGCCTGCGGCTCCGGGGCAGCGGCAGCAACAGTCGCGGCGGCAAAAAGGCTCGGCAGAACTGAGGGAGTTTTGCTTGCATATACAAACAGTAATGAGGTGATGCTGCAAAAGATGGGGACATCAAGTGCCGATAGTGTCGGCTACGTCGCGATAATTTTTTAGGACGAGCGACCCCTGCTCCCTGCTTCCGCATGGACAAGTTTCGCAGGGGCAGGCGAGTCACGAGGCACAAGCAACGGATGTAGATAAAGTTTGGGCTTTCTGTTGTCTATTATCTCCCTCTATAATGGCTGATTCTCTTTTGTCACCTCGACCGAGGCTGCAAGGCCGAGCGGAGAGGTCTGCCTTCAAAGCAGATTTCTCGACTCGCCTTCGGCTCGCTCGAAATGACGTTGTTACCTGTTTTCCACAAAGCAAATAAGAATCAACATATTATATCGCTCCCCCTGCCTTCGCGGCGCCGAAAGGTGTCCTGCGGAGGGCAAACCTGTCCTGGCGTAAGCCATCCTGTGAACCGCAAAATCGGGGTGTCGTGGCTCTGCTTTCTTTCGTCCATCGTCTATCGTTTATCGTTTATCGTCTTACCGCTCCCTTACGGTCGCGGCTCTGTTTATCTGCCGATATAAATTTTGGCTTTAAACCCACGCGGGGGCATCTTTAAATAATATTGACAAAACCAAGCCTATCGTTGCTCCGTCCATAAAGATATGGAGAACCTGCGTCTAAACTAAAGTTTGAGTTTATATTGGACGATATATAAGTATGTACTATTCGAGGCAGCTTAAAGACGTCTGGCTAAAGGCTTCAAGGCAATTCGGCGTGCTGCTGCTCACAGGGCCGAGGCAGGCCGGAAAAACAACCTTCCTCAAACATATCTGTCCCACAAACAGGACATACATAACATTAGATGACCCGCCAACACGGGCCCTTGCACGGGAAGACGGCGGCCTTTTTATGAAAAGATTCTCCCCGCCGCTCCTGATAGACGAGATACAATATGCCCCCAGCCTTATGCCGTATATCAAGATGGCGGTCGATTCGAGCAGCAAAAAAGGGCGATTCTGGCTTACAGGCTCACAACAATTTTTAATGATGAAGGGCATATCTGAAACTTTGGCAGGCAGAGTAGCAATTCTAAATATACTGGGATTTTCGCAGCGCGAAAGAGAGCGTTCAAATTTGGATATTGAGCCGTTGATACCTGAAAAGAAAATACTGGCAGCAAGACTTTCTTACGCAAAGAAACCCGATTTAAAACAAATTTATAAAAATATCTGGCTTGGCAGTTTCCCGGCATTGATTGCAGGTTCGGCGAAAAACCGAGAGCTTTATTACAGCTCGTATCTCCAGACATATCTGCAAAGAGATGTAAGAGATTTAACGCAGGTCGGCGATGAAACGGCTTTTTTGAAGTTTATAAGGGCCTGTGCCGCAAGGACGGGACAGCTTTTAAATCTTGCAGACCTCGCCAAAGATACTGATATAAGCATCCCGACGGCGAAAAAATGGCTGTCCATTCTGCGTGCCAGTTTTCAGATTTTCCTGTTACAGCCGTATTACAGCAATATTACGCAAAGGTTAATTAAGACGCCGAAATTGTATTTCCTCGATACCGGCCTGTGCAGTTATCTGGCCGAATGGACAAGCCCACAAGCCCTCGAAGCGGGTGCGATGTCGGGAGCAATTTTTGAAACTTACGTATTCACGGAGATACTGAAAAGCTACTGGTACAAGGGACTTGAGCCGACGATATATTATTATCGCGACAAGGATAAAAAAGAAATTGATTTTGTTATCGAGAAGAATCAGAGGCTATATCCCATAGAAGTCAAAAAAGGCACCATACCCAAGAAAGACTGGATCGGGCACTTCTCCGTTCTGTCAAGATTCAAAAGAGAAATCGGCAATGGAATAGTAATTTGTATGACAGAAACGGCTTTGCCCATAGATGATAAAAATGATGCCGTGCCTATAACTATCCTCTGAGTGGCAAAAAAATCCGCTGTTCGGATTCGAACCGACTCTTTTTCTATTTCCTGTATTCTTGTTTCGATACTTACCGCTCACTTACGTTCGCGGCTCTGTACGGTTGCGGCTCTGATCAAACAAAAAATATATCGGTATTTCATTTTTGTAATAAAAACTGTTCTGTTTCGACTAATATATTGAAAAGGCTGATAAGTATCGGCTAAGAACGGCTGTTTTGCTGGAGTATCGTTTGCAGGTTATTGACTGGCAGGTAATTATAGAAAAGCACGGCCCAATCGTATGGAATACCGCATACAGGCTGCTGGGCAACCATACAGATACGGCTGACTGCTTTCAGGAAACGTTTGTCAGTGCTTTGGAAGTTTCAAGACGCCAGCACGTGCGAAACTTCCCAGCTCTCCTTATAAGGTTAACTACCGCCCGTGCGATAGACCGGCTGCGCCAGCGAATTCGTGAGCCTAATCCATCGATGCAGGTCGCCGACTGCGCTAACGTGTCTGGCAACGATGCGGAGCCTTCTGAGCAAATACAAGCACAGGAGCTTGCCGACGGGCTGCGAAGAGCATTGATTCAGCTACCGCCGCAGGAGGCACAGGTTTTTTGCCTGCGATACCTGAATAATATGAGCTATCGCCGAATCGCCAAGCAGCTCGGCATTAAAACCAGCAATGCAGGCGTTCTTCTGCACCGCGCAAGAACAAAACTGCGTGCTGCCTTGTGCGAACCCGAAAAAGCTGCTGTTTAAGAAAGACAGGTGTGATTATGAAAAATCCAGAGGATATTCTCCGCGAATCGATAGAGGCCCTTGCCGGGACGTCTGTTCCGCCCGGCCCACCGCCGGAACTAATAGACGCAACTACTGAAAAACTAAAAGAATTAAATTGCCTGCAAGGTGAACCAGAAACAATAAGGATTGTGGATAGATTAACGCCTGCCAAAGGTCTTTTGAAATTCGCAGCCGCCGCGGCGATATTGATTGCAGCCGGTTACGCCGTTGGCCGATTCTCAGCCCCAAAAATGCCGGATGTCCAGCAGCTCCAGGCTGCTCTTGAGCCGGCTATCCGCCAGAAATTGTCGCAGGAGATGATGCAGTATTGGCAGGGGAGTCTTGCCGGCAGTTTTACCCAGCTCAAAGACGAGATTCAGCAGCAATATCGCCGCGATCTAAGCGACTTTGCGATACAGACCTTGGCCGCCTCAAGCACGGTGACAAACCAACGCCTCCTGCAGCTTATCGATGCTATCAATGCCTCGCAAACACACGAACGACAGTGGTATGCAACAGCCTTAGAGACACTGGCTCTGCAGACGGAAGACCAATTACAAAAGACAAGACAGGACATGGTGCAATTGTTGTCCTATCCGCAGCCCAACAATATAGTTCCAAACGAATCCAGAAACCCAAATAATACAATCGAAAGGAGAAAAAAATGAAGAAAGATAATTTCCCAAAGGTACATGTGGTTTTTTTATTGTGTGTGCTGATTGCTGCTGTGGACTGGTCCTGTGCAGTAGGCTGTATTCCAACGGCAAAATATGAAAGGACAGTCCACCTCTCAGAGCCTCTGCCGGCAGGCAGCCTCTTCGAAGCTCAAACCCACAACGGCTATATCGATATCACCGGCACCGATGTTGTTGAGTGCAGACTTACAGCCACGATTATCGCCAAGGCAGACACCGAAGAAAACGCTCAAAAGCTCGCTGAAGAGGTAAAAGTAGAGCTTATTTCTTCCGGCAAAAAACTCACTGCAAAAATCGAAATGCCTAAATTGGCTCCGGACAAATACGTCAGCGTCAGTCTTGATGTAAACGTCCCACACCAAACCAGTGCCGATCTTACCACACACAATGGTGCTCTAAAAATCAAAAGTTTAACCGGACAGATCAACGGTACAACGCACAATGGAGAGGTCACAGCAGAGAAAATCTCTGGAACAGCCAAATTTGAAACGCACAATGGAAAAATAGTTTGCAAAGAAATTGCAGGCAATACACAACTTCAAACACATAACGGCTTAGTCGTTTGCGAAGAAGTTTCAGGCGATATAAAACTTCGAACCCACAACGGCAACGCAAAGGCATTTTACTCTACAGTTGCCCCGCCGGTATGCAATGTATCAATGGTTACTCACAATGGCAGCGCCAGTCTAACAGCACCGCCGAACTACTCAGCCAAAGTTGACGTCTCGACGCACAATGGCTCAATAAATACCGATTTGCCAATAACCGTAACAGAAAAGATAACCAAGAAAAAACTTACAGGAACACTCGGCACAGGCGAGGGTGTACTCTACCTTGAAACCCACAACGGCTTAATAAACATAAAATAGCAGAAGTAGCTATCTAACGTTAACTTAAAATCGAAAGGAGCAAAAAATAATGAAGACTTTTATCCAAATGATTGTTATATCTACCATTTTTAACATAGCTCCCAACGGTTTTGTCTTGGCACAAGATGCCGAGCCTACCGTCAAGAAATCGTCACTGCGAGTTGTGGTCGATCCCCGCGTAGAATTGATGAGCATCATTTTTCGCCTAGCGGGCAATCAAGAATACTGCATGGGCAAGGTTGATTCATATACAAATGACGTGGAAAAGCACTTTGGCGAATTTCGCTCGCATCCAGCCGTGAAACTGGCTCAAAAGATGCGCGATGAGCACAGCGTGTCGTATGACGCTTGCATGAGCATGGCTGTTCACCTGACGGACACGGAAAAATGCGAAGAGCGAGTGCCGTTTGATCCCCGGCCAGAATATCTAGAAGCCCGTTGGCCGGTAGATGATGCTCGAGAGTTTCTCGCCGCAACCCGACAGTTTGTTAAAGATACGCGCTTTAACGAATTTATCATTGCCCACCGTTCGCTCTATGAAACGACTCAATCGCGGATGATGGACTGTATGGACAAAAATGCACACCTGGAATGGTTCGACGAGTATTTTGGCTCCCGCCCAGAAGCGAATTTCACCATAGCCTTGGGGTTGCTCAACGGCCCGGGCAATTACGGCGTGCGCTGCCGCACCGCTGATGGCAAGGAAGAACTATACTGTATCCTCGGCGTATGGAAAACTGACAAAGAGGGCTTGCCTGTATTCGATCGGTCCATGATAGAAACCGTCGTACATGAGTTTTGCCACTCCTATGTCAATCCACTCACCTCGAAATACAAAACGGAACTCGATAAATACGCAAAACTGTACGATCCAATTGCAGACCGCATGAGATCGCAGGCATATCCCGTGTGGGAGACATGCGTCAATGAGCATATTATCAAAGCGCTTACAACGCGGTACTCCTATTTAAAAGTGAGCAAAGAAGCGGGAGACAATTCGCTGAAATATCAAAGACAAATAGGGTTTTTTTATGTTCCCGCATTGTATGAAAGCTTAAAAAATTATGAAAAAAACAGAGATAAATACAAAACCTTTGCGGAGTTCTATCCGGAGCTTATTAAGGTATTCGAAGAATTATCTAATCAAACCTTGGGAAAAGATTTTTATTCTATTCCACAAGAAGAGCCTGTTAATTATGAAGGAATTATTAATGCAGTAGGCCAAGATAAAAAGTCGGTGATTCTCATCATTCCCACAAACGAAAAGGATCCTGAAATCCAAAAAAACATTCATGACTTTGTCCGTCAATATCAGCAGCGTTTTTATCCTCAATCGCCAGTAATAACAGACACCGAAGCAATCAAGCAGGATTTGTCTCAGAATTCCATAATCCTTTTCGGCACGATGAACGGCAATTTATGGTTCAAAGAAAATGCCTCAAAATACCCGTTTAAAATCGAGGCGAATCGAATAGTGGCGGATAAAATCTATGAAGGGACGGATTTGCGATTTATTTCCGCCTGGCCCAATCCTCAAAATCCCAAACGCGGTATCTTGATTTATACGGCGCAACAAGCAAAGGATATTGTAAAAATTAATTCTGTCTTTCACGGTCCAACCGATTACGTAATCGCCAGAGGCACGGAAATTCTAAAAGACGCAAACTATAACAAAAAAGACGGAGCATGGACTATAAATAAAAATATTGATTCAGAGACAACAAACAAAAAATAAACCAAATTCAATCGAAAGGAGCAAAAAATGAAAGCTTTAGTCAGAACAATTACTGTATTCATCGCCATCAATCTGATAACAGCAGGTTCAGCCTCGAATCAGCCGGCTCCCGCACCTACGCCACCGGAACCGCCACAGGTGGAGGCAACTGAGAATGAGTTGCAAGAAGCGCAAGAGCAATTACAAGCTGCTCAAATAGCTCTACCAACATTCTTACCACACAGTGATACCGGCTCAATTTTGGTGATTCCAACATCAGAAATGAAAGCGGAAGAGCTTGCTGCAATAGTAGAAGATATGGCTGTCATGGATCGCATCATCGACAAACAATTGGGTAAGGAACAGTCCAGAGGAAGCTGGCCTTATGGAGAGGTTTTTATAGGTCAACCCTTTGGGAGTCGAATGTCTGAAACCATGTACCTTCAGGGCTATGGGGTGCTATTTTTGAGAAAAGTTGACTTTCTGCTCTCACCCCCGCCAAAAACGCAAGAGCCAGAAAAGCAAACTAAAGAGGAAGCTACCGACCCGGTTTGGGAGCAGACCAGACGAAATATGTATGAGCCGCAAGAAGACCAAAGACGCAGAGAAGAACGCCTGGAGGTGAAATATGACGCCGAGAAGGTGGAAAACCTCAAAACAAACCTAATTAAAACGCTGAAACACGCTGCAAACATCAGAAGCCTGAAACCGGATGAGTCAGTAGTTATTACTATTACCGGAAGCGGTGATTCTTCTAAAGCCAAAAGAATTGTCAGTTACGGAGGCGGATTCAGCGGCGGCCGTGTCATCGTGCAAAACCAGGACAGAAGATCTACGGGAATAGCTATTCCAACTTTACCAAGCGACTCAGGGTTCTCCTCGACTACGACCCTTATTATTCGCACAAAGAAATCAGATATTGACGCCTTCGCAAAGGGCGACCTGGATTTAGACAAATTCCGCCAGCGTGTGCAGATTTTCACGCAATGATTGTTCAGAAATCAGGTTGCAGGTCGGATTAAAAAAGGCACAGAGGCACAAAGGCGCAAAGTCAATTGTGCTCCTTTGTGCCTTTGTCCATTTGGTACATTGTTCGGAATTAAGTGTTCGTTGATGAACAAATTACCATGAACAATGAACACCGAACTCTGAACTATTTTAAATGTCGAGGTTTTGTACTTCGAGGGCATGCTCTTGTATGAAGGCACGGCGTTGCTCAACGTCATCGCCCATCAATATGCTAAAGAGCCTGTCGGCCTCGCCGGCATCATCAACACGAATGTTTAACAGTGTCCGGGTTTCAGGATTCATTGTGGTCTCCCACAGCTGCTCGGCGTTCATCTCGCCCAAACCCTTGAACCGCTTTATATCGACCCCTCTGCCGCCGATTTGCCGGACAGCAGGGCATATCCCCCCCAGGGATGCAATCTCATAAGTGTCATCATTATTTACCAGTTGAAACTTTGTCGGCATTGACTCGCCTGAAACAGCTTTAATCGGCTTTAAGAGAAAATCTTTCAGGTCTAAGCTAAATTCCGCTTTTAACTTTTCGTTTATCTGGTTTATACGAGCCAGCTCATGCAGCTCCTCAGAGCTAAACTCACCTGATTCATTTAGATCGTCCAGCCGTTTTTCGTAATCATCCTTCTCGTGGAAGACCTCGTCCCGCCGGCCTTTTATACGGATAAGAAACCGCGGCAATCCCCCTTTTGCAGGGTCGTAATGTGCGCCAACGAACTCTTCAAAGTTGATTGCCCGCCTGGCCAAGACGCTTATAATTCGTTCGGCGTCGGCAAGGATTTTCACAAGGGATGCAAGCTCCTTGTCATCTACCTTTCGAACCTGCACAGAATCTTCCTTATCAGCCTGCTGTGATTTCGTGCGCTTCTTCTGTGTAACGCCATCCCTGATAAGGAGCGTCGTTCCTTCCAGGCCGCGTGCTACCATGCGTTTGCGCATCTGAGCCTCAGTGAGGACATATTCAGACTTCTTCTGGCCTTTGACCCTGATCTCATATAACGGCGGCTGCGCAATATAAATCAGCCGATTGTCAAGCAATTGCGGCATCTGCCTGAATAGAAACGTTAGTAAAAGCGTTCTTATGTGTGCGCCATCGACGTCCGCATCCGTCATCAATATTATTTTCCCATATCTGCACTTTTGCACGTCAAACTCATCCGTGCCAATGCCGGTTCCAAGTGCGCTTATCATGGTTCTGATCTCATCATTTTCGAGCATTTTTTCCAGCCTGGCCTTTTCAACGTTGAGAATCTTGCCTTTCAGCGGCAGAATAGCCTGGATGTTTCTATCCCGTCCGGCTTTTGCCGAGCCGCCGGCTGAATCGCCTTCCACGATGAACATCTCTGTTAAAGCCTTTTCCCTGCTGGCACAATCCCACAGCTTGCCGGGCAGATTTGCACTGCTGAGCGCTCCTTTACGCCGGGTAAGCTCCCTCGCTTTTCTCGCAGCTTCTCTGGCCGCGGCAGCCTGTATGGCCTTATTCAAAATGCGTTTGGCCTCAGCCGGATGCTCCTCCAAATAATGTCCGAGCTGCTCATTTACCGTAGTCTCAACGAATGTGCCGGCTTCAGGATTTGTCAGCCTGACCTTTGTCTGGGCCTCAAAATGCGGCTCAGAAAGCTTAACCGCTACTATCGCCGTTAATCCTTCGCGCAGGTCCTCACCGGTTGTCGCCTGGCCATTCTTGAGCAGGTTATTAGTCTTGGCGTAATAGTTCATCGTCCGCGTCAGGGCTGTTTTGAAGCCTGAAAGATGTGTGCCGCCGTCAATATTACGGATGTTATTGGCGAAAACAAGGACGTTTTCCGTATAGCCGTCATTGTACTGCATAGCAACTTCGCAGCTTATCATTGTCCCAGGGTCATCTTTAGACAGATAAATAACGTCCCTGTGCAGCACTTCCTTGCCCTGATTAAGGTGTTCAATAAAGGCTTTTAAGCCCTCCTCGAAACGGTACACCTCCTTTTTATTGTTCCTGTCGTCCATGAAAGCTATTTTCAGCCCCGGGTTAAGATAAGCCAGCTCACGTATCCTTTTCGAGAGCGTATCATAAGAAAACTCAAAATCGCCGAATATTTCCTCGTCCGGAAGAAAGGTAATTTTGGTACCGCGTTTATTAGACGTTCCAATCTCTTTTACCTGGCCGACTCTTCTGCCACGGGCACACTCAAAATGAAAATGCCTTCCATCACGATAAACGTCCGCTTCGAGCCATTCGCTGAGGGCATTAACAACGCTGACGCCGACGCCGTGAAGACCTCCTGCAACCTTGTAGCTGTCCGTATCGAACTTGCCGCCTGCGTGCAGAGTCGTAAGTACAACCTCAAGTGCGCTGACCTTGGCCTCCTTGTGCATTTCAACCGGTATTCCCCTGCCATCATCTTCCACCATGCAGCTTCCGTCAGGCCCAATCCTGATAGTTATGTTCTGGCAAAAACCCGCCATTGCCTCATCTATGGAGTTATCCAAAACTTCATATACTAAATGGTGCAGGCCTCCGACGTCACGGTCGCCAATGTACATGTCGGGATGTTTGCGGACAGCATCCACTCCCCCAAGTATCTTTATATTGCTTGCATCGTATTTGTGAGCATCCATATAAACCTGCTGTAAAGAATTGTTGATTCGTATTCCGCGATTTAATATTTTATCGAATTAAACCAGGGCAAATTTGAGCTTTTTAATGCGCAGCTGCGGACATTGTCTTTCTAATTCAGCAAGGATATTCGAGCAGCATAACTGCATATGATACATATATGATGGAGAATCCACAAGCACTTTAAGCTGTCCATTGGAAATACTTTCAATTTGACAGTGTTCAGAAAGCGCCTCCGGCAGCAGCTGCTTCCAAATCTCGTACAAAAGGCAATATCGATCATGCTGTGGCTCTATCCTGCTATCCATAATCGTGGAGAGCAGATCGCCAATTTTCGATGTTTTTTCAACACCCTCCGGCGAATAATTTATGCCTTTCATGATAAGCTGCTCATCTTGTTCAAAGCTCACTGCTTCAGCCTTTGCATGTTTAGTTTATAAACCTTTAATGAGGATCAACCCAGGCTTATCGGCATCAGGACATAGAGAAAATCCGGCCCGCTTTTTATAAGCCCCGGCGTATCCGACTGGCCCAATTGCATTTCTAAATCGTCCGTTTGAATAACACGCAGGGCATCGATGAGAAACTGTGGATTAAAGCCAATATCAATCGGTTTGCCATCATATTTAATGGGAATGGTAACCTGGGCGGCACCTGCTTCAGGAGCACGGCTTGAAAAGACAATATTATCTTTGCTGATGGAGAGCTTTATGCCTCTTGACTCCTCGCTTGTCAATAAAGCTGCTCTACGAACGGCACTTAATACCGCTTCAGTGGATAAAACCAGCTTATTACTATAGTCGGATGGAATTATATCCTCATAATTGGGGAATTTACCTTCGACGAGCACGGAACTTATGACCACGTTAGCATATCTAAACAAAATCTGGTTATCAACCAGCTTCATTGCAACGTTTTCTTCTTCATGTACTGTAAGCTTCTCTAATAGTCCCATAGTCTTTGAAGGAACTATTATTTTCTGTGCGGCAATGTTCTCTTTGGGAGATGATGTAAGGCCGACCCTGGAACGCGCCAGCCTTCTGCCGTCGGTAGCAACAAAAAGCAGTTTTTTGCCCTTGAACTCCCACAATACGCCGTTAATTGCGTACCTGCTGGTTTCTTTGGCTGTCGAAAATAGACACTGCTCAATACCCGTCTTAAGGTTACCAAGGGGTATCGTTAGATCGGGCTCGCCGTCAAATACGGGCACATTCGGGTAATGCTCCGGTTCCTGGCCATAGATGGTAAAATAGCTGTCAGAGCCTACGATTTCACACGTGCCCTCTTTAGCCTTAACTACCAGGACGCTATCGCTGCTTTCGCGAACAATACCTGCTAATCTGTCGGCCGGGACAACTATTTCGCCTGCTTCTTCTACTTGCACCTCAGACAAAAGACAGCTAATACTCGTCTCTAAGTCCGTGGCGTCAACTCGCACGTCTTTCTCGCCCGCCACAATACGAATACATCTCAGTATCGGCTTCGGGGTTCTTATGGGAATAATTGATGTCAGCAGCCCCAGGGCTTCTGCAAGTGCCTCTTTATTAAAACTTACTTTCATTATTAGCCTCCCTATAAATTAAAATCTTGTGCAGACAAACTACAATAAAAGCGATATGAATTCCAGTAAAAAAGATTAATTAAAAATCTTTTTCAATAAAACAATTTTGATAGACCCGCTGTATACTAAGTAACCTAAAAGAAAGTTATATTTAATAAAAATAATAATTTATTAAAAAAGTATTAGAAGTAATATAGGTAGTGAAATTGTTATGTTTTTCTTATATATTTTCGTTAATGTCATAGTTTATAAGAGAATAGAAAATATAAAGAGAAAGATAAATCAGTGAGGTAGCTGTTTAATGTCCTGTTAGTTACTTGACAATAATAACAACGCCTATTAATTAGATTCATTGGGAGCGCATTTTATTAGCAAGATTCATTCTATATCTAACAGCTTATTAATAGTAAAATTTTTTAATAAAATGGTGAGTAAATGGATTTTGTTGACAATAATAAAAGACAGCAATTAGGTAATTTCATCGTTGGTTTTGATGTAGGAAGTAGTAGTGTTCATTATATGGTTCTTAATAGCAATAAAGAGGTTGTTTATTGCCCTAAACCGATAATGCACTTTGCCGATCCCATTGGCTCAGTAAAGCAGGCTTGGCGAGACATAACAGGAAGATATGACGAAACAATGATTAAAAACACTGCTTTTACTGGCAGCGGCGCTGCTTGTTTTTCAAAGGTTTTCTCTGGATTAACGTACGTTTATGACAGCGTTGCGATTCCTAAAGGGGTGGAAATTTTAGCAGCGGAAGCAAGATATGTCTTTCATATTGGGGCCAAAGATTCCTATTTCTTTCATATTAGAAAGGTGAACGGCAAACAGATTATTATAGAGTGGCGTACGGGCAGTAAATGCGGCGGGGGATCGGGCACATTAATCGAAAAACAATGTCGGAGACTTTTTCAGGGAGAGATGACGGAGCCTGTATTACGGGATTTTAATAATGAGGGAGGTTTAGATGAAAAAGAGAAAATACGCATTGAAAACAGGAAGGACCTGCAATTTCGGCTGGAGCAAATGCTGCAAAGGGCTGAGATGGAAGCCGGCAGGTCAAATGAGCCAAGCGAGTTTTTAGCTCGCTGTGGCGTGGTTATACAGTCGGATTTGATCCATAAGCAGAATGAGGGGGCAAAAAGAGAAGATAATTTAGCAGGTCTTTTTAAGACGGTAGCGAGAAACTATAAAATAGACGTTTTAGGATCCGGAGAATTTAGCAGAAACGATAACAAAAACAGCGCAGTTGTTACAGGAGGCGTGTTCAGCAACGATTTTGTCCGTCGAAACCTGGAGGAAATGCTTGGGATACCTTTGACAAGGCCTCTGTATCATAACGCCGCAGGTGCAATCGGCGCAGCGTTAAAAGGATTAGAGGAAGGCAAAACGTTTGCTTTAGATATAAGCCGGCTTGAGGATGTTGCGGAATACGGCAGGGAGAAAAGACGGTTTGCACCGCCTCTTTATAAATCTCTTGAGAAGGTGCATCAAAAAAGCGTCAGCCTAAATGAATCAATAGAGCCGGGAACGGAAGTGGTGCTGGGAATAGACGGCGGCAGCACAACTACAAAAGGAGCGTTAGTCGAATTAAGGACAGGCAGACTTTTAGATAAACTTTATATCAAGACTTATGGCAATCCGGAGCAGTCTCTCAGGCAGGTCATACGATATTTAAGCAGGCATAAGGATAAGGTCGTAGTAGTAGGAGTCGGAGCTACCGGCTCTGCGAGAAAGCTTTATGAGAAGATGCTGCTTAGTAAAAAGAAGATAAAAGAGATGGAAAGTAAAGGCGTTGAAGTTGCAGACAGAATAACGGACGAAATAACCTGCCATGCTCTTGGCGTCAAACACTATGATCGTGAAATAGACACGATATTTGAAGTTGGCGGCCAGGATATGAAATTTACAACCTTCTCAAAGGATGGCACGGTCAGACAGGCAAAAATGAACTATAGCTGCCAGGCTGGCTCTGGCCAAACCCTCGATAATATGGCTGACATTATAGATTTGAACGTGGAAAATTCTTTGCAGGAGGCTGCTCTTAAAGCACAGCGGGTCCCGATAATTGATTCAACATGCGGCGTCTTTATGGAAATGGACGAAAACAGGCTTATAGCCGAGGGTTTTAGCAGGGAAGAAATAGCAGCCGCCATAGTACAGGGGACAGCAGCAAGCTATTATTATAAGTTCGTAGGTGGCGCACAGCACGTCGGCAAAAAATGTTCCGCCCAGGGCGGCCCTCCGTTAGGCCTTGCATTTCTTGCCGCGCTTGCACAGGTGACGGGCAAAGATATTGAAGCCTATCCCCACCGTGAGATGTTCGGCGCCTGGGGGCAGGCTCTGGATATTATTGAAAATATTAAGCGTTTGGAGCAGCAGGGCAAAAAGTGTCAGACCGCTTTTAGAGGATGGTCCCTGGTAGATATGTCCTTTCATAAGCAAAAGGTTTCATGCAAGGAGCTGTTCCTGGAAAAGTCCTGCGGCATGAGGGATTGCCAGCTCGAAGCTTTTTCTATCGAAGACGACAAAATACTAACAGGCGGTTTTTGCCCTAGAGGAAACTCCGAGGCTTCCGGAAAGCCTAAAACGGATTATGTCGAAAAGTATCACAAGATATATGAAAAATATTTCAGGAAATACGGTAGTCTGCTGGATGAAATTTCATCCGTGAAGGCAGCCGACAAGTCAATCAAAACAGTCGGGATCAAACGAAGCACGGCAACACTCAGCGAGAAAGGGATATGGAGCGCCGCCCTATTCAGAAAGCTTGGGTTTCATCCGGTAGTGTCGCCGAGGAGCGATAAGGATATCGCCAAGATAGGAATTGACAACTCAAGAACCGAATTCTGCATAGCAAGGAAGCTCGTCACCGGACACGCGGCAGTGTTAAGTGCCAATAAGGACGTGGATTACCTGTTTAATCCGAGCTTTATTGAGCACAGAAGACAAAAGCCTCCCGACCTGAAGTACTGCATCTATACCGAGTCGGAAGGTTATGTTTTAAATGACGTTCTTTCTCTTGATAAAGACAAACAAATAAATCCCATTTTACATTTTGGAGATTTAGCGCTTCTTACGGGTCAGCTTAAAAAAGAATTTGCACGGCTTGGTTTTTATTTTAAGGATAAACAGATAAGGGAAGCCGTCAAGTATGCCGATGAGGCTGAAGAAAGTTTCAAGAGTGAGCTTTACACGGAAGGCGATAAATTCCTGCAAAGAATCGAGCAGGCCGGCCAAAAGGCGTACGTTGGAATTGGAAGGGATTACGTCCTGCTTGACCCGGAGGCGAGCTCCAATTCTGGAGCCATGTTTTCCCAGGTGCGCGGATTGGACTACATCCCGCAGATATTTTTAGAGCATAAATTCGAGAATATGTCACTTGACGGCTTTGTGGAGAATGAGTTCTGGGTCGAGAGCGTCAAGATACTGCAGGCAAATTTATTTGTGGCAAATCACCCCGATTTATTTGCCGTCAGGATGATGAATTTTGCCTGCGGGCCGGATAGCTTAAAAATCTACCAGGAGGAAAAGATTCATCATCTGGCTAATAAACCCTTGTTAACTTTGCTTACCGATGCGCAGACAAACAATGCGCCTTTTGTCACGAGAACCGAGGCCCATGAACGGGTTGTGAATCAGTGCAAACCTAAGCCGATAAGGATTGAAGAGCTAAAGCAGCATTCGCGCACCGGCAGTGATAACAGAACGTGGCTGATACCTTATATGGGGGACGGCAGCTACTTAGCGGTGGCCGGGCTGAAGCATTTCGGAATCAATGCCAAAGTTCTGCCGACCAATACCAGCAGCGGAAATGAGATAGCCAGGCAGCACATTTATACGGAAGTGTGTCATCCGCTTAAAGGAGTTGTTGGCGACGCCCTCGGTTTTTTAAATGAGGAAATCAATAGAAAATCAAAGGCTTACGTTGAAGAAAACTATCTTGTTATGATGCCGACGACAAGCGGGCCGTGCAGATTTGGAAAATACACCGAGATTGTAAGAGAGTTTATAAATCAGCGGGGATTATCGAAGGTCCCGGTTGTAGGGCCGTCTTCGGAGACGGATTACATTGACATCCCGCTTCCAGACGGATGCGGCTCAGCAGATAAGATTCGGATGCAAAAAATCTTGTTTAAGGCGTTAAAGGCATCCGACCTGCTCGAAGATACCTTTCTTAGGTTTTACCCTTATGCAAAGGACAAGAAAAATGTAGAGATGCTCAAGAAAGACAGACTTGATGAGCTGGCAAAAGTGGTGGAAAGAGGCGCTAAGACAGCAGAACTTGTGAGGTGGGGACACCAGACGGTTACTTTATTCAAAGCGATCGACCTGCGAGACGGCGAAAGGTTTCCTCTTGTTCTGTATATAGGCGAAATCTATATGAGGCAGCACGACCCTTATACCGGCTTCGTAATCAGACAACTGGAGGAAGCCGGCCTAGAGGCGATAAGGGACCCAATAACCGACTGGCTTGATTATGTGAACCAGATGAATCAACGTAATGCAAAGCGTGACATTAAATTAGGAATTAAAGGGCTTAATCCGTCCAGAACGTTCAAGCAGACAGCCAGGTTTGCCAGGTCTTATATCAAGGGCCGATATATGTCTTACGTTGAGCAGAAAATAGCTGAGCCGTTTCATGGGGTGCTTGAAGGAAGACATGTTCTACCCAAGCCGATGGAAATAATTGAGACCCTGGAGGCTGGGCACGAATTTCATGGGAATATCGAGGGCGAATCTCCGCTGAGCACTGGAATTGCTTATTATTTTCTTAACGAGCTGACTAAGCCGAGGAAAGATGCCTATATTTCAGGCATATTCCACGTCGGGCCTTTTACCTGTATGCAGGAAGGAGTTGCCACGGCGAAGATAGAGGCGATGGCAAAGGAATTAAGAAAGAAAAAGCCGGATTTGGTTTTCCCGATAATCCATGCTTTCTTTGGTGAGTCAGCAAGTGCAAATCTTGATTCAGAGATAGCGGTTTTTACCGAGCAGTGCTATCATAAAAGAGAGCTGTTGAGAGAAAAATATGGCTGATGATAACCGAAAATAAAGGGATTTTATATGGAACATGAGTTTAAAGATGAGAGTGTTATTAAAGTGCTCGGTCGTCTCGATATAGGTAATCGGTCAATTCTGCACTATTTATTCACTAGTCCGCCTATACAGAAAGCAACATTTACAAAAACTTATTTATTGCCTTGGGTAATTACAGCATTTCTCTTCTATGTCCTACCGTTATTAATCGCGTTATTGAAAGCACCAAACGTCATTATTGGCGATCCAACAATTAGTGATCCAAGAACAGGTCTCAAGATTGGTTTCCTGCAAGATTGGAATATTATGTTTATGTATCTTGTAACATTGCCATTTTTAGTGGTTTATAATACTCCCCAGAAACTGGGCGCATAGTTAAGGTGGATTTGTCGCCTGA
>CAZRNB010000027.1:0-27661 GCA_964601355.1 uncultured Pirellulales bacterium
TGCGCTGCTGTGTGTCTGCCTCGGTTGGCTCAACCGTGAAACCTCGGCTGCTCAGCAGCAACAAGTATGCTAAGACGATTGGAATTATCCGAAGTACATTCTTCATACTAAAAATTATACCTTAAATAATCGAGTCGGCAATACAATACCAAGAATATACAGAAATTACCTTATTACCCCCGCTGTTTTTCAGGCTGACGATATGGTGTTTCGAGGGAGGGAACAACTTTCAACTCAATGCCATCCCATTGCAGGCCCCCTATTACAGCCTGCGCAATATTGGCGAGGTGGTCTCCAATTTTTTCGACGTTATCTACAAAATCGATGAATATCAGCCCTGCTTCAGGCGTACAAAAACCGTTGCTCATTCGCTGAACATGGCTGCGACGAAAGTCCAGCTGCATCCTGTTAAGATTAGCCTCGTTGTTCAAAGCCGACTTGGCCGCCTCGGTATTATCCTTTTCAAGAGCTGTTATGACACATTTAAACATCAGGCCAGCCTCCTTCCGAAGACGGTTGGCCTCACCTAATGCCAGCTCGCTAAAGTTCAGACGCTGTTCTATCTTGCGCTCGGCAATTTCCACGATATTAACCGCGTGGTCGCCAATACGTTCGAGGTCGTTGACTGTATGCAGAAGGACCGGCAGTGCAATAGAAACCTCATCTGACAATTGCCTGCGTGATAGTTCCGAAAGGTACGATGTAATCTCATACTGAAGCGTATCGGTGAACTCTTCCGCCTGGCGTCCTGACTCAAGTTTTTTCCTGCTATCGTTAATAAGTCCGTCGGTGGCCCCTTCGAAGCCCGCTTCTGCGGTTTTTGCCATTCGAACAATTTCACGTCTTGCCTGTTCCAGCGCGATCTCCGGAGTGCCGAGAAGATGTCTTTCAAGAACAACCGGCTGTGCCGCCGCCTCACCAGGTTTTACCGGCACCAGCTTAAGCACCACCTTCTCCAATACAGTGCTCAACGGTAAAAAGATGAAAGAGTTTGCCACGTTAAATGTCGTATGCGCCACCGCAATACTACCAGCTATGGTGGTATGACTGAGCTGCCATGGAGCGATGAATTCGACCAGCTTGCCGAACCAGCCGATGGAAAAAAATGGATAAGCTATTACTGTGCCGAGAACATTAAACACTGTATGTGCCCAGGCGGCCCGGCGAGCGTTTCGATTGGCCTGTATAGCTGCGAGCTGGGCAGTAATCGTTGTACCGATGTTGGCTCCTAAAACAAACGGTATTGCAACATTAAGCACGACCGGCCAATCGTTGCCAAGCACCCCTCCCATTGCCAGCAGCTGCACAATAGCTATGGATGCAGAGCTGCTCTGAATCAGCATGGTTAGCCCCATTCCAGCCAGAATGGCGAATAAGGGTTTGCTTCCATAAGCAACAAAAAGCTGCTGCACTCGCTGGCTTTTCTCCAAGGGGCTAAACGCATCCTTCATAAACTCTATGCCCAGAAACAATATTCCAAAGCCCAGCAGTATTGTGCCGAGGCTTTTCATCATTCGTGTCCTGCCCGCTACCTGCAGAAGAAATCCCAGACCCACCGCCGGCAGTGCATAAAGCTCGATGCTCAATCCTCCAAGACCTGTTATAGACACTATCCATGCCGTAGCGGTGGTTCCCACATTACTGCCTATAATAACACCTATCGCTTGTTTCAGAGTCAGCAGCCCCGCATTAACCAGGCCGATAACAATAACAGTTGTTGCAGAGCTTGATTGGATAATTGCCGTCACTAAAGCGCCAACGAGAAAGCCGACGTAAACCCTCTTGGTCATTGATTCGAGGACTTTCCTGAGTTTTTGGCCGGCAGCCTTTTTCAGCCCATCTGACATGAGGACCATTCCGAATAGAAACAGTCCTAATCCCCCTATCGTGCCAATAATCATAGCCCGAATCATTTTGCTCCCCTGCTCTTCAAAACTGAATTACACATACTATAACACTGACATACACCGACTTCCGAGTAAGTCCGCGTTTTAATCAGTGTCCGTCAGTGTTCGCAAAATCTCCACGCCGCGCCCAATCTGCTCATCGCTGGTGGCGAAGCTTATCCTAAAGTGCGTGTCTTTTTCGCTAAAGACGTTGCCGGGTATTATCAGCACATTGTTTTTAATAGCCTTTTCAACAAACTGTGTTGCCGAACCGCCTGGTGCTTTAACGAATGAGTAAAACGCTCCACTGGGCTTTATCAGTTCGAATTTATCTTTTAGTCCATCGTAAAGAAGGTCTCTTTTTCGTTTATAGGCTTCTACAAAATCTGTAATATCATAATCTAAAGCTGCGATTGCCGCTTTTTGCAAAGGCGTTGGTGCACAAACAAAGGTATATTGCTGCATTTTTGTCATCTGCTCAATGACATTCGCCAGGGGCTTTGGAGCTGCAGCAAAGCCTAAACGCCAGCCGGTCATCGCATAAGGCTTGCTGAAGCCACGCAGCAAAAGGGTCTTGTCATAGAAATTTGCGATACTTGTAAATGTACCATCGTAGCAGAATTTTTCGTAAGCCTCATCGTCTAAAATCAAGATGTCTTTTTTCGCTGCTATTTCGGCTAAAGCCTTTATCTCACCTTGCGAATACACCACGCCGGTCGGATTGCACGGCGAATTGAGTATTATCATCTTGGTTTTGTCGGTTATCGCTTTTTCGATTTTCTCGACCGGCAGGTCAAAATCAGGGTAGGTATCAATAAAGATGCACTTTCCGCCAAGCATATTGACTAAATGCTTATACATGACAAAGTAAGGGTCGGGGATGATGACTTCATCGCCGGGATTAACCAACGCCAAAAAGGCTAATAGAATCCCCCCGCTTACACCGCTTGTAACCAGCACGGCCGGATTTCCCCACCTGAACTCTTGCTTTATTTGTTCTGCGATTTTTGCCTTTAGGGCATCATCGCCAGCCGTTTGTGAGTACTTATTGAATCCTTCCCGGATGGCTTTGATTGCTTCTTCTTTGAGTGCTTCCGGCACATCGAAGTCCGGCTGCCCTATTGAAAAATTGACCGGGTCACGCATCTGAGCCGCTAATGCGAAGACCTTCCGTATGCCGCTTGCGTTGATAAGTTTTGTTCTTTCAGCAAGTATGTTTTTCATTTTCAACATTTTTTTTGAAACCTCGATGAAATGTCATTGCGAGGCCCGAAGGGCCGTGGCAATCTCTTGCGTGATAGGTGTAAAAAGCCTCCTTTGTCTTTGAGATTGCTTCGCTTCGCTCGCAATGACGACCTATAGCATTATGTTTTCTATAACGCATTTCCAAAAAGTAATTAGTTAATAATAAATAGTAAATTAAAGTTCTTTCATTTAGTGATTATTTTATCGCCGATGGTCAGCAAATCCAACCCGAAAATGCTTATTTAAAAATATTTAGCCGTTCACATATTTCATTATTATTACATGCGACTCTATCCTGAAAAGAAGGAAATATAAAATAATATAACAACTAAGGGAGGCGTATGATTCTCTATCAGTTGTCACTCCATTCCTCACAATTAGTGTGAGGGAGGACAAAAGAATAAAGGTCATCAGGGTATCAGGGTGAAGGAGATCAGTAAATCAGGAGAGCAGGGAAAATTTATACGCCGACTGCGTATTTATCTGATATCCTGTCCGGCTACGGCTCGGCGCTACGCCGAGACGAGTTATCCTGATAACCAGATTTCCTCTTAAACTTAGAAATGACCGGCAACATGAATATGAAACCGGCACTATAAAAGTGCCGGCTAAACGTTTATATGAAAAAACCATCCCTAAGGGAAGCTTTTGCTGCTATGCCATGCCGGTTCTCAGCTTTCTGCTGACGGCTGTGATGTGGGCCGGCTCTGTACCGCAGCAGCCGCCGATAATATTAATTCCGGCTAAATGAATCTTTTCAGCAGCATTCGCAAAATCTTCAGGTGTCACCTTATAAACTGCCCTGCCATCAACCAGCTCCGGCTTGCCTGCATTAGGCTCAGCGAAAATCGTCGCTTGTCGCTTGTCGCTCGTCGCTCGGGTTTTCTCTAAAGCCTTCATTGCAGAGACAAATTTTTCCGCGAGTTTCACATATCCGTCAAGGGACAGCGTTCCGCAATTAAAACCGACCGCGTCAATCCCGAGTGAAACCATTTTTGTAACTGCCGATTCGACGTCAACACCCATCATAGTTTTAAAATCATCGCCGATACTATCAAAGCTAAAGGAAACAAACACAGGATAATTACCCCCCAGGGGCGAGCTGACTGATTTGACTGCTTCAACGGCAATCTCCGCCTCAATGAGAGCGGTCATCGTCTCGATGATAAAGCCATCGACGCCCCCTTCTAAAAGCGCCTGGGCCTGTTGTGCAAAAGCATCCTTTAGCTCTTGTGGCCTCAAGCTTCCCAAAGGCTCCAGAAAGTCACCGCTCGGCCCAATGTCACCTAAAACATATCTGCTCTGCCCTGCTGCCTGCCGAGCTATCTGAGCACCTGCGGCATTTATCTCAGCGACCTTATCAGAAAGTCCATGCCGGGCAAGGGCATACTTATTAGCACCGAATGTATTTGTAAGAATCGCATCGCTGCCTGCCGTAAGATACGCCTGATGGATATCCAAAATGACATCTGGCGACTCGATATTCAGATAATCATTGCAAACGCCTGCCTCAATCCCGCGGGCGAACAATTCGGTCCCCATCGCGCCATCCAGCAAGAAAACACCTTGTCTAATTCTTTCTCTCAGATTTATCTTAGGCATAAATAAACCGATCTTTCAATCTTGCTTCTGTTCAATCCACCTTCCATCAACATTCACAAAAACGTGCTTAAATCCCTTTTGTTCGGGATGATTGAAAAGAATATCCTGTTGCTTGGCGCCAAAGCTCATCGGCTTTATAGAAGTCAAGCTGACGCAAACGCTTGTCGGCTCCTTCAGATTTTCACCGTTCCTTAAAATCCTGATAATACTCGGCACAGAAAATCCATTGACTACCTGCTCGAATTTGTCCAGCTCCACAACAAGCTCAAATTGCTTATCTATATTAAGATACTGAATTTTCCGCACGGAATAATCGCAGTTATCGGCATACAGTTTCTTTATTGTTCCTGTATTGTCACTTTGTCTCGTCAGAACGTCAAAGACCCCTTCTTTTGACAACGACCAATTTCCCACGTCTTCTCTATCGCTTTGCAATGCTATAATTCCAAGAGCTTCGAGCACCACTCTCGGATCGAGCAGAAGTCCACCGACTGAGCCTGTCTCGGCCCAGTTACCCAGCCAGTAGCTGCTGACATCCTTGAGTTTTATCGCCAGCCAAAACTTGTTTTCATTTGAACCGAGAACAATCCCCCGCGGATCAAAAGCCACGTCACCTTGTATATAAATGTCGGCTGGCGGATTTAACCAGACCTGCACAGGAAAGTTTTCCTTCTTTGGTTTTCCATCGACATAAAATTCCAGACGGCATTGGCCATTAGCCTTAAACGGCACCATATTCTGCGATCGGCTCTTGAGCACGGACAACGCCTCGATCGCAGATTCACTGCCCGGACAACTCCGTTCCGGCTTTTGAATTTGCCTATTGCAGCCAGCAAGAAAAAGTGTTGCCGTAATGAGATGAACAAACAGCAGCTTATGATATTGTTGATAATTCATTTTCTATAAATCCGTTTGTAATATTTGACTCATCTGCGAGGATAATTGTTCGATTTGCACCTCATCAAGATGTGGATTTATCACCTCCACCATCTCCTTATCACCAGTTATTCTCAAACGCCAAATTTCCTTACCATCCTCTACCTGTGATGAATCATATTTCAGGCGCCTTTTTCGCATCAGAACCAACGCCAGCACAAAGCGAAAATTTATTTTTTCCTGCTCGGTCTCCTGTGCCAGCCGCTCAAAAAAGGCCATCAGCATATCATCGTCAATAAATCTGGCCTTTTTCTGGCCTGGCTGCGGCAGTTTCGTTTTCCAGAAGCAAAATACACTCGGCTTTTGGCTTTGCCAGTAATCGACGCAGAAATCCCGGCGTTGTAGTCCTTGTTCAGTCTCTACCAGAGCACCGAAGTATTCTTCGCCGAAATCGATCTTTTTGCCAGTACCGTAGCAAAGCCCAAGCGGCTTGTTAATTTCCCATTCGTCCATTTTTCTTTAGATAATGCCCTACTCAAACCTAAGCCATTTACTCATGTCTTGTGACGTTTTAGGCCCAATACCTTTGACATTCTGCAAATCATTGCGGTCTCTAAAAACGGGACTTATGCCTTCTTTTGCACGATAATCTCCCCTGTATGCGACTATTGCCTGGGCCCGTACGCGACCTACATTCGGCAATCTGGCAATGCTTTCCACAGGAGCTTCGTTCGGATTTATCTTCTCATCTAATACAATCTCGCCTCCGGCTGTGGCGGAGTCCTGCCCTGCAAGGCATGAAGCAACAATACCAACAGCCAGTGCAAGACAGATAATCTCACTAACAGCAAAAGCACAAGCTTGAATTCTGTCTAATCCAGCTTCGGCTGTATCGTGCGCCATAAAATTATTTAACGATTAAAAATAACGCCATGCAACTCTCTAATGGCTTGATACGATTTTTTAGGCTCAAACCTATCGGTCAGCAGGCCGCTATTTGCTATGATGCTATCTTTCGTATCAGCAAGCATCGAATATGTTACCGATTCAATATAAGGCTTGCTGAGCGCAATTTTGTAAAACTGTTCGACCCATTCCGCCTGCTGCGATTGGTCCCATACCTGATGCCATGCGCCGGCGGTTTTACTGCTATATAAGCCATCACCACTTTGGCTTGGAACCTCCACGCCGGTTACATACACTGGCTTGCCTATGGGACTAAAATAATCCAGAACGGCCGATATCTGCATTAAATCTCTGACGTGCATACCCGACAGATTCTTTCCAAGCCGCATAGTCAATCCGAACGCATCAAAATTAATTCCACTCTGTACAATCATATCCATATATATCAAAGGTGGAATAGTATTTGGTACTATCGCATAGTATTCTCCCCACGGATTGCTGATTTCCACTATTCTCAGAGATCTATTGCTCGCTGCTTTAACAGCCATATTAGCTGCACGAGTTACACCTAAAACCTGCTCGAAGCTAAAACCAAGATTATTAAATACATTCAATCCGCTTAATACAATCCATCTGTGAATAATTCCTGAATAACGTGCCACAACCTTCAAAACGAATTGATATGCATCTTCGCGTATCCTTTCAAAACCTTCTTTGCTATTGATCAGCCATTTGGGAACATACTCATTGGAAAAACGAAGCAAAGGTCCGGCCCCGATTACCAATTTCTTTTTGCCAAGCACATTTATGCAGCTATCAATCGATGAAAAATCAAAACTGCCCTTTTGAGATTCTATCTGAGCCCAGTTTACAGGAATCGTAACGGAGCCAAACAATTCCAATAATCTACTAACATACTCGGGATTATTTACATACGCGGGGTCAATACTACAACCGAGACAACCTCTGCCAAATCCGTTGTTCCTGGCTCTTACGTTGAACAAAGATTCCGCCTGTTTTATAGCCAACTTTTCAGCTACAATTACAGCTTTTTTAAGTGACTCATCTGCAAATTGCGATGCTGCCTGGACATCTGAAATATTTTGAACTGCTCTGACAAACAATTCCTGTGCCTGATGAGAAATATCATCCAAATCGGCCAAGCTGTCAAAAAACGTCCAGTCCTCCCTCTTATTGATGATTTGCATTAGCTTGGCTCGGGCAATCTCAAGATTCAGATTATACGGATGCTCTCTTTCAGGCAGGCACGTTGTCGGCAAAATCACACTTCCAAAGCCATCAACAGACCACAATAAAGCCAGCCCTGATGTCGATAAATTTGGCTTTTCACATTCAATTAAGTCGTTCTTAAACCTTATCTTAGTCCGGCGAATGCTGATGCCATCAGTACCGAAAAGATAAGCGCCGCACAACCTGAATTTATCAACAGCTTTACCATCCTTAAAAACCTGAAATCGCATTTTTCCTCTGTCAATCAGAGAATAATTTTGTTCATATATCCATAAATTGTGATTGATGGCTGATTATAGCGGCCGAACACACAAAAACAATCATAAAAACGAAAGTTTGCAAATGGCAGTTAAGTTTATAAGACTCTAAGACCGATTATAAATAAATGAACAAAAAATTGTATATAATCTCAATAGCTGCTATCTCCTGTCTTGCAGGTTGCTACGAGCCGGTTAATCCTCCTCAGATAGTATTCGTGCCGCCACAACGAGCCGTTCCTGTCGTGCCACTACCCCCAATAGAGAAATACAATATCGGTACATCTGTCCAGGGTCGGCCTATTAGCTGTAATGTGCTTGGCCAAGGTCAAGACGTAACCCTCATTGTGGCAACAATTCATGGTAATGAGCCGGCTGGATCCGTTCTTGCTCGGCAAACGGCAGATTATCTGCAGCAGCATCAAAACCTATTAGCTGGACGGAAGGTAGTAATCCTGCCCGTAGTGAATCCTGATGGTATGGCGAACGGTAGTCGTTATAACGCTAAAGGCATAGATTTAAACCGCAATTTTGCAGCAGCTAACCGCCAAAATAATGCACAGCACGGATACGCACCGCTTTCCGAGCCGGAAGCTGCTGCTATTGCAGCAGTTATACGACAATATTCTCCCGACCGCATCGTCAGTATTCATCAGCCTTTGGCCTGTATTGACTACGATGGCCCTGCCTGGGCATTGGCAAACCACTTAGCTCAACATTGTGATCTGCCTATACGCAAACTCGGCGCACAATCCGGCTCATTAGGCTCTTTCGCTGGTCTTACCATGCAGATTCCTACTGTAACCCTTGAGCTACCCCACAATGCAAGTCAGTGTAACAAGGACGTTCTATGGCAGCAATACGGCTCTGCCCTGCTCGCAGCAGTCGTCTATCCTGAAATGGCCAAATAATTAAATCCACACCTTTTTACCGCGATTTTTCTATGAACTTTACCTAATTTAAAGCTAAAATAGCAAATCCAATGGGTATTTTCAAGCTAAGGACAAGTTTCAGCCCGGCAGGCGACCAGCCTGCGGCCATAAGCAGGCTCACAGAAGGTCTGCATGCGAGCAAAAGGTATCAAACCCTGATGGGCGTTACCGGCAGCGGAAAAACATTCACTATGGCTAACGTTATAGCTCAATTCGAGCTGCCAACCCTTGTCATATCTCACAATAAAACTTTGGCCGCCCAGCTTTATGAGGAATTTAAGGAGCTTTTCCCTGAAAACGCGGTCGAATACTTCGTCAGCTATTATGATTACTATCAGCCCGAAGCTTATATTCCGCAGCGAGATATTTACATAGAAAAAGACGCCTCTAAGAACGCCGATCTGGATCGCCTGCGGCTTTCCACTACCACCAGCCTTTCATCAAGAAACGATTGCATTATTGTCGCATCTGTCTCATGTATTTTTGGCTTAGGCTCACCTGAAGATTATAAAGCCAGCGTAGTGTCCATCGGAACGGGAGATAGCATAGATAGAAATGTCCTCCTGGGGAGATTGGCTGATATTCAATACACCAGAAACGATATCGACTTTCAAAGAGGAAAATTTAGAGTCCGCGGCGACGTCGTTGAACTGTACCCTTCTTATGAATCATTCGCTATCAGGATTGAACTTTTCGGCGACAATGTAGAGAAGATAAGCTACATAAATCCAGTTTCCGGCGAGATATTGGCCATCGAAGAACAAGTTTTTGTCTATCCGGCTGAGCATTACGTTATGCCCTGCGACAGGGTTGTCTCCGCAGCAGAGAGCATAAAAGCCGAGCTTCAAGAGCGGCTGGCGGAGCTCCGCGGCCAGGGCAAGCTTCTCGAAGCACAACGGCTTGAGGCCAGAACACTTTATGACCTTGAGATGATTCAGGAAGTCGGCTATTGCAGCGGAATTGAAAATTACGCCAGACACTTGGCTGCCCTGCCGCCCGGCGCCAGACCTTATACGCTCATCGACTATTTCCCGAAGGATTTCCTTTTATTCATCGATGAATCACATGTCACCATCCCTCAGCTGCGAGCGATGTGGGCAGGTGACAGAAGCAGAAAAGAAGTCCTGGTTGAGCATGGCTTTAGACTGCCAAGCGCGCTGGATAACAGACCTCTGCGATTTGAAGAGTTTCAGGAAAAATGGTCGCATGTCATTTTTGTCTCCGCTACGCCTGGGCCGTTTGAGATGGAAAAATGTAACCATGAGGTAGTCGAGCAGATTATTCGGCCTACCGGCCTTCTGGACCCCGAAATATTTGTGCATCCGGCCGGCAGCCAGATTCCGCACCTTTTGAAAGAGATTGAAAAGCGAGTCAAAGTTAAGGAGCGAATGCTCGTTACGACCTTAACAAAACGTATGGCTGAGAACCTGTCAAGCTACATAGCAAAGAAGGGTTTTAGATGCCGGTATCTGCACAGCGAAATTAATACACTTGAAAGAGTTGAGATACTTCGCGACCTGCGAAGCGGCGAATTCGACGTCCTGGTGGGAATAAATCTGCTGCGGGAAGGCCTGGATTTGCCGGAGGTTTCTGCCGTTGCCATACTCGATGCAGATAAGGAAGGATTCCTGCGAAGCCGGATTTCACTGATACAAACGATCGGCAGAACCGCACGAAACGTCAACGCAACCGTCTTTTTATATGCCGATACAATGACCGAATCGATGCAGAAAGCTATTGACGAAACAAATAGACGTCGTAAAATCCAGTTAGAGTATAATGAAAAACATAATATTAAGCCTGAAACAATCAAAAAGGAAATTCGTAAAAGCTTAACCGAGCGGATTAAAGCAAGGCATACTCCGGCGGAGGCGATAAGCTTTGCCGACCACGAATACGATAAGGTCGAGCTGGCTAATCAGATTGAGCAAGAGATGTTAGAAGCGGCTGAGGCCCTTGATTTTGAGCGAGCTGCTTTTTTGCGCGACCAGTTACGCGAATTGAAGGAATTGCCGGAGTTGGTTATTGCCGGCTCTCAAAAAAAGAAAAGTGACTTCTTATCTACAAAAAAACTGCGAAGAACAAAAGGAAAAATGTAGAAATCGTTTAGCCGTCATCCTTGTGGTGACGGTCTTTTGATATATTATCTTATATTCGGCAAAGACAGGAAGAAAATGATAAAACTTAACATTGCACAAGTGCGACCATTGATCAAATTAGCCATCGAAGAAGACCTCGGAGAAGGGGATCTAACCAGCGAGCTTCTATTCAAAGATGACACTATTGGCAAAGCTAACATCATCTCACGGGAAGAAATAGTTGTGTGTGGAATGCCGGTTGTTAAAGAAGTTCTCGGCATTTATAACAAAAGGCTCAAATTGAAAGTCTATGTAAATGACGGCCAGTCCGCTCACATCGGCCGTAAAATCGGCACCATCGAAGGCCCTTTGCGTCCTATGCTCAGTGCCGAACGGGTCATACTAAACTTCATCCAAAGACTTAGCGGGATAGCTACCAATACGCGGAAATATGTCAATGCCGTTCTTGGTACAAAAGCAAAGATTTATGACACAAGAAAGACACTTCCAGGATGGAGAATTCTCGAAAAATACGCGGTTCAATGCGGTGGCGGACATAACCATAGATTAGGATTATATGACGGCATACTAATTAAAGACAACCATCTGGCACAGTTCGGCAGAAACTTTCAGCCGAAACTTCGGCAAATGGTCTGTGAAGCAAAAAAAATAAAGGGTATTAAATTCATCGCCGTAGAGGTTGACCACGTTGATGACCAGCTTAATTACGTGCTGGAAATCCCGGGCATCGACATAGTTCTTTTGGACAACATGGGACAGTGGCAGCTAAAACACGCCGTGGACATGCGAAATAAAATGTGTGGCAAAAACAAAAAGCCCCTGCTGGAGGCATCAGGCAACATCACCCTCAGCAATGTCTCAGCTATTGCTCAGTGCGGTGTTAACAGAATCGCCGTCGGTGCACTCACTCACTCGGCGGCAGCGGTCGATATTGGGCTTGACAGGTAAAATTTATTGCCAATTTGGAAATCAAAAATCGATGGACCTGCTGGACCCTGACAAAATAAAGGCAGACCTGAAAACCAGACGCATCGGCAGAAAAATCCTCATTTATAGCTCTACCTCAAGCACAAATGACATTGCCGCCGAATATGCAAAGAATAAAAATAACGATGGTCTTGTAATCTTTACAGAAGAGCAGACAGCAGGCAGAGGCAGAGCCGGCAACAAATGGTTCAGCGGCCGGGCAGATAGCATCCTGTGCTCAATAGTTTTAACAAACAGCAAATTAAGCGCAGAGCTGCTCTCGCTTACTTGTGCAGTAGCAATCGCTGAGGCAATAGGCAAACCAGCTAAAATCGAAGCTAAAATCAAATGGCCAAACGACATTTTATTAAACGGCAAAAAAGTCGCCGGTATCCTCCTTGAGTCTAAGCCAAACGATAAAAGTAACACCTACATTATTGGTATAGGAATCAACTGCCATCAGAAGAAAGATTCTTTTCCTGCCGAGTTGCAACCAACCGCTACGAGTATCGATATAGAAACTAAAAATCCGCCAAAGTCGAGCGACCGCATTTTATTAGCCAAGAGACTTCTGACCTCATTAGATAGCTGGCTTGAAACAGCAGAAAAAAATCCTAACGACGTCACTGAAAGGTGGAGCGAGCTTAGCATCCAGTTAGGCCACAGAGTAATACTATTATACAATGGTAAAAAATTTTCCGGCAACTGTATAGGAATCGACCCAATAAAAGGTCTTATTCTCCAGTTAGATACCGGCGGCATAAGAATGTTTAACGCTGCACAGGCCACTATTGACAAATCTTAGCTTATTGATAAAAAATCTAATCTGAGGCTTTTGTCTTACGCATAACTTTGCTATATTATTCAGACTGACCGATTCATACTGTCATACCCGCGAAGGCGGGTATCCATTTACCTTATTATAGAAGTGGATTCCCGCTTCCGCGGGAATGACATTCGTCACTACCTGATGCCGAATAAGCATTTGGGACTCATAAAAAATCGGTTACATTGAGTATTCTAAATTTTTATCAACGCTTATTACCAAACATAATATATGAGGTTTAATTATGGCAGAAAAATTTGATGTAGTTGTAATCGGCGCTGGCCCAGGCGGTTTTCGTGCAGCCAAAAGATGCGCACAAAAAGGCACTTCGGTAGCAGTCGTGGAAAAAGAGTTTATCGGTGGAACCTGCCTTAATTGGGGATGTATCCCCTCAAAAGCGCTACTCGCCACGGCGCATGTTTTACTATCAGCTAAATATGCAGCCGAAATAGGAATTGACATAGGTTCGGCCACTCCGAACTGGCCTAAAATACAGCAAAGAAAAGATGCTATTGTAACCGGCTTTCGTAAGGCAATGACAGGAACTGCCCATGCTCACAAAATTAAGGTCTTCTCAGGTCGAGCGATTGTCATATCGCCAAATAAAATAGAAGTGACAAATGGATCACCAACTGAGATACAAACGGACAAAATAATTCTCGCCACCGGCTCAGAATCAATTGAGCTTACAAATATACCTTTTGATGGCCAAACCGTCATCAGCAGCAAGGAAGCCCTGTCCCTGCCGCAGATACCCAAATCAATGGTAATCATAGGTGGCGGCGTCATTGGCTGCGAAATGGCCTGCGTTTATGCCGTTATGGGAACAAAGGTCACGATCGTAGAGGCTCTTTCCAGACTGCTTCCGATGGAGGATGAATGGGTCGGCAGACTTATCGAGCGAGAATTCAAAAAAATCGGTATCGATTCTATAACAGGCGTTAAAGTCACTTCCGTAGATAAAAAGATTACGCCGGCAAAAATAATCCTTGAGAACGGCCAAACGATTGAAGCTGAAAAAGTATTGGTTTCCGTCGGTCGAAAGCCAAACGTTGACCCGGACACAGTCGAATCGCTGAATTTGAAGATGAACGGCCCTGCCGTTGTCATAAATGGAAAAATGGAAACGAATGTCGCGGGCGTCTATGCCATCGGCGATGTCGTTGGAACAACTCTTTTAGCGCATGGCGCCACAACTGAAGCGGATGTCGCTTCTGACAATGCCACCGGCGGCAGCCGGATAATGAACGATTACTGCCTCATACCGAGGGTCGTCTTCACCTTCCCTGAGGTTGCTTCCGTTGGAAAATCAGAAGAAAAATGTCAATCCGAAGGCATCGATATTGCTGTCGGAAAGGGCTTCTTTAAAGGTAACGGACGCAGTGTCGCCTATAATGAAACTTCAGGACAGATCAGAGTAATCCGCGACATTGCTGCCAATAAAATTCTTGGCATCACCATAGTCGGCTTTATGGCGACCGAATTTGTCACTTTAGGCCGGACGCTTATCGGCTGCGACCCGGATGAACTTGGCCGGATAACATATCCGCACCCAACTATCAGCGAAACGCTTGAAGATGCGGTTATAGACGCCTTCGGCAGTTCTTAAGAGCATAAGAGCAAAGGTGCAAAAAGTCCTATAATTTCCGAAAATATATCCAAAAATACCCACTTTCCTTAATTGACGGCATTTTATTTAACTGATAAGATTTAGAAATTATTGCTTTCATGGAGGAGGAGTGGAAAAGCATATCGTGTGCTTCCCACCAAAGTTTTTAGGAGGATTAAACTCAAATAAGTCGAGGTCTAATCGGCTCGCAGGTGAGCTAATTTGCCTGCAAAGCAGAAAAGGAGGAGAAAATGAAAAAGAAGTGGCATATTCTCACAATTGCTTATGAATCAGCAAGGTATGTTACAGGGTACAGACGGACAAAGTGGTTCGCCTTTTGTCTGATATTCATAATCCCCCTACATGTTCAGGCAATCGGGATATCACCTGGGAGTTGGCAGGTCACTATGCAACAATATGATCCCACAGTTCTGACAAAGACCTTTTATGTAAGTTCAGCTTGGTCTGATGAATCCTACATGGTCGTGGCGGATTTTTCTATTTATATCCTTCCACCAGCAATTCCTTTCAGCTATAGTGACTTGTTCTTTTCGTTTGATCCGACAGAGCGATTAGACCACTTAGAATGGATTCGCCCTGTTGGTACGCCTTGGGTACAGCCTTTTACAGTGTATCTACACTCGGCTACAATGCCACCGAATTCTCCTGATACTCCTTATAAGCTTTTAACAATAATCTCAACCGGTCCCGTTGAACCACCATCTGGTGGTGGCGGACATTTCTACGCTGGCCTCATAGTCCCCATTAATATCACCGTCGAGCCTGGTGCTGCTCTAATTCCCGCCCCTGGTGCTGTGATTCTTGCCAGCCTCGGTGTTGGATTAGTCGGCTGGCTGCGCAGACGCAGAACGCTGTAGTTCGTGACTCGTGGTTCGTGGATAGTGAATCGTGTATCGTGAATAGATTGTTCTGATCCCTGATCCCCGATACCTGACCCCTGCCTTTTGTGGTTCGTGAATCGTGAATAGTGAATCGTGATTGGTGAATAGTGGATCGTCCCTCATCCTTCATCCATCGTCTCTGGTAGGTCGTCGTAGATTGTGGTTAAGAATTGGAAATTGTTTGAAACTTGAAGGGCTGCAAGGTGCAAGTCTTGCAGCCCTTTTTATTTAGCAAGATGATTCCTCGTCAGCATTTGAATTTTACTCTACACACCATGAACTTGATTAAAGATTGGCGATTTGTGAACGGAGTTTTGGTAATTCGTTCTTTATCACGTCCCAGACTACATCAGGCAGTATCCCAAAGTATTGATGAACGATAACATTTCGCATGCCAATTATCTCATCCCATGGGATATCTGGATGTTGTTCTTTGAAATCCTCCGGCAGAGAGCGAGCAGCTTCTCCGATAATTTCAATATTTCGAGTGACAGCATCCTGGCTTTTCCGATCCGATAGAAAGTCCTCATATTTCATCCCCTCAACATACGATACAGTCCTATCGATCGCATCCAAAATATCAAGAATGCGAAGTTTGCTATGTCGGTACATGAACGAGATCCTTCTCTATTTCTTCTTTAAGCCTCCCTTGGACTGCCGGAGGAGTTAATATATCCACCTTTCTGCCGAGAATATATTCAAGGAATAACTTAAGATCGACAAATCGCCTATAAGTAGTCTCTGAGAACTCAACAATCATGTCCACATCGCTTTGAGGCTCCAAAGACCTGCGTGTAACCGAACCAAAAAGACTGATTTGCGTCACGCCAAACTGCTTCAACTGCTCAAGATGGGTCTGTAGTATCGCGACGACCTGTTGACATGTCGTTGGATAAGATGGTACATCTTCAATATTTTCATGCTCGAATCGAACCATACATCTGTTATTATATAAATGTATAACATTTAAGTCAACCGAGCAATGAGTAAAAATTGGGATTTCAAGCTGCTGATAGAAAATATGATAGGCTCGAAGTTAAAGATATACAATCTTAGTGTCATTGATTGCGGCCTTGCCGATTACAGAGAGGTTCTGCAATTACAGCACGAATTGCGAGATAAAAGACGCGAAGGGAAAATACCTGATACAGTTTTGGTAGTCGAGCACCCCCCTGCCATTACTCTCGGTGCAAGGCAAAACGCAAACAAGCTATTAGTTAGCCCCGAAGAATTGGCAAAACAACACATCGACGTAGTGGAAACCCGCCGAGGCGGCGGTGTAACCGCCCATAATCCCGGCCAATTAGTTTTTTATCCGATATTAAACCTTCAACAGCTCGGACTGGGAATATCCGAATATATAAGAAAACTGGAAATAATCGGCATTGAGCTGCTCGGCCAATTGGGTATTCACAGTCAACAACGAAAAGGCTTTCCCGGCCTGTGGATTGGCGACAAAAAAATCGCTTCAATTGGCGTACGCGTATCAAAATCGATAACTTATCACGGAATGGCGATAAACATCCAAAATGATCTAAGTATTTTCGATTTACTAATACCCTGCGGTTTAGATGGCGTAGAAATTACATCAGTGCTAAAAGAAACCGGCAAGCGCTATTCAATGAACGAGCTACAGAAAAAATTAAGTCAATTGCTTATGAAGTATTTTTCATCTTTAGAGGAACAACAAGTCACGAACGACGAGCAACGAAGATTGCCGAGTTGGCTGCGAAGGCCTTTACCAGCCGGTGAAACTTACAAAAAGGTTGAGGACATATTAAGCTCGCTGGGTCTTGAGACCATTTGCAATAATGCGAATTGTCCTAACCGAGGCGAATGTTGGTCAAGAGGAACTGCAACGGTTCTGATTCTGGGTAATATCTGCACGCGGAACTGCAAATTTTGCTCGGTCGCAACAGGCAGACCCGCCCTGCCGGATACATCCGAGCCATCACTCCTCGCAGAGATGGCAAGGCAATTGCAATTGAAATATCTGGTTATTACCAGCGTTGACCGTGACGATTTACCTGACGGCGGCGTCAGCCATTTTCGTGATTGCCTAAATTTTGTAAGACAAAAATGTCCCAATATAAAATTTGAGATTTTAACCCCTGATTTCCGTAATTGCCAACGTGAGGCCATAGATATCCTGCAAGACGCTTTGCCTTTTGTATTCGCTCACAATGTTGAAACGGTACCTTCTCTGTATCCGATTGCCAGAGCCGGCGGAAGCTATCAGATGTCTTTAAATTTGCTCAAATTAGCCAAGCAGAACTTTGACGGCATTACGACAAAATCCTCAATTATGCTCGGCCTGGGAGAAACCGATGCCGAGGTCGAGCAGGTATTGAAGGACCTACGAAATGCGGGCTGCGATAGAATTACAATCGGCCAGTATCTAAAGCCGTCAAAAAAATCGCTGGAAGTGGTCGAATACATAAATCCTGCAAAATTCAGCTTCTGGCAACAAAAAGCAATCGACCTCGGATTTTCCTGGGTTATAAGCTCGCCATTCGCCCGCAGCTCATATTTCGCTGAAAAAGAAAGCACTTTATAGCCGCGATTTCGACTATATCAATAAGCACTTTATCGGACATCCAACCATATAATAAATATTCTATGCGATGCCAAACTTATTGCCTTGTAATAAACAAAAATGAGGTCATAATTTAATAAGAGGCGCGTTTTTCGGAGGGTGAAAATGGCACCTGCATATAGATCTCTTTTTTCACATCGACACGGGGTCGTACTTATCATATCTATGATATTTGTAGTTATGTTCACCGCCCTGCTTGTCAGCATGGCAGTGATGTCCGGCACAAATGTACAGATAGCCACAAATCAGCACAAGGCAAATTGCGCCAGAGCCTGTGCCGAATCGGGACAGCAAATAATTCGCCTATGGTTAAATAATGTCTCAATAGCCGGCACCACGGCTCAAAATCTAAGGCTCAGCGAAATAGCAAGTTCCCTTCAATCAATAGCCTATCAGACCTCTAATACCACACTTAGCTACGATGGCTCAAGCATAACGCTTCCGAGCATTATGCTCGATTCAGCCAAAGGCCAAAGTTTTTCAGCCGTTATTACACAAACCGACCCTAATGAACTGCGGGTAGATGTCACTGGCGTCCATAGTCAGCTCAGCAAAACAATAAGTGTCAATTACACATTAGCCGAAAGAGCAAATACAGTATTTGATTTTGCCGTAGCAACCAGAGGCCCTCTATCACTGTCAGGTAACGTCGAGCTTGAAGGTGTTAATCTGTCCGTCGAATCGAGTGTGTATATTGAAAGTGATAATTCAAATTTAGCGCTTTCGATAATCGGCAATTCACGAATAGCGGGAAATGTAAGCATTGTCAATCCAGGTGCAAGCGTTTATTTACAAGGAGCAAAAGCAGGTATAGGCGGCCAAACAGGTCAGGCCGCTATAAATAACCACGTTTCATTCGGCGTCCCGGCAAGCACGTTTCCAGAGCCGGACCCAGGTTATTTCGAGCATTATGTTTCCGGCATAATCGATTCAAATACTAATGTCTCCTTAAATTCAACTTTTGAGAACATAAGAATTCTGGCCGGGACAAATCCGTCTTTTACGGGTAATATCACTCTCAGAGGAGTCGTCTTTATAGAGGCTCCTAATGTAGTAACATTTGCCGGAAATACAACAATAACAGGCATAATCGTCGGTAACGGCGATTTAAATGACAACTCTGGAACAAATAAGATTAGCTTTTCCGGCAACGTCGTTAGCTATCCCATTACCGAGCTTCCCGCTGAAGAGCGATTCGCCCAGCTCCGTAGCGAAACCGGCACTTTTCTTATTGCTCCGGGCTTTAGCGCATCTTTTGGCGGAAACTTCAACACGATGAATGGCACTATAGCAGCCAGCGGAATCCGATTCTATGGCAACGCAGGCGGTACAATCAGCGGCTCTATAATAAATTACTCTGATAACGAGTCTCAAATCACCGGTAATAGCGACCTTTACTTCAACCGATCCGGCACAGTCCATGTGCCTGCCGGCTTTATGCCGGAGATAGTATTACAATACGAGCCGTCCTCCTACTCGGAAAATGTGCTTTGATCAAGTTACTCAAACTGACCGATTTTCATGTCATGCTGAGCCGATAGGCGAAGCATCTGGCCTGAGAAGAAGAAAATCCAATATTTTCGAGAGCCAGATTCTTCGCTTCGCTCAGAATGACATGCTGTTGTATGCTGTTTGTGGCAAAGAACTTACAGTTATTATCGCTTTTATATCGGTCAGTTTGAGTCAAGTTAATTAGCCAATTAGCTGATTAGTTAACTGGTATCTAAGTCACTAATCCTCTTTGCCTTCAATATAAATATTTCTTATATTTTATTTGACACTTAGAAGTTTCCTTTGAACTGCAATCTAAAGAGGGAGTTTTTCTACAAAGAAAAATGACGCTCACCAAAGAAATAATTCGCCGCCATCGCCGTGGTACTGTGCTGATTCTATCTATGATATTTGTTCTGCTCTTTTCCGCACTGGCTGTCAGCATGGTAGCTATTTCCGGCACAAACGTTCAGCTTGCCTCAAATCAGCACAAAATCAGCTCTGCTCTATCAGCAGCACTTTCCGGCCTGGATTGTGGCAGATACGTAGTTAAAACAGTTATTCTGGATGAAACCGTACGAAATTTTGTCTCAGATAATGAGGCAAATACGGTATGGAGCGATTTATGTCAGCATCTTCAGGCCATCGCCATCGACGGACAGATAGTTCCATCTGCAAGCCGATTCACAGATTCTCAGGGAAGCGGCGATCAAATCATCACCTCACAAATCAACTTCGGCAGTCCAAACGTGGCCTTTTCAATAAGGTTTTATCGGTATGATAATGATTGGCATACGATTAAATTGCAGGCGATTGGAAACAACGGCCAAGTATCTAAAAAGATAACGTTGGATATGAAAATTACAAAAGACAGGCAGGTTTTAAATTACGCTATCGCCAGCAGAGGCCGAATGTGGCTGACCGGCAATACAACCATTCATGGAGACGTCTTCAGCTCCTGGAACCGCTCCGAGATTCCGCCGTATAATATGACCAGTGACTCAAGAGTAGAAGGCACTATCAATACGGTTTTAACCCTGCAACAGATTCAAGCCCGAGATTACCAGTTAGAAACCCTCGATGAATACGACAACCCGATGTTTGATGAAGAAGGAAACCGTATTTATAGTTCTCAGGATGAAATTCAGGCCTATCATAATGGTATAAACTATGGACAGCCTTATGAAGACATGCCTGGTATGGACATCTCTGATTATAATACCGACCTTTATAAGATCGGCTTGGCGACAATCCCATCCTGTCCGACGTCGCAGAGAAAAGTCGAGTATTTTCCTCACGCCGCCGGTAACTACTCCAGGCCGCGAGACGGCTCAAGCACATCCTTTACCAGACATGTATATCAGAATCAGACGCTCACCAATGCGTTGCTGCCCCTCAATAGGCACGCCCTTTTCAAAAATTGTACGTTTGAAGGAGCATTGTATATTGATTGCTCAAAAACTAGCACTTCCAAATCTTACACTAACAATGTCCGTTTTGAGAATTGCACCTTCAATGGCACAATCATTACCAATGTACCTCAGTCATTGAACTGGGTTAACAATTGCCTGTATTTCACAGGCGAAGCCGCATTCAATAATCAGGCCGACATTCAGGAAGCCACAATACTTGCTCCTCATTTTAATGTCAACCTGGGCAATACCAATCCGCAGCAGAGCGACAACAACTTGCTCACTGGCGCAATTGTTGGCGGCATTGTTGATGTGCGCGGCAATGCACAAATCTATGGAACGATTATATCCATGGCTGATACGACGGCCTACAGCAGTGGATATGTGACTAATATTGGTGCTACTCTCGATGATGGAGGCTCCGAGACGACCGAGTTAGGCGACATAGGCGTCATCGCTATCACGCCGGAAGAAGACAAAATGCTGCCCAGTGGAGTCACCAGTCCCATCGTCATTAAGCCTTTACAAAATACTTATTGTGAACGTTTGTGAGATTTATATCTTTGTGACGTAAATCAAATAAAAGCTGGATTACTATTGAAAGGTCAACAAAATGAAGAGATCGCTTGTAAATATCTTAATACTCGTTTTGCTGCTTGCTGGGCTGCTGATTGCAACTGAAGACATTTGCCGGGCATATCTGGATTCTAATGCTAAAATTGTCTTTTCCTCCGACACAGACGAGCCAAATGAGCCAGAGCCGGAGCCTGAACCTGAAGCTTTTTGAAGAATTTCCGCATTACTTTTATGAGTGAATGAGTCGGTGAAATCTACGATAGGAACAGCCGACATTTTCTTAAAAATATTACTAATCTGAAATGATTGGCTGTTCCTATCTATTGAGCATTGTTTTAAGCTGAGCCAAAGGAAATTTTTTGCCGGGGCAGGCGGTTTTTTGTGCCCCCGGCGTTGAATTGTGGCCATAAACACGGTTTTTGGGAATACCGTACCGCGTCTGCAGGAAACTCATTAACTTAACAAGTGACTGCATCTGCCGCGACGTAGGCGCCGACTGATCAAAATTACCAACCAGACAAATCCCCACAGCACTTTCATTAGCCCAATTATCAGGCGTCTTACAATGTGCTCCCGTTCGCTGTTCCAGCCAGCGAAACGTAACTTCAACCTCGCCGTCACCACTATCGATGCCATTGCCTATAACAAAATCGTAGCCAACGCCCTCCCAATGATTACCTTCTCTGTGCCACTGGTCAAATATAGCTGCATTTCCATTTTCCGTCGCTGAATGGTGAAGAACTATAGCCGACCACTTTCTTTCTAATCTTGAAGGTGGCCACCAGTCCACGGGTATGTTTTTATCAACGTTTTTTTCAAGTCTCGCCGCCCGTTCAACCGGTACCTGTGGCTTAACCGGCACATAACCCGGCCTGGCAGGTTCGTACATAATCCGAGGCATTGGCTCTTCATTATATATACAACCACTTAAAACAACAAAAAAACTACAAACAATAAAAGTCCTCAAAAATATTCCCCTATTCATCTTCCCCCGCTTGCTGCTTTATCTCTAACAAAGCCCTGCTAATCACGTCTGCGTTAAAATCCGGCTTTGGTTCAGATCCGGCTTTTCTTTATACCTGACCATACGTACACAATTGCCATGCTTATTAAACTCAACTACGTCCATATACGAGTTTATCAGGAGCAATCCCCTGCCCGCCAGCTTATAAAGGTTCTCTCCGAATCTCGGATCCGGAACCGTCTCCGGATTAAAGCCTTCACCCTGATCCGTGAGAGAGATTTCAACTTTATCTAAACCAACTGAATAATCAATTCTGACCTTTTTGCCTGCGTCCATCTTATTACCATGCTTTATGGCATTAAGAAAAGCTTCTTCCATCGCCAAATGAACCGCGAAAATATCTTCTTCGCTAAAGCCATTTCCTTTAAGGCTCGACATGATACGTCCATAGATATCATTAATAGCTGAAGGTTCACTTTCGACACACTCCGAACCACTGATTGGTGTTTCTAACGCCATAGGTTCCCACCTACTTATGCTAAAACAGCCGACATAAAAACTAAGCTATTTGCATATTAATCACACCTGCCGACGACCAGCCTTATGTCGTTATTTCTCAGCGTAGCTAAAACACACCGGCTAATCTGTCTCGGGCAGATTTTCGATTGCGCTTTCAATATCTTTGTAAATATCAAATACTTTCGTAAGCCGTGTTATCTTAAAAATTTCGTGGATCCTCGGATTTATATTACAAAGTCTTAGCCTGCCTTCATGTTCATAAATCCTCTTGCTTATCCTTATCAAAAGACCTAAGACGGCAGAAGACAAAAACCGAACATTGCAAAAATCTAAAATCAAATTGATTCCTCCTGATGCGGATTCAACGACAGACATGATCGACTCCTGAAGCACCTTGATATCATTCTCTTCGAGGATTTTTTCGTCGGTAAAAGTTATTATTGTTACGTTCTTGATATACTCTACACTTATTCTTGGCTTAATCTCAGCCATGTTAATCTCCCTAAAAAACATTAAAATTAAACCGAAATCCTATGTCAGAAGCCGTCAGATGTCAAGTTTTTTGCATATCAGGAAAATTTTTTACCTACCGGCCACTTTGTTCATAGTTAATTGTTCATTGTGCAATGAACTACGAGCTATAAACAAATTTTGTTTATTTTAGAGATAAAATCCTTGCAATTTTCGACACCGATAGATAATATGTGTAACGTTACTTTTTCGTGCAGCGTATAGCATTCAGCGAAAAGGCAATTGGTCATGGCGTAAGCCATGCTGTGCATTACCAGTTATTATTCACCAATTAGGAACTTAAAGGAGATTAGAATGAGAATAAGCAGATCCACGGGATACGCGATTCTTGCGGCTGGTTACATTGCCAAAAACCAGGATAAAAAAACCGTTTTGTCTCAAAATATATCTAAGGAATATGATATACCTCTGGAATACCTGCTCAAGATACTGCAACAACTGGTCAGAGCAAACGTGCTGAACAGCAAAAGAGGACCTCGCGGCGGATTCTCGTTAGCCAAATCAACCAAACAGATTTCAATGCTCGAAATAATTGAAGCCGTCGATGGTCCCATGACCGGTCATTTGAACATAGCCGATCAGGCAGGCGGCGATAAATTCAGCATTCGTGCCGAGCAAGCTTATGAAAAAGCAGTAGCTCAAACAAAAAGCTCCCTCGAAAAGGCAAAACTATCAAGTTTGCTCTAAGCCTAATCCCGTTAGAAATTCCCGTTCTATCGGACTATTCAAAACCAGTTAGGATTGGAATTTCTAACGGGACTAATTCGGTAATTGGTGATTGGTAATTGGTATTTTCCAGTTACCAATTACCAGTTTCCAGCTACAATTAACAGGTACCCTTGAAATGCACATTAGTGAATTTCAGCAGCTAATCGCTCAAAAATATAAAAAGCGAGATATTGAAAGAGGGGTTCCTGCTACTTTTATGTGGTTTATTGAGGAGGTTGGAGAGCTCGCGACGTCACTTGCCTCAGCAGACCAGGCAAATAAAGAGGAAGAATTTGCCGATGTATTCGCCTGGCTGTGCACGTTAGCCAATATAAGCAATGTGGACATAGAAAAGGTATGTGCAAAATATACCAAAAACAAAGTTAAGGGGTTTAAATAATAAATCCCGGATCAATCAGCACTATCCTGTTTTTCTTTGTCTTTTTCACGTAATGTACGAACCATTGAAAATAGAAAAAGCACAAGAATTACAAACCAGCTAATCGCCATAAAAAGCCAGCCTGAAGGTCGCATCTTATGAGCTCCTTACCTTTTTCTTTCGCCAAATATGCCAGACTAAAAAAGCCAGAATCCCAAACAATCCAAGCAGCACGATACGTGTTGCAATAATGTATGGCACATTCTCGGCGGACACATTTCTCAGCAATATCACGGATGCCCATTCCTGCCAGAACCAAAAACCCAGAATAAATAAAAGAAAAGCCGGGGTGACGTATTTTATGATAAAACGATAGATACGCGGTATTGTAATATCCGAGCCAACGTGCATCTCAGTCCATGCCTCTTCCATTCCGAAAATCCACCCGAAGAGAATCGTTTCTACCGTAGCAAACACAACAAGACAGAATGTCCCTCCCCAGAAATCAAGCTCATCCACCACGCCTTTGCCGAGCAAAAAAATGACCGGCTGGATTAAGATGAATGTTGAAACGGCAAAAATAATAATTGCAGATTTCCTCGATAAATTAAATTCATCCTCAAGAAAAGCAATAGCCGGCTGGGCAAGCGAGATTGAGCTGGTAATTCCAGCAATAAAAAGAAGCATAAACCACATAAATCCGAAAAAATTGCCAAAAGAAAGTTTTTGCAATACCAGCGGCATCGTTACAAATCCCAAATTGAAAGCTCCGCCTTCAGCAATCCTGGTAGTTGCCGCTGGACCAAAAAAGGCATAAGCAGCCGGTATTACAATACTTCCGCCCAAAATCACTTCTGCCAGCTCATTAGTTGCCGCTGCTGTCAGCCCCGATAAAGCGACGTCGTCCTTCTTTGTCAAATAACTGGCATAAGTCAATATAACACCGATGCCGCAGCTCAACGTGAAAAATATCTGCCCGGCAGCAGCCAGCCAGACCCTCGCATTCCTCAAAGCCGACCAGTCGGGATTCCACAAAAAACCCAGGCCGTTCGTAATGTTATTATCGGCTTTGGCCGGATCAGGCGTGCCGAGACTCAGCACCCTTATCATCAGTAACGCGCCGAATACAAACAGCACAGGCAGGCCGTATTTGCATACTTTTTCAATTCCGCCGCGGATGCCAAAGTACACAATCAGGATATTAAGCAAAAAAGTTATTACAAAAAAACAATAACTTACCCCGATGTCGTTGAAAAACTCATTTTTTACATGTCCCTGGTAGCCCTGAAGAAATGCAGCCATGCTCTGCTCAGTCTGGCAAACATTGTATTTGCCGAGCAGCGAAAATAAGCTATAACCCAAAAGCCAGGACTCAATGTAGGTATAATATATAAAAATAACCACCGGCCCAAATATGCCGATGACTCCGAAATATTTTATAAACCTGTTTTTATTCCAGATAGTGTGAAAAATTCCTGGAGCGGTGCTGTGCCCGAAGCCTCCTCCAAATCTGCCGATTGTCCATTCAATCCACATAAGCGGCAAACCCAATAGCAGGAATGCCACAAAATATGGAATCATAAACGCCCCCCCGCCGTTGCGTGCCGCTTGAACGGGAAATCTAAGGAAATTTCCCAAGCCGATAGCGCTACCGGCTACCGCGAGTATTATGCCGAGCCTGCTACCCCACCTTTCTCGCGCCATACTCCCTGTTACCAATACCTTTGGGTTTTCCTGTCGATTCTCTTATGCCAAGCAGCTCGAGCGTGTCACGTTCGATGATATTTCGGATATTGCTTCGCGGAACCGTCGGCAAATTTGTATCCGCCAAAAGCATGTTAAAACCAAGAAGGGTCTCTATGCAAGGCCCGGCATTTCCTTCGGGAAAGCCGCTGCCGAACAGAAGCTTGTCCATCACTCCCCGCTCGTGTGCCGCCACTACAATATTATAAGTCTGCCATACGCTGCTCGGCCGAATCGTCAAATCCGCATACACATTCTTGTGCTTGTCCACCATAACCAACGTCTGCTCGACAAATGGCAAACCCATAGAGCCGATGATGATTTTCAAGGCTGGAAAAGTTCTGGCCACCTCATCGAGCAAAAACGGCTGGGCATATTCGAGAACAGCATTGGGTTTTATATCGATGTCGCCGCCATGAAAGAAGACCGGCAGTCCCAGCTCCTGAGCCGATTCATAGAACCGCATCGCCCTGCTGTGGGCCGGGTGAAAACCGCAGGTGCTGCAATAAAGGACAGCTCCATTAAGGCCGAGCTTGTTTCTGATGGCTTTAAGATTATTGACGCTGACTTTATCCTTGGTCGGTTCAACCAGGGCAAAGCCGAACATTCTTTCTTTATGTTTGCTCACGTACCTTGCCAGCTTTTCATTGACCTCTCCGCTCGGCTCATCAGCAGCGGCAAGCACGATACAGGCGTCAACCGTCTGAACCGCCTCCAGATGCGCGGAGTTATCAACGTCATCCGCTGCAAAATTTATATGTGTATGGCAGTCAATTATCATTATTTTATTTCATTGTTTAGCCGTCGCCGGTACGGCGACGGTGGTTGAAAATTCTCAAAATCGTGATTTATCTTAGCCAAGCCTATTTCCTACGTCAAGAACAATATTTCACCTCTCTATTTTATGGATTTTAATAGAATTTTTAGGCAGATTTAAAACTCAGCATTAAACAGACTATAGAAAATTCACAACGTAAATCTTAAAACGCAAAACCATAATCCAAAATGCAAAACCAAATACCGAATTTCCACAATGTGTGTCCCGCGTTTTTTAGTTTTACGTTATGGTTTTACATTTTTGGTTTTAATCTTTACATTCTGGGAGTGTTACGAAATCTTCTGTCACACCAAAAAAATAAATGAATTGAATTTTACTGCTTGCCTTTACTCTATTTTAGGCTTTCCAGATTACTCCGCACCTTCTGCGTATTTGGATGGTCCGGCCCTAAGCTCTTTTCAAAAATCTCAAGTGCCCTTTTCATCAAAGGCTCCGCCTCTTTTAGGCGATTTGTATCTTGTAGCAACTGCGCCAGATTGTTGAGGTCTATGCCAACATTTGGGTGGTCTTTGCCGAAGGATTTCTCATCTATCTCTAATGCACGCCT
>CAZRNB010000028.1:0-27493 GCA_964601355.1 uncultured Pirellulales bacterium
GGCCCACGGTCATGCCGGTATTATTTATATAGTAGTCTGCCCACGTATAGTATATTATATTATCGACGTCGTCGTAAGCTTCAAAGTCGTCCACAATAATATAATCGGCTACCGTAAAGCTCCAGACTCTGCCGACGCTGATAGTCCCATCGGTATTGATCTCATCAACACGCCAGTAATAGGTTTTGCCGGATTCAACACCTGTGGGTGTGCTAAAGATGTTAGGATCCTGTCGGCCTCGATATATGCCCGTAGTATCGGATGTACCGGCACCTTCCACAGCGAGTGCATTTGTACCTAAGTACACATCATGCTGAGCCGCCGTTTCTCCAGGCATCCAGCTTAAAGGCAAGGCCTTTTCTACATCCGTTATTACTTTATTGGCCGGCTTCGGGTATCGTGCAGGTAACGGATCACCTTTCATAATCGTCGAAATCTGCTCCGGTGTCATTGTATAGTTATAGATTCGGAAATCATCCAAAGCGCCGGGGTAGTAACTATCAGCGGTGTATTGAGATCTACCGAGCCAGTTTTGAGTAGGTACGCCCAGTGAGCTTGGTGTGTATCTGGCATTGGTATTCGTAGCAGAAACCTGCCCATCGAGGTACAATGTATGGGTGGTGTTAGCGGGGTTAAACGTTACGGTCACATGATGCCACCCGGCAGCCAAGGTATCCGTCGCGGTCGTCTGGTCCTCAGCCCCTGCGGCATTTCCACCAATTGTAATGGCGAAACGCATCGCACCAATCGAACCCATAGCAGGTGTAAGGAACATGTTGGCAGTTGTTGCGCCGGTGCCGAAATCCCAGATGCGCGGCCAGTTTCCATTTTGATTGGAAAAGTTTGCCCATATAGCGAAGGTGGAGTTGGTCAGGGTACTAAGCAGCGAGCCTATAGACAAATCTACATAGTCATTTTGCCCATCAAAATCAAGTGCACCAGCGTCATAGCCCTCGATCCACTCACATCCACCAAGTATCGTTCCGTAATATCCATGACCCGACAAATCAAGAGCCGTAGTACCCTCGCCCTCATCGAGCTTCCACCAGCCGACAAGATTGGGGTCGGTAATTGTTATAGCAGACAGCGTTCTGAAGTACCAGACCTCACCTGTATATGTAGCAGTGCCATCGAACTCATCAACCCTCCAATAGTAAGTCTTTGAAGTTTCGAGCGTGCCGGGTACGAAGGCAGCGGCTTCGACAGTTCCTTTATCTGTACCACCAGTACCGGCCTGCACATTTTGTAAGCTATCACCTAAATACACATGATGCGAAACCGTACCTGCACCTGCGGTCCAGATTAGCGAAACATTTGTAGCTACAAATCTTGTGCCATAAGCGGGAACCGGATTAGAAGCCATCTTCGGAGAAATAGTAAAACTCCAGACTGAGCCGGTATATACAGTAGTACCATTAGCTTCGACCTCATCTATTCGCCAGTAATAGGTCACCCCGGTTGATAAGCTCGCTAGCTGGTAGGTGGTCGCCGTGGTCAAGCCTTTATCGGTGCCACCGGTTCCACTTTTCACATTGTCAAGGTTATCTCCGACATACACGTGGTGCGAAGCGGCAGTCCAGCCGGCAGTCCAGCTAAGTGTAACCGCTGTAGTAGTAACAACTGCCCCATCAGCCGGTACAGGTTTTCTGGAATTTAATTTCGGCGGACCTAATTGTTCCACTTCGTTCGCCATCAATGCTTTATTATAGATGCGGAAATCATCCAGAGAGCCACTATAGTATGCATCCGCACCCCATTGCGACCGGCCAAGCCAGTTCTGGGTGGTCACGCCGAGGTCCCTCGGTAGGGTTAGCGTCGGGCCGCTTGATACGAGGTCGCCGTCAAGGTAAAGCTGTATCATCATGCTTGTACCATCTATCACCACTGCCACCTGGTGCCAGTCCGATGGAAGTGTGGTAGTGGCCTCTATCATAGACTCAGCACCATTGCTGTTAGGTGTGATTGCAAAGCGCAATACTCCGTTTGTGCCCACACACGGCGTCAGAAACATGTAAAAAGTTGTGCCGGTGCCGATATCCCAGAGGCGCTGCCAGGAACCGCCGGAGTTGGCAAAGTTCGCCCATATAGATAAGGTGGCGCTTCTCATCGTACTAATTATTGAACCTATGGGCAAATCTATATAACCATTGGTACCGTCAAAATCCACTGCACCGCCAATCTTGCCGGTTACCCACTGTGTGCCGCCGTATAGGAAGCCGTTGTTGCCAATAACAGATGAATCTGCAGCCGTAAAGCCGGTTGTCTCATCGAGCTTCCACCAGCCGACGAGATTTGGATCTGCGGCTTTGGCTGCATTGGTCAGAACCAGACCAAGCATCAGAACAAAACATGACAAATAAAAAGATTTTTTACACATAAGGTTCCTCCTTTAAAAACTAAAAGCAAAAATTTATGTGCTTTGGCAATACACCAAAACACTCGTTGTTTTTGACGAGCATTTGGACTTTCAGTCGAAGCTCTGCTCGTCTTCGACAGCCTCCATGAAGAAACGTTAAAAACCATTCACCCTCCCGATACTACTCTGCGAAGCGCTGCGTAGCACGAGCTCCGCCTCGGCTTTGCCGGGCAAGCACTCAACTTGATGCTGAGAATAGATTTTTGTCGGGCTTGGTTTTCTACCTCCTTCCTTAGAAGCCATATATGGCCTCTAATTGAAGTGTAAAAACTAATAATTTGCAGGACAGAGATTGTCCTGCTTTAGCGGCCTCACACGGGCCGCTCTAATACTCCTCAAATGGTTCGTGCCCAGTAAAATAAAATATATTCCCTTTTTATAATTTATACCATATTGAATATCCTTAAATCAAGGAAAATTTTGGTTTTTTTATAGGGCATAATCTAATGTCATTTGACTGATAAAAGACTTGCGAAGGTGTAAAGTGTTTGCTATCTTATGTTTTCTGTTTTCACATTATCCGCCGTGGCGGATTGAGAGTTATTTAGGAAGGATGAAATGAAAATCGTTATTAGAAATCCGGGTTTATCCGAGCTTGACGAGCTTTGTATTCAAACGATTCGATTTTTGGCTGCGGATGCGGTTCAAAAGGCTAAATCCGGCCACCCCGGCATGCCGATAGGAATGGCTCCAGCGGCTTATGTGCTCTGGACTAAACATCTAAAGTACAACCCGGCTAATCCCCGTTGGCATAACCGTGACCGTTTTGTTCTATCAGGTGGGCATGGCTGCATGCTGCTATATTCATTGCTGTACCTGACCGGTTATGATATGAGCCTGGATGATCTGAAAAATTTCCGGCAGTGGGGCAGCAAAACGCCTGGTCATCCCGAATATAATCTGCAGCAGGGAATTGAGCTTACAACCGGACCTCTCGGACAAGGTCTTTCCAGTGCCGTCGGTATGGCAATAGCACAAAAGTATCTGGCCAACTATTTTAATCGGCAGGGATTTCCGATTATTGATTATAAAAATTACGTTACCGTGGGTGACGGCGACCTTGAAGAAGGAATCTCATCCGAGGCAAGCTCACTTGCGGGTCATTTGGGCCTTGATAACCTGATTGTTATTTACGATGACAACCACATTAGTATCGACGGTCCAACTGAGCTTAGCTTTACCGAAGACAGAGCCAAACGATTCGAGGCGTATCATTGGTTCGTTCAGGAAGTCGGCGGGGACGGCAACGATATGGCTGCGTTTGAAAAGGCTCTCGAAAATGCAAAGAAAGAAAAAACAAGGCCGTCAATTATAAAGCTCCGCACGCATATCGCATACGGCAGTCCGAATATGCAGGATACCGCTGAAGCGCATGGAGCACCGCTGGGCGAAGAAGAAATAAAGCTAATGAAGAAAAAATTTGGCTGGGATTCAGAAAAGACTTTCCATGTGCCGGATGAGGTGCTCGACCATACGCGAAAAGCAGTTGCGCGAGGTAAAACCGCCGAGGCGGCTTGGGAGAAATTATTCGTTGAATACGCCGGGAAATATCCGGATTTAGCCAAGCAGTTCTGGGACGCTGCTACTGGGAAACTGCCGATTAAGCTCGATGAAATCCTGCCGAAGTTCGAGGTTGATAAACCACTCGCAACCCGTCAGGCTTCCGGCAAGGTGCTGGATGTGGTGATGACGAAGCTGCCTTTGATTTTAGGCGGCTCGGCAGACCTGACGCCCTCAAACAACACACGATTTGCCGGCGTAAAGGATTTTCAAAAAGATGCACGTGACGGCAGATATATCCGTTACGGCGTCAGAGAGCACGCGATGGGCGCGATAATGAACGGGATTTCGGTAAGCGGCTTGGTCAGAGCTTACGGCGGGACATTTATGGTCTTCTCCGATTATATGCGCGGAGCGATTCGCGTGGCGGCTATCTCCAAATATCCGACTATTTTTGTATTCACTCATGACAGCATAGGCATAGGCGAAGACGGCCCAACACATCAGCCGGTCGAGCAATTAGCAGCGCTTCGGGCCATACCAAACCTGATTGTAATTCGACCGGCTGACGCAAACGAGACCGCTGCCGCCTGGAAGTTTGCTTTAGAGTATCGAGGCGGGCCGATAGCTTTACTTTTCACACGCCAGGGACTACCCGTTATCGACCAAAATAAGTATGCTTCTGCTGCAAATCTTAGTAAAGGCGCTTACGTGCTGCTTAGTGCTGGTAAACCGGATGTTTTGCTTTTAGCCAGCGGCTCGGAAGTCTCAATTGCACTTAGCGCAGCGGAAATGCTCGCAAAAGAAAAGGTAGCGGCACAGGTTGTAAGTATGCCGAGCTGGGAGCTTTTTGAAAGGCAGGACCAAAAATACAAGGATTCGGTCATTCCGCCGAGTGTTAAAGCTCGGGTCGGCGTCGAGGCTGGCGTGGAATTGGGCTGGCACAAATACCTCGGCGAAAAAGGTGTTTTTATCGGAATGTCCACGTTTGGTGCATCGGCTCCTTTTAAGGTATGCTACGAGAAATTCGGCATTACAGCGCAAAACGTTATCGCTGCTGCAAAAAAGGTGTTAATCTAACATAGCGCTAAACAAAAAGCAAAACGCGATGAAGAAAAAAACTATCAATTCTATTGCGGTAATGACAGGAGGCGGAGATTGTCCAGGCCTAAATGCCGTTATCAGGGCTGTTACCAAAACCGCGATAAGCAAATTCGGCCTTGAGGTCTGGGGCATACAAGACGGCTACTTGGGCCTGATCGAAAATCGAATGGATGTGCTCACGTATGATGACGTGAGCAGTATTTTGACTGTTGGAGGCACGATTCTGGGCTCGTCTAACATAGCAAATCCATTCAAATATCCGGTAAATGTAGGCAAACAAAAACGGTTCAGAGATGTTTCAGATAAGTGCATTGAGGTGCTCCGTAGTCACTGTGTCGATGCGCTTATCTGCATCGGCGGCGATGGCACAATGGCCTCGGCAGCTAACTTCGCTAAAAAAGGTGTTACCGTTATAGGCGTGCCGAAGACGATTGACAATGACATTTACGGCACAGACATTACCTTCGGCTTTAATACCGCTGTCACCACAGCGGCTGAGGCCATAGATAAAGTACATACCACGGCAAGCTCGCATCATCGGGTTATGATTATCGAGGTTATGGGTAGATACGCCGGCTGGATTGCACTTCACGCAGGTTTAGCAAGCGGCGCAGATATTATTCTTCTGCCGGAAATACCGTATCGTTTGGATAAAATTTGCGATTGTGTGCTCGGGCGGTCAAAACGTGGCCGGAGATTCAGCATCATAGTAACAGCAGAAGGCGCCAGAGAGCAGGGCGGTGAAATGGTCGTCGCCAAGAAGCTCTGCTTTAGCCCAGACCCGATTCGGCTGGGAGGAATCGCAAACGTCCTGATGGCAGAAATCAGCGGGAAAACAGGCCTTGATTGCAGAGAAGTTATTCTCGGACATATACAGCGAGGAGGAACACCTACGCCCTTTGACAGGATTCTGGCTACGATGTTTGGACACGCAGCTATCGAGTTTTTGATGAAAGGCGTTAAAGGTCATTTGATAATCCTTAAGAACGGTGAACTCTCCAGCATCGGACTTTCGAAGGTCGCAGGCAGGATTAAGACCGTGCCTAAAAACCATCCACTTATAAAATCGGCTTTAGCCGTTGGAACAAGTTTTGGAGTTTGAACATTTTGAATCCTGCAGTAAAGTAATTGTTTAGCCCCCCAATTTATTGGGGGGTTCTTTTCAATATGGAACTTGGCCGGTATAAAACGGTCGCAAAGATAATCTCCCGATTGAAGGCCGCCGAGCCAGGCAAGGGGGCGGTTAAAGTCGATGGGACATGGGGATCGTATGCGCGCCTGCTGGCTGCATTCATATCAGAAAAGCTCCATCGGCCAATTCTGTACGTAAGTCCGCATATCGAAGATGCCGACAAGGCTGCCGATGACCTAAGGACCTTCGGCTGCAAAGAAATCCAGGTTCTTGCAGCATGGGAAGGCGAAGAAGAAATAGCTGACGCCACCGATGAAACCCGAGCAGAGCGGCTAAGGCTCGTCGCTCGTCTCTCGTCGCTACAAACCCTGCCCACTCGTCTCGGCGATGAGAGAACCCCGCCCACAGGTGGCGGGGCTAACCTTCCCTCGTCTTTCGGACTTGTCATCCCGGCATCGATACAGGCCCTTTGTCAGCCGATACCTAAACCGCAAGCTCTGAAGGAATGCTCTCTTCAATTAGAAATAAATAAGGCGGTGTCGCCGGAAAAGGTTTGCACATGGCTTGTTGATAACGGTTTTGAGGGGGTAGAACAGGTTGATCTGCCGGGACAATTCGCCCGCAGAGGTGGAATCGTTGATATTTATGCGCCACTTATTTCGTCCATCGTCCATCATCCGTCATCCATCGTGTCACAAATGTCGTCGGATGCTGTCAGGATCGAATTTTTCGGTGATACTATTGAAAGCATACGTAAAATTGATCTGGATACCCAGCGCTCAAGTCAGCAATTAGAAGGCATCAACATCGTCTCGGCTAAATGTGGGACAACAATAGAACAGAAGGAGCTTTTCATAAATATCCTGCCAAAAGAAACAATAATAATTCTTGAAGAGCCGACCGACATTGAAGAAGTAGCTCACGTTTTTCTCGAAAGGATTGAAAATACTAATGAATCAATGGAACCCCGTATAAAACACGGGGCTGAATATTTAGCCCCACTCGTCAGGGCGGAGCCTGCCGTAGCACGACGTTCTACGTGGGGTTATTACAGCTGGTCGGAAATTTACCACGCGGTAAATAAATTTGCACAGCTACATATCTCCAGGTTTGCTACTGCCGGAAAAGAAGGTTTTCTAAGGGTAGATATTAAAAGCGTGCAGCGTTTTGAGCACAAGGCAGCTTCGATTTGGGCGGGACATAAAGAAGCTCTAGATGAGCTTGTAAAGGAAGCACAGCAGGGCACAAAGGTGCTGCTTTACTGCGAAAGCGCAGCGGAGGTCAGTCGGCTAAGCGAGATTATCAAGGAAATAAGCGTGGAAATCCCTGCAAACCTTAAGCTGCTTTTAGGATATATTCATCAGGGTTTTATCATAAGCTCACTCAATACGATTGTATTAAGTCACCATGAGCTGTTTGGCCAATATGCACTTAGAAGAACTTTGCGGCCGACACGAGCGACGGCGCCTATAGACACGCTAAGCGATCTGCGGGAGGGTGACTACGTTGTGCACGCATCTTATGGTATCGGCAGGTTCTTAGGGATAAAAACAATCCAGGAAGATAAAGGTAAGTCGGAATATCTCACGATTGAATATGCGGACGGGGTGAAAATTCAGGTTTCTGTACATAATATTGCCTTGGTTCAAAAGTTCATCGGGGCAAGTCCCAGGAGGCCGGCGCTGAGCAAAGTCGGCTCGAAAAGATGGCAGAAGCAAAAAGAAAAAGTCGCCCGCTCCGTGCGCGAGATGGCTGCGGAATTGCTCGAGCTTCAGGCCAAACGCCAGGCGATGGGCGGAGTCGCTTACACGGAAGATTCTAATTGGCAGGCTGAATTTGAGGAGTCTTTTCTTTATCAGGAGACATCCGACCAGATTAAGGCCTGCGAAGAAATAAAGACGGATATGCAGGAACCGGTGGCGATGGATAGGCTTCTGTGCGGCGATGTCGGCTACGGCAAGACCGAGCTTGCAATGCGTGCGGCTTTTAAGGCGGTAGAGAACGGAAAACAGGTTGCGGTGCTGGTGCCGACAACGGTATTGTGTGTGCAGCATGGCAGAACTCTCACTGAACGGTTTGCAGATTTTCCGGTCTGCATTGAAGTTGTGAACCGATTTAAGACGCCAAAACAAGCACGTGACATCCTTGCTCGGACAAAAGCCGGCAGGGTCGATATCTTAATAGGCACACATCGGCTTTTGAGTAAAGACGTCGGGTTTAAGGATTTGGGGCTGTTGATAATTGATGAAGAGCAGCGTTTTGGTGTTGAGCATAAAGAAAAGCTCAAAAAGCTGCGCATCAATGTTGATATTCTTACTATGACTGCTACGCCTATTCCCCGGACGCTGCATATATCACTTCTGGGCTTGCGTGATATAAGCTCATTAGCCACACCGCCAATGGATAGACGCAGCATAGTAACTTCTGTGGTGCCGTATAATGAAGAGCTTATAAGAAAGGCCATTTATCGCGAAATAAACCGCCAGGGGCAGGTATTTTTCCTGCACAACAGGATCAGGACAATCGAAAAAAAGGCCTGGGAAATCCAAAACCTTGTAAAGGATGCAAAGGTTACCATCGCGCATGGGCAAATGACTAAGCACGAGCTGGAAAAGGCTATGATCGATTTTGTCCTGGGCAAAACAGATATACTGGTGTGCACAACCATTATCGAATCCGGCCTTGATATTCCCAATGCGAATACGATTTTTATAAATGATGCTGACAGGTTCGGCCTTGCTGAGATGCATCAGCTTCGCGGCAGGGTAGGCAGATACAAACATCGTGCTTACGCGTATATGCTGCTGCCTGCATCGCGTCCTATTACGCCGACGGCGGCAAGACGGCTTAAGGCAATCGAAGAATACTCGCACCTTGGAGCCGGATTTAGGATCGCTTTGCGGGATCTGGAGATTCGCGGGGCGGGCAATATATTGGGGCCGGAACAGTCCGGCCACATCCAAGCCGTTGGCTATCAGATGTATTGTGAGCTTTTAGCAAACGCCGTCAAACAGCTAAAAAAAGAGCCTGTTGAAGCTGTATCAACAGTAGCCATTGTTTTGGGTTTTACCACGTATATACCGAAAAATTACGTCCCGCTCGACCGGCAGCGAATGGATGTTTATCGCAAAATCGCTGCTGCAAAAGCCAGCGAGGATTTAAAACAAATCGAAGGAGAATTGGCCGACGTTTATGGATCTGTACCAGATGAGGTTAAGCTGCTTTTGGATGTGGCCGAGCTGCGAATAAAAGCGAGCAGATGGAATATAAAAAGTATTGTAGCATCAAACCAGGATTTGAATTTTTCCTTTGTAAAAGAGGTTGATAACAACACAGCCTCGTTATTTACAAATATTTCAGGTAAAATAAGAAATGCTGACTCAAAGACAGTTAATTTGCGATTGCCGGCGAATTACTTCGAGCCGAGAACGTTAATAAATGTTTTACGAAAAATATTTAGTAAATCTGAATAAGCGTAAAATGGAGAAAAGCTATGGGGAACAGAATAAAAATACTATTATTTGTGCTTTTAGTGGGACTATTATTTGTTAATTGTCTGGGAGAAGCCAGGAACAAAGAAGGTAAGTCGCCGCTGGATGAATTGCCGCCATACATAAAGCAGGTGACACATTTCGGCGAAAGGGCAGACTGGTCGCACGACGGCAAGAAAATATTGTTTTTGGAAAAGACCTTCGGTGACGTATTTGAAATAGAGATGGCAACAGGTATCCTTCGTCCGATGACACACCATTACTTCCACGAGGGTTACACACGAGCGTTATATCTTGCTAATGGCGATATTTTGCTGTCTGGTGCCCGTCATTTCGATGCCAATGATCCCTGGGTAAGTCGAAACGAAAAAAATGCGGAGCTTTGGGTCATAAAGAAGGAACTTTCCAGCCCGCCGACGCCGTTGGGCGAGAAATGTTCTGAAGGTCCAGCCGTCTCACGCAAAAACATGCGAATTGCCTGGACGCAGCAGGGGGCGTTCTACATGGCGGATATTATTTATGAAAACCAGACGCCGAAACTTTCGAGCAAAAAGAAGATTCTGGATAGCAAAGATTTGCCTTTCAAGTGTGATATCGAGACGCAGAACTTTCGACCGCCCGATGAAAAGGAGCTTATTTTCAGCGCCTACAATTACCAGGGAACGGAAGTCATAGGGCTTGATATCGAGACAGGAAAAGTAGTCAACTATTCACAAGCTCCAAACCAATATGATGAGCCGGAAGGCATCTTTCCCGACGGCAAATACACGCTGGTCGAGTGCGATAAGCACAGCGGCAAAGGAATACAATACAACGACATCTATAAACTTTCTCTGGATGGTTCCGGACAGACGGAGCGTCTGACGTTCTTTGCAGACTACCCCGGCTACAAAGCCACGAACCCGGTGGTTAGTGACGACGGACGTTTCATGGCATTTCAATACGCCAAAAGAGGTGATCCCGCCGGCGTCGGCAGAGGTATCTTGATATTTGATTTAGAGATATATGAGAAGATGAAAAGCACCGAAGGGGGAAAAAGGATCGAGAATTATTAAAAGCGGAGCTTGTCAAATCACCTTCGTTTAGGCCGATAAATCGAAGACCTTTGTTCTGAAATCTTATGGTCTCTTACGGACACGCGCCGCGGCTCAATTGCCAACGAATTTTGTTATGTAAATGATGTCCTCGCCAAAGAAAGGTCGGCCTGATTTGAGCTTACCGGTAACTTGCACTCTGACTTCGCCATAGCCGGTCACAGCAGCCCTCAGCCCAGCCGGATCGAACCAGGCGTGAACCTCTACTCTATCGGCTGTGCCGAAAATAAGCAGATAGTTCGATGCAACATTGCCTGGATTGAGGATGAGCGGCTCTTCTTTGATATCATCCTTTCCGATGCCTTGCGGCAGCGTCACAATAGCCAAAACACTCTCACAACAGCCATCGCGTCTAAGCATGTTGGGACGGATACTTAGATCGGCATGTATAGGATTTAAGTATGTAACAGCATCAACACTCGCTGTCGCTGGTGCTGTTTCATCGCTGTCGATGGTCGCAGAATTCGTGACGGTTACGCCTGTGGCTGTATTATTATTTACCTGAGCCACTAAAGTTAAACAAGCGCCTGGGAATCGTGCCGATAGAGATGGGTAGGACCATGTATAGGTGTGGGCAATAGGATTATATTGTCCAAAGATACCATCGCCGTCGGCTTTTACAAAGCTGACCTGTTTTGGCAGATTGTCAACAATTGATACATTGTTTACAGCGAAATCATTGGCCTTGTTATCGTAACAAATACTGTAGATGATAGTTTCACCTGTCTCCACGTACCTAATTTCGCCGGTAGAAGCCTGCTCAATGGTACCGCCTATAATACTTTTGCTTATGTTAAGGTTATTGTATGTGATGGCTGCCGTGACAACATCAATACTCGTTGTTGCCGGCTGTGTTTCATCGCTGTCGATCGCCGCACAATTGGTGATAATCGTACCTGGAGGTGTACCTGTATTTACTTTCACGGTTAGCCGCAGACAATTACCCGAAAACTTTGGCGGCAGAGATTGATAGGACCATGTAAAAGTGTGGGTAACAGGATCGTACTGTCCGAACTCGCCGGCACCATCAGCTTTTACGAAGCTTACCTCTGTCGGGAGAATGTCAATAATGTCCACATTGTTTACCGTCAAATCGTTGTTTTTATTATCGTAGCAAATATTATATATAATAGTGTCTCCTGCACTCACATACCTGGTCGTGCCGGCAGAAGTCTGCGGAATAATATCTCCTATAATGGTCTTGCTTAAATTAAGTGGATTGTAGCTGATAACTTGAGGGGCAGTAGTGACGTTAACGCTTGCTGCTGCTGGTTCTGTTTCGTTGCTCTTGATGGTCGCGGAATTAGTGATAGTCGTACCTGGAGCTGTATTAGGATTAACTTGCACAACCAACTTTAAACAAGTGTCTTCTGACCTTGCCGGCAGAGTTGGGTATGACCATGTATAAGTATGAGCGTTAGGATCATATCGTCCGAAAGCACCATCACCATCTGCAGATACAAAGCTTACCTCGTCCGTGAGGGTGTCAATGATAGATACATTGGTTACGCTATGATCGTTGTATTTATTATTGAAGCAGATACCATAAGTGATTGTGTCTCCTTCAGCCACAAGCCTAACCTTGCCGTCAGCTCTCTGTTCAACAGCACCTTTAATAACGTTCTTGCTTATATTAAGAGGCTTATAAGAGGTAGTATCTTTTGTAATAACATTAACGCTCGCGACGGCTGGTCCTGTTTCAACGCTGGTGATAAATGCAGAGTTGGTGATAGTCATATCTGGAGCCGTATTAGGATTAACTTGCACAACCAACTTTAAACAAACGTTTGTTGCCATTGGTGGCAGAGATGGGTAGGACCATGTATAAGTATGCGTTGTAGGATCATAATGCCCGAAAATACCATCGCCGTCGGCTGTTATAAAGCTGAAGTTTTTCGGAAGGGCATCAACAATAGATACGTTGTTGACAGAGTAATTATTACTCTTATTATCGAAACAGATATTATAGGTGACGGTATCTCCTATCCCTACATTCATAACCTCGCCGGCAGCACTTCCGTCAACAATCTTATTTAAGTTTAGAGGATTATAACCAATAATATCTTTAGACAGGATAGCTAAACCGGTAGGATTTCCAATGTCAGGAATAACTTGAAGGCAATTAAGTAATGCATCATAGACTTGAATATTGTCACCGCCAGGTATGTTGTTGTCTCCAGTGCCTATGTATATCAGACCGGTTGCCGGGTCTATTCCAATCCCTATCACGCCGGCATCGGGTACTTGTACCCATTTCTCAGTACGTGTATTCAGGTTGTACTGAGTAAGGTATCGATTGTGCGAATAGCCTGAGCCGTAATAAAATAGGTTCCTGGCGGCATCCACTGCGATACTGATGGCAGGGTGGCTGACTGGGATTAATCCTGCCGGTGACCAATCGGAAGTATGATAAACTCTAATTGTTGTGCCGAAGTTGGCCACATAGAGAAGATCATCGATTTCATCTAAAGCAATCCCATAGGCAGTAGCATCTAACAAGGAAAATGGTGAGCCTGATACGGGCATAAGTGTGGTGGTTCTGGCCTGCCAATTATATACGTATAACTTGTCCGTGTTCCGTTCAACACAGTACAATAATCCTTTGTCATGGTCATATACGATGCCGGCCATTTCGGTGGCGTCTGATTCTGACGCGGTTCCTTTGTCTGTCATTGTTGTTGCATCGATTACTTGAATTAGATTCGAATCATCGTACGTTACAAATAGATATTTTGAATCCGAATCAATTGCCAGGCCGAGAGCGCCCGAATTATGACAGGGTATAGAGGAATTTGACTGAAAGGTTAAAGTGCCATTAACTGCAATATCATATATTTTTATGGGAGTCGGATTGGCGTACAGATCGGCAATTAAGTACAAGGACTTTGCACTTGTGGTCCCCGTGATAGCAGTTATCAGCATAGTTGTTAGCATTACTAAAAAAGAAGCGCTGACCCGACAGGGATTTTCTTCGGTATGATTTACCATTCGTTAACCTCCTCACAAGAGTCTCTTAATGTCTTGCTTTAACAGCAAAGGGCATTTTATACTACATATTTTTTACGATGATAGCGCGAAACGGGAACTAATTTCCATCGGGAAAAACCTGCCGAAAAAGATGAACTGTTTTTCACCGCACCTCCTAAAATCCAGTATTTAATGTACACAATTCAGACATATTTGTCAAGAAAAATAGCTTCAGAGCTGCTTTGTTATTACAAAATAATATTACAGCTTTATCGGACCTTTTTGTGTTCATTGCAATAATTTTACATGCTTATATCTGCTGAACGACGGTCAGAATTACCGTCGCATAGATCAAGGCAAAACGATATGGGGTATTCCTGACTTGACCACTTTCCCAGTTATGCTCTTTGCAGAAGAATAGCGTTTTACGCCGAGAACAGCTTAAAAATGGCAAAACTTGTGGTTTTCCGCCGTTAGAAAGAGACATGGAAAGAATAGTATTTTGGATGGTTGTTATCGACCAGCATATCTAATGATGCGATGATTAAAGAAAAATTTTAGCTATTAAATCGCAAACAAATGGAATTCTTACCGTATGGAGCCGATATATCGAATGCGTTTAGAATCCTAAAAGAAATAGCAAGAAGTTGGTTTGCGGCCTGAACATGGAGTAACTACATGTGCAAGGTATTTACGCTGATAACTATACGAAGAAATTTTTGCAGCAGTTTTCAAAGGTAAGGATTGATTTATGGATATTAGAAAAACACAGTTAGCTGTTCTTCTTATTCTCACAGGTGTGTTATATTCGTCTGCTCTTGCTCTGCCACCAATGGGGCCCCCAAAGGCGACACTTGACAAAAACAAGTTTTCGCTGGATTTTAAGTATGCTTACCAGGAGACGGATTTAAAATTGGATGGTAAGGTTTCGGAGAAGGTTGGTTTGACCTGGGTGGACGATTACACCAAATACAAAATCAAATCGCTGAGATCAAATACGTTTTTGGGTAGTTTAGGTTATGGTATTTGCGACAATTGGGGCGCATTCATGCAGTTCGGCATAGCAGACGCACAAGACGAAATCGTAGAAAGTACTGTATGTGGTGGATCAGGTAACCGATACTATGGATTCAGTGGCGACTACGGATTTGCCTGGGGTTTTGGAACAAGAGCTACTTTTTGTAAGCAGGATAGTCTTACGTGGGGCGGAATATTCCAGATGACCTGGTCAAACCCCGGTGACAGTAAAGTAAAACGTCGAGGAGATTCTGATTTCTCCGGTAACGTCGAGCTTGATTTTTGGGAAATTCAGATCGCGGTTGGACCGACCTTGAAGTTAGATAGTTTTTCGATTTACGGAGGCCCATTTCTGCATTTTGTCAGAGGAGACTGGGATATAAATGGTACACCGCCGCTTATGAAGTCATCGGCGGACATTCAGGAAGAATCGATATTTGGCGCGTATGGCGGTGTACAGTTGGATATTACTGAACAAACTTCCTGGTATAGCGAATGCCAGATGACCGCCGATGCATGGGGTCTTGGTACGGGCGTCGTCTGGAAATTTTAATAACGGCCATCTTTAATAAAAATCAAAATCTTTTACCCTAATCAACGGACAACAAAGACGTTCTATACATGCGAAGCACGCCGTTGGATGAAAAGAGGCTTGTTTTAAGAGCCTGCATTTATCACGGCACGGTAAGCCGGCTATAGATAACTCCTGTAAATATCCTGATTATAAAGATTCCGATCCCACAGTCAGTTGTGATGGTTTATTTATTGTCTTTCAATTCATGTAGCGGACGAAAAACAATTGCAATTTTGAACCGTTTGCCTTAAATTAACAAATCTAACTCGTGAATCGTTAGGGAAAATAAGAGATACGAGATACGAAAGAAAAGTATGCGTAACTATACTTTTTTATTAGTTGTTGTGTTTTTGCTGATAGGCGGTTGCGAGAGTAATAATAAGTCAGACGCCGATTCAGGACAAACCGCGATTGCGCGAAAAATAGCAGTGTCAAAAGCGGCCGGTGAGTCTGTATTGGTTGTAAGCGGTGAGGTTGTGACCGGCAGCGATATTCTTCAGTCGCCGATAGGGCTAAACGGCACATTTGTGTCACCGGCAGAACATCTAAAGCCTCTTGCACAAAAAAGCAGTCTGCCGGAATTTAAAAAATTGGCTAAGCCGATGATTGAAGAAATTCTTATGGGTAAGGTGTCAGATATTCTGCTCTATCAGGAAGCCAGGAGACAGCTGGGAGACAAAAATATCGATGAAACTTTGGAAAAAGAGGCTGATAAAGAGGTGAAAAAGTTTTTTATAGAGTTTGGAGGTGACGAGGCCAAAGCCGAGGAGAATCTGAAACAAATGGGATTGGATCGGCAAAAGTATAAGGAAAACAGAAAAAGATTTGTTCTCACACAGTGGTATATAGCAACCAGGCTTACCGATAATAAGCCTGTCACTCATAGGGAATTGATGGAGTGCTATAACCAGATGAAGAAAACAACATTTTTTATACCGGCAAGGCTGGAATTTCGGCTGATCGATATTCAACCTGAGAAGCTGGAGATAGTGGATGCAAATGAAAGCCAGCTCGAGCAGGCAGGAAAGTTAGCCAATAGATTGATCGAGCAGATTAAAGCAGGAGATGACTTTGGAGAATTAGCCGGGCAATATTCTCACGGACTCATGCGAGAGTTCGGCGGCTTGTGGAAGCCGGTTGCCCCGGATTCATTGGCTGAGCCTTATGATGTTCTTGCCGTTGAGGCGCAAAAGTTACAGCCCGGCCAGGTTGCAGGGCCGATTGAGGTGGAGGGACATATTTTTATAATGAAGCTCGAAGATAAACGCCTGGAAGGCTATGAGCCATTCGACAAAGTGCAGACGGAATTAGAGAAAAAGATTTTTTATGATCGCAGAAAAAAAGCTCTTGATAAACTTGATGCCGAGCTTACCCAGCAGGTGGACGTGAGTGAGAAGGACAAATTTATAGATTTTTGTCTGGAAAAAGTTTACCAAATGAAGGAAGACCCCCAGTGAAACTGGGGGCTAAATATTTAGCCCCGCAATTTATTGCGGGGTTTCAACATTTTTAATCAGGAATGATGGATGGAAATTATAGCACATGGCATAGACCTTGTAGATTGTCCTCGAATAGAGGATATGCTAAATCGGCACGGCGAGCGTTTCCTCGACAGGGTTTTTACGCCCGCCGAGCAGGCTTATGCCGAAGCAAATAAGAACAAGACAGAGAAATTAGCTGGTCGTTTTGCTGCGAAGGAAGCGGTTCTCAAACTAATGGGGACGGGCTGGCGAGGCAAAATCGCATGGACGGATATTGAAATAGTGAATAATGCCGCGGGTCAGCCGGAGGTGACACTCAGCGGGGAGGTTAAAGAGCTTGCGGAGAAGCTCGGCATTAAGCGTATAAGCATCAGTATCACACACACGGCCAATTTTGTGATCGCCTCAGCCGTTGCGATTGTAGAGAAGGGACAGTGACGGTAGATGAGTGACGATGGACGGAAGGAAATCAGGATGCAGTCCACAGGACACCTTACGGCGGACATCAGGCAATCAGAGTATCAGATAAGAATTCATACGCCGGAGTTGTATTTATCTGGTATCCTGCTCTCCGGATACCCACTTCCTAATATCATGTTATCCTGATAACCACGGCCTGATAACCTGATTACCCGATAACCAAAACTTCTTCAATTTCAATCTATCAAAGCACATAACGGCACGTCTCAGGCGACGAGTGCCCACCACAGGCACTCGTAAGTCTGGAAGAGATGGCTCGACTTTTATGTTTTTTCTTTTACTATCGTAGTTGCGTATATTGCATTAGTTGATCTGAGAATGATACGGTCTACTTGTCTTGATCCGTTTGTTCCGAAGTTTCCATGGGAGCGTCTTCCTCGCGCAGCTTTCTTGCGGTTTTACCGTAGTACCTCTTTACGCGACTCTGAGCCTTTTGTGCTTCTTCTCCTTCAATTACATCTCTTTTGAGCACCTCGTTTTTCAAAACATGTATTATGTCTTCAGGCGCCACAAAGACACCTTCGGTTATCTTGCGAAGTTCGCGACGAAGAACAGTGAGTACATCATCTGACAAAATCAAGGCGCCAAGGATGAATCGATTAAGGCATTGGATCTTTTCGTGGAACTGTTCTCTGGCGTCTTTGTTTATGCCCTCTTTGCAGATGATGAACAACTTCTCTTGATGTTCTTCAGATTTGCCATCAAGTTCTGAGAAGTTGAAGTCGCAGACAAGGTCATAAGTAATAGGTTGTTCAAACCGAATCTTGTAGATACGCCAGAGCATACTATTTGTGAGGATTACCCAAGGGACTCCATTGTTAGAACCATATTCGATTGCTTGGCGAAGATGTGATTCTTTCAAGGACGTTCCAATCGCTTTTGCCTCGATTATGTATTCGATCTTGTTATCCACTTTAATAGCCAAGTCGCAAAATGTTCCTCGTATAGCCAATTCGCTTGTGATTTCGAGGTATTTGTCATAACCAAAAATCTCAGCAAGCATATCCTTGATAATTGAGATGGTGTCTGATTCGTTTACGTCTCTGTCTTTCGCGATTTGTAGAACCTGTTGGAATTTACCGATTGATTTAATGATTCTGTCAACTGTGCGTTTTGGCGGAAACATTGCTTTCCTCCTATTTAAATTTTTGATTCGAACTATGTACAATCATGGTTTTCATGTAAGAAGCCATTTAGATATATTTTAACCGAATTTAAGATACACTGCCTCTCATTCTGATACCATTAAAATAAGTATTTATCAATATCTAATGCGCCGTGAAATACACCCAATATATCAATATTTCTATCAGGTTTTATTACATAAGCTATTCTATAATGGCCATAGAGAAGTATACGGATATCCTCTTTGCAATCAGAATAATATTTATGCCCAATTTTGGGATATTTTTTAAGTATTTGTGCTTTATCATATATCCCCTTAATAACGCGTTTAGCTGCTAAAGGATTATCAAGGGCAATATAATCATGAATATCTTTTAGCCATTTTTCAGCTTCGTATGTCCAGTTTATTTCTACCATGACTTAATTCTTCTTTTCATTTCATTATTATCTATTGTTTTTCCCTCATTTGAATTTTTTAATCCGCGTTCGACCATCCTGCGAAATGCTAACTCTCGCAGAATTTCATCGTATGTAGTGTCATCCGGCAATTCATTGATTATCTCAGCTATTTTCTCTTTCACGGTCATTTTGATTCTCCTTCCATTATGCTAACTATTGCATATACGGTTTCCGTATAACACGCCATTCGGGACTACGGTCTGGCTACGGCTTGGCCTGCGCCAAGACGAGCAAGGCCTATCAGAGCTACAGCAAGGCCTCCGCCTTGACGAGCACCCTGCCGAGTTAGATATATTGTCACCGACCCCGCTACGGCTGGAGCCTTCGCCGAGACGAGTGGCTTCGGCCCTTCGACTGCGCTCAGGGCAGGCAAGCTCACTACAATCCACAAGATCCCTTATGGGAGATTTAAGATTCACTGCTTTACTATGATATTACCATTATTAGAAAAATGACAATATTTGTCAATCGCAATTCACATATTATATATTTGATATTTCGAGGCTATATACAACTTACCTTGATTAAAAATCGTTTACGGATTAGTATTTTTATTTTATGGTTTGAACCTGCGGTAAAACCGCAGGCTAAATAATTAGCCCCCTTGTTTCACACGGGGTTTTGGCCATTATAAGTATGTCTAACAGAACGAAAAAAAATGATTTCGATTGCATTGTCGTAGGCGCAGGTCACGCTGGCGTCGAGGCTGCACACGCGGCAGCCAGAATCGGCGCCAAAACTTGCCTTATCACATTAAGCCGCGACACGATAGCTAAGATGAGTTGCAATCCGGCTATTGGTGGGCTTGCAAAGGGACAAATCGTTCGCGAGGTCGATGCGCTTGGCGGACTGATGGGACTTGCGATAGATGACACCGGCATCCAGTTTCGTATGCTCAACCGCTCGAAAGGCCCGGCGGTGCAGTCACCAAGGGCACAGGCTGATAAATACAAATATCAGGATAATATCCAAATGCGGCTGGAACAAACGCCGAATTTGCAAATCATCGAGGCAATGGTCTCGCAGGTTATTACAGAGAATAATATTGCGCGCGGTGTCTGCTGTCACGATACAGTAACATATAATGCGCCTGTGGTAATTCTGACGACAGGGACATTTCTACGTGGGCTGATGCACATAGGGACAGAAAAATTCCCCGGCGGGCGACTTGGCGAGCCGGCGGCTAACGAGCTTTCGCAAAGCCTCCAGCAAGTCGGCCTGGAGCTTGGAAGGCTTAAGACCGGCACGCCGGCCCGGCTGGACGCTGCAACGGCTGACCTGGATAAACTCGAAATCCAGCATGGTGACACAGAGCCAGTGCCTTTCTCATTTCTGAATGAAAGAATAAATCGAAAGCAGATTCCCTGCTGGATAACCTACACCAATGAAAAAATACACCAGATAATCCGGGACAATCTGAATCGCGCACCACTTTATACAGGACAAATAAGATCGGTAGGCCCGCGTTATTGTCCAAGTATAGAAACAAAGATTGTACGTTTCGCCGATAAGCAGCGGCATCAAGTGTTTCTTGAGCCTGAGGAAGAAGAAATAAAAACAATTTACTGCAACGGCATAAGCACATCACTGCCGAAAGATGTGCAAGAACAAATGATAAAAAACTTGCCAGGTGCCGAAAATGCTCGGATTGTTCATTACGGCTACGCCATTGAATACGATTATTGTCCGCCGATACAGCTCAAGCCTAATCTGGAGACAAAAAAGATTTCCGGCTTGTTTCTGGCGGGACAAATAAACGGAACCAGCGGCTATGAGGAGGCGGCAGGGCAGGGCATTATCGCCGGTATAAACGCAGCGAGAAAATTGCAGGGCAAAGATACTATCGTTCTGGGTAGAGACCAGGCATATATCGGCGTGATGATAGATGATTTGCTGACACGAGGAATTGATGAGCCATATCGGATGTTCACTTCGCGGGCTGAGTATCGCTTGACGCTGCGAGCCGACAATGCGGATAGAAGATTGACACCGCTCGGCAGATCGGTCGGCCTTGTGGATGAAAACCGATGGACGAAGTTTCAGAAAAAGCTCAGTGACATTGATGCGCTTAAAAATCATTTGATGAACACTCATTCAGACGGCCAAAGTTTGTGGGAGCAGCTTCGCCAGCCTCAAAATACTCTCGCCGAGACATTGTCTGAGCTTCCTGATATTAAAAAGATGAATCTCGATAGAGATGTTTTGCAGGCGGCAATTATTGATGCCAAATATGAAGGCTACTTAGCCAAGCAGGAGCGTCTTGTAGCCGGCATGAAGGCATTGGAGACCAAAAAGATTCCGCTGGATTTGGATTATAAAAGTATTACGCATTTGCGAGTGGAAGCCAAAGAGAAACTGTCGGCTTTTAGGCCGAGCACGCTCGCCCAGGCCTCTCGCATAGGCGGCATAACCCCAGCGGATATTACTGTACTACAAATCCATTTGAAAAAAGGGGAAAGAACCCCCAGTAGAACTGGGGGCTAAATAATTATTCAAAAAACATTTAGACCCGCGTTTTACGCGGGGTTAGTGATTTTTATCAAACTATGTACGTATTATCCGATAATATTTACAATAAACAGATTGCACGGCACGGGCAGAGTCACGCTGCTTGTAAATAGGGAAATAGCGGAATCGTTAGTATTCTGACATTTTTTGGGAACATCCGAATCTTTCTCTTGAGTATATTAAAAGGCCTTTATAAAGCTGCGCAGCATTACTTATCAAACAGATTTTTTTCGACTAATCGAAGCAAGGTTTCTTTTTTATCTGAAACTTATTATGTTTTCAGTATGATATAATGAAAGAAACATTAACATGTAATCGCGGAGATGGCGAGTCAATAAAAAGTTGTTTCGTATATGCTCTCGACCATTCTGGCCTAACTTTTTGGCATATTCGGGCGCATTAAGAAGCTGCTTTAAGGCAAATGCAGCACCTTGAACTGTATGACATAGTAATCCTGAATACTTGTGAGTTATCTGCAAAGGTATGCCGCCTACGGCAGAGGCAACTACCGGTTTTGCCTTCCACAAAGCTTCGGCAACAGTCAAGCCGAATCCTTCTTTGATTGATTTCTGAATAATAATGGTTGAACCTCTTTGCAAGGCATTCACTTCTATATCGTTATGAGGCATTAATAAGATGTGTATGTCGGGGTCGTGCTGTGCTTTTTCCCTAACTTCCTCAAGAACCTCAATGGCTTCGGGATCATCAGCCGCAGTGCCACCGGCTAAAACAAGCTGGCAATCTATATGTCTTTTTACTTCCCAAAAAGCTTCGATAACTCCCACCGGGTCTTTGAGGCGATCGAAACGGGATATCTGAGTAATTATGGGTTTGTTTTCGACGATACCATATTTTTCTAAAACGGATTTGATGAATTCCCTAGGTAAATCTTTATTTTTATCACTTAACGGGTCAATTGAAGGAGGAATAAGAAACTGTCTGATCGGCAAATTCTGTGAAAAGCTGGGGGCAGAGAATACAGCAGCATCGTACTTGTCGACGAAACCTCGCAAGAACTCCCAGACGATTTTGTCAGGAGTTGATATATCGATATGGCAACGCCAAATCCACTTGTTAACGGATTTTTTATTTACCAAAGCTATTGGCTGGGGGTCATGCACAAAAACTATATCGCCGTAAGTGTCGAGCTGTTCAATACTTCTTCGGCTGGTTTCCATGAAGATATCGAAATCGTGCTGTGTTATTTCTTCCTTGTTTCCATGCAAGGCATTATGAAATTTTTTGGTTACCCAGAAAAATTCTTCACCGCCTTTCATAACGTCCCACCTTGAATCAACACCTAACTCCGTTAGGAGAGGAACCGTTCTATTCAATATCTCCGCAACCCCGCCGCCTACGGCGGTGGAATTGATGTGCTGGATAATTTTCCCTTTCAGCTTCTCAGCAACAAGCATTAAGTCATCTATGATGGGCTGTCCGACAATAGGAATGTAATCGTGTAATCTGGTCATATTAGGTATGTATACTTCTTTCTATAAGGTTAATAAGTCTTTTTCTTAAATCTTCCATAGTATAAGTATAAGGGTCAAGCCGTGAAATCTTATCGGCCAATTCTTTGTTACCCGTAGCTGTTCGTATCCATATTGAAAAGTCATTATCTCCTTTCTCAAGTCGTAAACGTGCTTCAAACATGTGAAAATATATTGAATCGATTGTTATTTTTCTTAAGATATCCGCTAATTCTCTCAAGTCGTGTGCAATGTGGTTTGTGGGAAAGATAAAACTTATTGATTTCATAAAATGGAACTCGGTGCCTGCGTGCGCAAATTTCAGCTTTGTTAAAGGATTATTTTTTAAATGCTCTTCGATTGTATCGGCAATCCTTTCACGCAAGCTGCGTATAGTCGAAAAGCCAACGATATCAATGCTGGCAAGTTTTTCTCCAAGTTCAGTTTCGCCTAATATTTTAGAAACCCAGTATGCAAAATCATTAGGGGGTTCGGGCGACAGATATTGATGTAACTGGAGGAAGCGGTGGGTGTGCTGATACATGCAGGAACCCGGCACTGTTTTTATTAATTCAAGTAACTCAGTTATATTTGACGCTTTTGAACCGGTTAACTCTGATAAATGTAAGCTCGTGTATAGTCGAAACGGCTCTATTGCTTTTAATAGTTCTGGCATTGTCCCAATCCTATCAGATAAGTGGAAATATGTCTATTTTTCTGCATTATTGGCTACCACAACTTTTTCATTTTTTCTTCGAAATATTTTTCTGCAGGCAGTTCTTAATATAATTACAAATTACTTTGATAAAATCAAGAGGCGAATTACTGATAATCTGCCGGTTCTTACGCTTTCCTTATTTTCTTCTATCAAACGCTGCTCCAAAAGTTTGGCTTTCTGTACCTGCCGCCACGATATGTGAGCGGGCAATGAAAAACACGCCTTCTGCTGCGATGCTTGACTGCGCGAGGAGGAAACAGTTAAATTTCGCCGAATAGAATTTGACATTAGGATCCGCCTTTATTAAAATGCGTTATCAAAGGGTGTGAGGTTGAAAGCAGCCTCACAGGCATGTCGGGGTGGTCGGGCCGCCACCTAATAATCAAGTTTTGCTTTTTTATTAGGAGACGGAAACATGTCCACCCCCAACGACAAACCTCGTGATAAGCAAGGCGGCATACTTGGCATTTTAGCGAGATTCTTCTGGATGTTTCTTGGCAACTTTATCCTCTTTATCTCAATTATATGCATCTTTGAGTATAAAAGTCGGTTATTTCATACCATGGATGCAGTCTTCTGGATCACAGTAGCAGCACTGGTCATAGTCAGGTATCTCGACATAAATCTTTTGGACGGGCTTACTGCTACAGGCCTGCCTGCCTCGATGACTCATTGGATTAAATATGTTATCTTGCTGCTGGTCTGTTCGACAGCAGTATGGGTACTTTCGCATATCGTCAGTTACATGGTTGTAAAGTAGATATTTATGAGGTGCGATATGGCTATGAAAACAATTCAAAGTCAGGAACAGAGGGAAGAGCTAAGAAAGGTGCTTGAAAAAATAGTTCAAGAGCTTGAAAATTCTCATTTGTATGAAGGAAAACTTTCTATTGAAAGAATACTTCCGCCTCCTGGAGCCCCGACAGATACTCCTGCCGGCTATCCTCATTTAATGGTTCAGGAAAAAAAACAAAAAAAGGTCCTGGGGATAATCCCATGCGACAAAAAAGAGACAATATTTGTTGTTAAAGAGGGATTCTATGATATGGAGGGTAAAGGAAGAAAAGATATGTTTGTTCGTTTGCTCTCAAAGTTTGCTGAGGCAACTGTAAAAAAACATCTTGAAGAGTATGGTAAAAAGAATCAGGTTACAGAAATTGTTTATAAAACCTAATCTGTTATTTTTTTGCCTTTGACTTCCCTAATTTCTGTACACTTTAATATTTATAGCTCTTGCCTGCTCAGGCAAGGTCTGTTTTTAAAAATGACAAGCGATGTGGACGAGACAGGATTTACACAGTTTGATAAAAGAGAAGATGGCTGATTACTTGTTTGTTGTAGTCTCCAATAGACAGCCATACTCTCACATATATAAAAAGGGAAGGGTCATATATCAACGTGGAATAGGCGGAATTGTTGCTGCGATAGACCCTGTTATGCAAGCCTCTAATGGACTCTGGGTGGCCTGCAGCAGCGGAGATGCAGACCGTAAAGTTACGGATAGCCAAGGTAAAGTAAAGGTCCCGCCGGAAAAACCCGCCTATACCTTAAAACGCGTATGGCTTAATAGAGAGGAAGAGAACGGCTACTATTATGGCTATTCCAATGAAGCGTTATGGCCTTTGTGTCATACGGCTTTCCAGCGACCGATATTCAAAAAGGAAGACTGGGATTCCTATGTTAAAGTTAATCAGAAGTTTGCACAAGCAGTAATAGAGGAATTGGGGGATAAAAAGGCGCTTATTTGGATTCATGATTATCATCTATGTCTCCTGCCAAAATTTTTAAAAGAAATGGCCCCCAAGCAAATAATTACCGCACACTTCTGGCATGTGCCCTGGCCCAACCATGAGGCGTTTCGTATATGCCCGCAGAAAAAGGAAATTTTGGATGGCTTGTTAGCAAACGACCTCTTGGGATTTCATATCCAATATCATTGCAACAATTTTTTTGATGTTATAGATAGAGAGGTGGAAAGCAAAATTGATCGTGAGCATTTCTCGGTTATTCGCGGTGGACATCAGACCCTAATTCGTCCCTATCCTATTAGCGTTGATTTCGAGGGAATAAATGAGCTTTCAAGCTCGTCAGAGGTCACCAAAGCACAACAAGCTTTGATAGAAGAGTTTAGCCTTTCAGGCCTTAAAGTGTTGGTTGGTCTCGACCGCATCGATTACACAAAAGGAATACCGGAAAAGCTGTCGGGAGTAGACCGGCTTCTTGAGAAGCATCCTGAGTTAAAAGAGCGAATTATCTTTTTGCAGATGGGGCCGATTAGCCGATTGCATATACCAAGATATAAAGCTCTCAATGATGAGATTAACGCTTTAATTGAGCAGATAAACTGGAAACATTCCAGAGGTGGTTGGCAGCCGCTCGTTTTAATCAGACGACATTTATCTCCTATTGAGGCATTTGCGCTATACCGTCTCGCAGATGTCTGCGTCGTCTGTTCTTTACATGATGGAATGAACCTTGTAGCAAAGGAATTTGTATCAAGCCGTTCAGATGAGACAGGCATGCTTGTGCTAACCAGGTTTGCAGGGGCAGCGAGGGAATTGACCGATGCCGTCCTTATTAATCCCTACGATCGAGAGCAAACCAGTGATGGGATTTTTGAAGCACTTATTATGTCTGAAGAAGAACGCAAGAAACGAATTATAAAAATGAGACAGATTATACAGCAGAATAACGTCTATCGCTGGGCAGGTAAAATCATATCGGAATTGCTTAAATTTGAGTTTAAGGAGTAGAAGGGCTTTTTTATAATGAGATATCTTTTTTCGCACTGGGACTATATAAAACAACGGATTTATAATAAGCATATATTACTCCTCTTGGATTTCGATGGTACCCTTTCGCCAATTGTTGAAAAACCAAGTAGAGCATTATTTCCTGAGCAAACCAAAAAGCTATTGAAAGAATTATCTACAAACCGCAAATGCACACTCGCCATCGTTTCGGGCAGAGCGCTTCAAGATATTAAAAAAAGGGTCGGCTTAAAAGGATTAATATATTCCGGCAATCATGGCCTTCAGATAGAAGGACCGAATATTAGATTTAAAGCACCGCTTTCGCCACACTACGGAATAATCCTGCGAAGAATAAAAAACGAGCTATTGGAAAGGCTTTCTCGTATCAAAGGAATTTTACTTGAAGATAAAGGATTTTCTCTGAGCCTTCATTATCGATTAGTAAGCAAGCGATACGTTCCTTTTGTAAAGACTGCCTTTTATGAGGTTGCTGCATCTTATAGTAGGCGGGGCAAAATAAAGACCGAAAAAGGTAAGAAAGTCCTTGAGGTAAAACCTGCTATTGAATGGGGTAAAGGCAAAGCCGTTTTATGGCTGTTGACCAAGCTGAAATCGAAGTTGAAAGATAAGCCGATTTTACCCCTATATATTGGTGATGATGTCACCGATGAGGATGCGTTCAGAGCGATAAGAAATAGGGGCTTAAATATATTTGTTGGCAAGCCGAAAAAGTCGCTTGCAAAATACTATTTGAAAAATACAATGGAGGTTTATGAGTTTATAAAAAGTCTAAACGATTTTCTATCTGCAAACTCTCCCCCTCACTAACACCTTCTTGTCTTGACATTGCAGGCGTTGGTGGTGTGACCCCCAAAAACTGTACCATTGTAGATTAGAGGGTATCCGATAAGATTAGTTGGTTTTTATGGAAAGGATACCCAAATGAAACGTAAATTACACACGCCAGAACAAATCGTTAAAAACTTAAGAGAAGCTGACGCCATTATAGCCCAGGGAGATACTGTTGAACAAGCCTGCAAGCAGCTCCAAATCAGTGATGCGACTTATTACAAATGGCGAAAGCAGTACGGCCAAATGAAGCTCAACCAGGTCAGGCAACTAAAGGCACTGCAAAAGGAAAATACCCGGCTCATGAAGCTGGCAAAGAGGTATCCCCGTTATGGCTATCGGTTTATCACAGCCAA
>CAZRNB010000029.1:0-27098 GCA_964601355.1 uncultured Pirellulales bacterium
GATTAAAATCTCTGATTTCCTCTCTATTCTTGCTTTTATCAACAACAAGCCTAACATTGGTAAAAATTGTTCTCAAAGGTAGCTTTTCGAGAATAAAACGAGCCAGGAAATTATACAGTTTCTTTTTACCTGCTTTAGTTTGAAAGTTTGAGTAAACTCTTTCTTTATTTAGGATGACAGCGTAGATGTCCCAATCCTGTCCTTTTAGTTTTTTGAAAAAATATTCCTTAATTTGTAGGGATGTTTTAGTTCCCTTAAGCTCAGTTACTTTCCGCCTTTTGGTTTTTCTTTTATTCAACTTATTTTTTAACGTACTTCTCACAGCTTTTTGGAATTCTTTCTTGCTTTGTTCTGAGCGGCACACTAAAAGTGTGATGACGAATTTCTTTGTTGTTTTTGGTTTGTTAAAGTCAAAACCTAGGTCTCCAGACTCATCCAGATATATTAACATCCTGCCTTTTCTTCCTTGATTTCATAGCATCCTTTTTCCCTTTCGGCCTTTATTCATTCTAACAGTTTTTTGTTCGCCAGGCGGCTGTTTTCTGTGATTAAAATCTAAAGAATGGTTTTGGTTTTTTCTTTTTGACTTTTCCGCCGGTCTTGCTTGTTGTAGCAACCAGTCCCTGCGATTCGTCCTCTTCTTTCCTCCGGATATGTTTTTTAATGATGTGCTGCTCAATTACTCCTGCAAAGGTGCTGGTCATAATGTACAAATTCACTCCTGAAGGCAGATTGTAAAACATCAACGGAAACATAATCGGCATCATAATCATCATCATTTTCTGCTGCTGAGCCATCTGTGGACTGGTAGAAGCCGCCGGCTGAGTGGGCGTGAGTTTCTGCTGTAGATAAAAGGCCAAACCCATTAGTAACGGCAGCAGGTTCAGCGAATCTATTTTCCAGCCCAGCAGAGGTATAGTTACCGTTGAAAACCTCACCAGCGCATCCGGCATAGAAAGGTCGGTTATCCAGACCGGCAAAAACGATGCTCCCCGCAGGTCGATACTGGTGTTCACGGCGCTGTATAATGCGAACCATATCGGCATCTGTACAAACATCGGCAGCATGCCCATAATCGGCGACGCGCCGTGCTCTTTGTAGAGAGCCATCATCTGCTTGTTCATCTCTTGTTTGTTGTTGGCGTATTTCTTTTTTATCTCCTCGGTCTTGGGGGCGAGCTTACTCATCTTACTCATCGACACCTGGCTTTTTTTAGTAATCGGATGCATTACTATACGCATCAGGAACACGAGAATAATGATAACCACGCCGTAATTGCCGATGAAGATGTGCATCCATTTCATTATTGCCAGTATGCCAAACGCCAGTGGGCGTATGATGCTGTCCGGACAGCAGCAGCAGGGCATAAAATCTATCGCCTGGATAAATCCGAGCTTTTTGTATTGTGGGTTTTTCTGGAAAAGGTCTCTGTCTTTCGGCCCTATATAAAGCTGGAAGGTGTAGGTCTTTGAGTCGTTCGGCTCACCGGCCGCGGCGAGGGTGACAGGTGCGATTTGCAGGTCGATTCCTATCGTTTCATCGCCGCTGCTTCCGCGCTGGTCGCCGTCGGGATTGTAGTACCAGACGGTTTTGTCTTCGATCCATTCACAGAAGCTTTTGCCCTGCTCCGGCTGTGGTACAAGTATTGCGGTAAAGTATTTATTCGTAATCGCAGCCCACAAAAAATTTGCTTGTTTGTAGCGGTCGGGGAGATTGTGGCCTATCCGTAAATTTTCTTTAGCAGTTGCGACCTGGGTCTGGTCGGCGCTGCGAACGGCTCTTTCGTATGCCTCGGTAGAATTTTTTAGGCCCGACTTTCTGCTTAGAAATTGGCTGTGAATTTCGTGTCGAGATGTGACTATTTGCCCATCCGGCGTAAGAAAAGCGCCGATGGCCTTTCGTATATCGGTTCTGGATGATTCTCTGTCCAGACCTGTCGGCCCCCCTACGTCTATCTGCGCCTGCTGCTGGCTATTTGTCAGATTTTCGATAGTTAATCTGCATTCGGCAAGATAACTATTAACGGCCACGGTGTAGAGTCGATTGATTTTTAGCACCGGCTGACCAGCCGAATCGGTGATAAGCGCCTCGAAGCGGGCCGTTTGGCCGTCATTTTTTGTCTCGATATCGAAGCTTTTCCAGCTTAATTTATCTAATGAGAACTGTTGTTGTTGTCGGACAAGCCTTAATTTTTTGACAACCATTGACAACAACTGACCTGCGTTCGGGGGTTTACCATAAGGAACTGGTGAAAGAACAGCCAAAGGCTGGGGATTTTTATAATTGCGGTCGTCGAATTCGCTAAAAGTGGCTCTTTCGATTGCTGCACCCTCGGAGGTCAAAGCTAACTGAAACTTATAGCCGGCATTAGGATCCGCCGAGCCGAGAGTAAGGGTTTTTTGCGGGCCGCCCACGGCGTTTAGTTGTTCGGGAGCTTTCGTGAAATATGAGGTAGAGCTATTGGCATCAAATTGCAATGGTGGGGCAAGCCCCACCCTACCATCTAAATTATTCGGCTCCTGACCGGCATCGGCGGCAGGTACACCGCAGGGCAGACAGAAGAGGATTACTGTAAAAGTTAAAATCAGTCTTGCGTATTTTGTTTCTCGCATCTAAATCCCTGCAAAATCGAATAAATGGTTTCAGGTTCAATTTGTGTGTGATTTTAATCTGCTGTGTAGGAAAGAGTCAAGAATGTTATTTTGAGCGAGTTGGGATAGCCATGAATATAGGCCGGGGACAGTGCACAAATAGAACTGTGGGTTGACTCGTGCTGCGTCCCTAAGGGACTTCGCAAAGTAGCAAGCCCGCCGTACCCGTTGAAATGACCGGCATCGCTCAGGGCCCCCTAAGAGGTGCTGAAGGGACAAGTTTAATGGCGGCTTATCCAGCATAAGCTCATAGATTTTTAGGATTGGTATCAATAGCCGTCATCCAATGGCGGAACAACCTTTCAACCAGAACAAATAGCTCGGGACTGGCCATATATGCCGCATCTGGCTGAAGGCGAATGTTTGAAACGGCGTTGAACAATTATTCGTTTGCCGAAGGATAAACCATGCCCATTGCAGCGGCTTGTTTAACCAAATCAACCACATTATCCGCGCCGAGCTTGCGCATAATGTGTTTGCGGTGCACTTCAATTGTGCTTGCAGAACGATGAAGCAGCAATGCTGTTTCCTTATTAGTTTTGCCATCAAGAATAAGCCTCAAGACTTTTATCTCCGCATTGGTAAGCCCTTTGAGCACAAGCGGGTCATTTGAGGGAATCTGCTTTAGCGCAATCTCCACGGCTGAGAGCAAGGTTTGTTTTTCCAAAGGTTTTTCGATAAAATCAGCAGCCCCTGCCTTCATAGCCCTGACGGCCATTGATACATCGCCGTAGCCGGTAACAATCAAAACCGGCAAAGACGAAAATATCCGCTTAGCCTCAGTCAATAGCTCGATTCCGCTCATTTTGGGCAGTTTCACGTCGGTGATGAGCAAGTCGCAATTTTTACTACGCAGTTTCTCAATACATTCAGCCGCACCGGCAAAGCAGCTAACCTTAAAACCTGCCTGCTCAAGAGTTCCGCCTACCAGCTTACGCACCTTGGGCTCATCGTCAACAAAAAAGATATGTTGTTTTAAGATGTCAGCCATTTCTGCTTACCTAAGCAATCGCTTTCCAAATGAGAATTTCAGATAATCTATATTTATAATTTTAGTTTTTCATTCCTAAAAGGATATTCTGAAAAGTGGGTATTTTTCATAATTTATCTGTTTTTTTGCTTTTGTCGCCAATTATCATGCTTTTCCAGCTAAGATACAAGCTATCTTTTTCAAAAGTATTTTCTCAATTGGGGCTTGGCTGAGGTAAATAGGCCGAACAGAAGTGTAGATGGCGTCTCTTTTAGCGGCTATTGTTGTTTGTGATGGAGCTATGTATAACTTTCGATAGGCAATGTAATATAGAACGTTGTTCCTTCACCCAATTTGCTTTCGACATGGATTTTGCCGCCAATCCGGGTGATGATGTGCTCCACGATGCAAAGCCCCAGACCTGTAGCCTCGCCTGCCTGCTTGGTAGAGAAGAAAGGCTCAAAAATCCTATCAAGATTCTCCGGCGCGATTCCACCACAGTTGTCGGAAAATCGCAGCACTACATTCTCATCTTTTACCTCGCCGCTTATAACAAGATGACGCTGTTGTTTGCCGTCGGCTGCCTGTATAGCGTTTTCAATCAATACATAAAATATCTGTCCCAGCTCTTCCTCGCTTGATAATATGGCAGGCAGCCGGTCAAAATCCATAAGGGTCAAGGTAACATTTGCCCGCCGGGCGCTTTCATCGAATAACTTTAACGTTCTCTCAGCAATTTCTTTCAAAACTACCTGCCTGATGCTTCTTTCTGAGGATTTCCTCGCTGCATCACGAAACCTCCGGACAATCGAATTAACAGTCAATATCTCGGACAGCATGTCTCTAAGCTGATTCATACCCGGCGCTGGATGGGATGTTGATTCCATCTCCGTTAATGCATTCTCGGCAGACAAAGTAATGACGGTCAGAGGCTGTGTCAGCTCATGGGCCAGGCTGGCGCCTAATGTTCCTACTGATGCCCACTGTTCGGCTCGAGCAATCTTTTGCCTGTAGCTATCAAGCTCTTTTTCTCGTTGCTTGGATTCTGTGATGTCACGTGAAACTGCCAAAATTCCAATAAGCTGGCCGTCATTATCTCTCAATACGGTAGTAGAAATATATATAGAAAAAGGTGTCCCATCTTTTTTGATATGCTCTCTTTCGACTTCCCCGAAACCCTGGCTCTTTAATTGATTTATGTCGGCCTTAAATGCGTCCATCTTTTCTTTGTTATGCAGATTCTCCACCGGCATTCCGATCATTTCTTCAGGAGCAAAACCGTGCATCCGAGCATAAGCTTTATTGACGTACAGCAGTTTTGGCTCTAAGTCTGCTATAGATACACCGTCAATCGACTGCTCAACTGCAGAAGTCAGTGTTCTAATTTTCTCCTCGGCCTTTTTACGCTCGGTGATATCTACAACTACCGTTAGAAGCACATCTTGGCCGGCTTGATTAAACATATTTGTGGTTATACTGGCCCAGTAAGTTGTACCGTCTTTTCGCTTCAACTGTGCCTCAAAATTTTGCACCAAGCCATTTGCTCGCAGCTTTTCCATAAGCTTGATGCGTTCTTGAGGATTCACATAAGTATCTTTCAGGTTTATTTGCCGTATTTCTGCTTCTGTATAGCCGATCATATTAAGCATTGCGTTATTACAAGCCAGGACCTTACCATCTATTATAGACAGACCCACACCAATTGGTGTGGTATCAAAAAGCGTACGGTAGCGTCGTTCCGACTCAATAAGTGCGCTCTCTAATTTCTTTCGCTCTGTGATGTCCCTTGCGATACCACTGGTGCCTATAATTTGACCCTGGTCGTTATAAATCGGAGTTTTAATCGTCTCTATCCATATTCTTTCACCTTGCTCCTTCCCCCACTGCTCCTCCACGAGCTTACGTCTGCCGGTCTTTATAACATTCTGGTCGTCAGCTCTATACTTTTCAGCTAAGTCCTTCGGAGAGATGTCTAAATCCGTTTTGCCAACGAAGTCCTCAAATTTTATACCAAACGCTTTACATAGTGCCTCATTTGCCGCGATATATTTGCTTTCTTTGTCTTTTAACCAGGCCATATCGGGGATGCTGTCAAGAATAGCCCTTTGCCATCTTTGACTTTCACGAAGCGCCTGCTCCATCATCTTTAGCTCGGTGATGTCGCGAGAGATGCCCATCACTGCTTCGACCTGGCCTTTTGCATTCTTGAGGGGAATGATGTTTGTATCATTCCACAGCTCGCGGTCAGGAAGTTTAATCCTGTCTTTAAAGCCAAAGAGCGGCTTGCCTGTTTCAAATACCCTTTCGACATTCTGCAGAGGGGTCTCGGACACCTCCGGCGGAAACAGCACGCCTAACGGTTTTCCAATAACCTGCTCCGGGTGCTTTCCAAGATTCATTACGCCGTAAGGGTTTACATACTTGATGTTTCTTTGCTTATCAATGATGAATATATGATCCTGGGCCGATTCAGCCAGCGTTCGGTAACGCTGCTCACTCTCACGCAGCGCCTCTTCTGCCTTCTTTCGTCCAGTGATATCCTGGGCAAAGATTGCAACGCTCTCGACTTTTCCATCCGAGTCAAAAACGGGATAGATAACCGTGTGAAAAATTAAGCCAGCCCGTTCATCCTCGAAATCGACTGGATTGCCCGTTTTAAAAACCTGGCGTATTTTCTCCGTTCTAAATCTGACTAAAGAAGGAGGAATAGGTGGATCGTAAATATTCTGGTGCTTTTGACCTACGAAATCAGAAACATCTTTTCCCAGACGTTTTGCGGCTGTGCTGTTAAGAGCCAGAATAGTGCCATTGCTATCTATCAGAAACACAGACTCTGTGGTTGCATTTAGAATTGCCTGGAGCGTTTCTTCCTGCCGTTTTAACGCAAGCTCATTTTTCCTTCGCTCGGTAACATCCCTAAAAATACCGGTTAAATACAGTCTTGTCTCCAACGTTATCACGAACGTGTTAATATCAGCATAAAAAACACTGCCGTCCTTCCTTCTGACCGGTGTATTCTTGGCCAGCTTAATCTCGCCACGCGATTGTTTTTCAAACTGGTCTATAATGTAGGGCAGATCTTCCAGTGGATGGATATCGTTGACAGTCAGGCTCTTTATCTCTTCCTCGGTATAACCTAACATTTGACAAATCGTTCTATTGGCCATGTAGAACTTTTTGGTTTCTGTATCCGCTAAAAGTAATCCGTCGGCCGCATTGTCAAAGATACCTTTAAATCTTTTTTCAGATTCTCTTAATTGCTTTTCTATCTTTTTGCTCTCGGTGATGTCTCTTATTGTGCCACTGGTTCCCACAACCTTCCCGTCTTTTATTATGGCAGTTGAACTGAACTCAACATTGTGTGGATTTCCATCCTTATCGAGCATAACGGTTTCCGCAGTGATTTTCTCTCCGCCGATAATTCGCTTAAAGGCATCCATTGCATCATCTAGGTGTTCTTGCGGAATCCATTTGGTGAAACTCTTGCCAAGAACTTCCGTGGGTTCGCGTCCAAACATGACTGTGCCAGCTTTATTTACGGATGTGACATTTCCCTCTGTATCCAGGGTATATATCACGTCGGTCAGCTCTTCGACAAGATCTTTATATTTATTCTCGCTCTCCCGCAGTGCATCCTCCGCCATCCTGTGCTTGGTAATATCTTGCACCATACCTTCGTAATATAACGTCTTTCCCGATTCATCGCGGATGGCTCTTGCATTCTCAATAAGAAATAAGATCGTCCCATCGCGTCTTATCCACGCGGACTCCAGGCCGACAACCTTTCCATCTCTTTCTATAAGCTCCTTAAATGCTGATCGGGGATAGCCGGGAGCAAATCCTACTTTTTCCACGTTGAGCTGTAAAAGCTCCTGGAAAGATGAATAACCCAGCATTTGGATTATTGCCGGATTGACCATAATAATGCGGCCATCAGGAGCAGTTCTATATACGCCGACAGGGGTGTTTTCAAAAAGCCCTTTGAATTGTTTTTCGAAATCCGTGAGAGCCTGGTTTGCTTGTTCAAGCTCACGGACACGCTGGCGCAGGGTATTCAGGTCGTGCAGCAGCTCCCCTTTGCCGTTGTGCTCCCCCGACATTATGTTGTCTGCTCCCTCCATTAATGCCCTATTGTCTCCTGTTAATCAGGTCCTGGTAACATAGCTATAAATGCCTCGCCGGAAATCGGCTAAAGAGCATTATAAATGCTATGGACAATAAGATAGTATAGCGGTTTCTTACACGGAAATCAAGAAAAATACTATCCATTTTTTCGCTATTGACTGTATATAGCTTATGCGAAATGCAGGCCTCGCTGCGCAATAAGAAAGCGGGTGGCGGGAATCGAACCCGCGTAACCAGCTTGGAAGGCTGGGGCTTTACCCCTAAGCTACACCCGCAAATTCTAATTGATTATTTGTTATTTATTATTTACAATTTTAATATATTCTATAGAAGAGACCACATGTCATTTCGACCGAAGTCCCGACTTAATCGGGACGAAGTGGAAAAATCTGCACAAAAAACAGATTTCTCGACTCGCCTATCGGCTCGCTCGAAATGACAATTTCTGTTCTTTTCTACAGAGCAATTTTAACTCAGATTATAAACATTTAATCGGAATTAGCAAGGCAAAACATGCAGCAAAAAATTGACATAGAACGAATAGCCAAGTCGGCCAAGTCAGCCTCAATCCAATTGGCTGTGGTTAAAACCGATATGAAGAATAAGGCGTTAGCCGAGATTGCCGAGGCCTTAAAGCAAAACGCCTCCGAGATTATCTCCGCCAACAAGAAGGACCTTGCAGCCGCTAAAAAGAACAAGCTGGCTGAACCTTTACTTAAACGCCTTAAGTTTGATGAAAGCAAGATTGCAGATGTATGCGCCGGCATCGAAACCCTTATCAATCTCGATGACCCCGTCGGAAAAACCTTAACTGCGATGGAGCTTGACGAAGGCCTGAAGCTCTACAAAGTCACTTGCCCAATCGGCGTTATCGGCGTTGTCTTCGAGTCGCGTCCGGATGCACTTGTGCAAATCTCAACGCTTTGCCTGAAAAGCGGCAATGCAGCACTGCTTAAAGGTGGCTCCGAAGCAGAGAATACAAACAAAATCCTCGCACAAATCATATCGCAAACCAGCGAAAAGGCTGGGCTGCCAAAAGGCTGGATTCACCTGCTGCACACACGCCAGGATGTCACGGAAATGCTGGCTCAGGATGATTATATAGACTTGATTATCCCTCGCGGTTCAAATGAGTTCGTCCGCTACATTATGGATAACACAAACATCCCAGTCCTCGGCCACGCCGACGGTATATGCCACGTCTATGTCGATGGCGAAGCAGATATAGATATGGCTGTCAATATTACCGTCGATTCAAAATGCCAGTACGTCGCCACCTGCAACGCCACTGAGACTTTGTTAGTCGATAGCAAAATTGCATCAGCATTTTTGCCAAAAGTTAAAACCGCACTTGAGCAAAAGAAAGTTGAGCTACGCGGCTGCCCAAAAACGGAAAAGATAATAGATGTAAAGCCTGCAACCGAAGAGGACTGGGCAACTGAATATCTCGACTATATCTTGTCGATAAAGGTTGTGGATGGATTGGATGAGGCGATAGAGCATATCAATCGCTACGGCTCCGCCCATACCGACGCAATCGTCACTAACAATAAAGAAAAGGCCGAGAAATTTTTGGATCTGGTGGATTCAGCCAATGTGCTCTGGAATTGCAGCACGCGGCTTAGTGACGGCTACCGTTACGGCCTCGGAGCCGAGGTTGGCATAAGCACCAATAAGATACATGCTCGCGGCCCTGTCGGCCTGGAAGGCCTTGTGATTTACAAATGGAAGCTTTTAGGCTCCGGCCAAATCGTAGCCGATTACACCGGCCCGAATGCAAAAAAGTTTACTCATAAGAATATTGTCGTTAGTGAATAGTCGTTAGTATTTAGTATTTGTCGAGCAAGAAATTGGTGAATCAGGAATCAATCAATAAAATAAAAAGTTTCAAGGATTTAAAGATATGGCAAAAAGGCATCCAGCTTGTAGAAGATGTCTATGCCTTAAGCAAAACCTTTCCAAAGGAAGAAATATACGGTTTGCAAAGTCAATTGAGACGCTCATCCGTATCGATACCTTCTAATATTGCCGAAGGATTCGCCAGAATACACAATAAGGAATACAGAAACTTTTTATATATCGCCCTTGGAAGCTGTGCAGAACTGACGACACAAATTATCATCGCATCACGACTAAAATATATTGAAGGACCAAAAGCAGAAACCATATTATCGAACATCGATGAAATCAGTAAAATGACAATGAGTCTGATCAAAAAACTAAATATAAATGACTAAATACCAAAAACTATATACCATCGACTATATACCAACGACTAAATACTAACGACTAAACTAATGAGAGATTTTAGTAAGGCAAAACGAATTGTAATCAAAATCGGCACTAATACGCTGACAAAAAATGGCGGCTTGGATTCTGCTTACGTCCGCCAGATGGCAGGCCAGGTAAATTCCCTGCTTAAAGCCGGCAAACAGGTCGTTATAATCACATCCGGTGCTATCGGCATGGGAGCGGGACAATTATCGCTTGGAACAAGACCCAGCGAAGTAAGAATGCGTCAGGCGTGCGCGGCGATTGGTCAGCCGATGTTGATGGCCGAATACAGAAAGGCATTTGAACAATTCGGCGTTACCGTGGCCCAGGTATTGCTCACAGCCGAGGTGCTAAATAACCGCAAGACCTATCTGAACCTACGAAACTCGATTGAGACGCTTTTGAAACTCGGCGTCGTGCCAGTCTTGAACGAAAATGACAGCATATCGACCGATGAAATCGGCACAGCTTTCGGCGACAACGATAAATTAAGCGCCCTTGTCGCCAGCAAGCTCGATGCGGACCTATTGATTATGTTAAGTGACATCGACGCCCTTTACGACAAAAACCCGCGGCAATTTACCGACGCCAAGCCAATTCCGACGGTATTTGAAATCACACCAGAAATTGTGAGTAACGCCGGCGAAAAGGGAAGCCGGTTCAGCACCGGCGGCATGAAAACAAAAATCGAAGCCGCCAAGATCGCCGCTAGTGCCGGCTGTCGAATGGTGCTTGCCAACGGCAGAACCAAGGACGTTATCAGCCGAATCATCGCCGGCGAAGTAATCGGCACAATCTTTATGCCGAAACGAAAGCTAAGTAATCGTGCGAGATGGATTCTCAATAGCGCCGCATCAGGCGTGATAAATATTGATAATGGCGCTATGGCAGCAGTTAAGAACCGCAAGAGCCTTTTGCCGAGCGGCGTGACTTCGGTTGAGGGGGCATTTAAGGCCGGCGATATTGTTATGCTTAACGATAAGGCAAAGGCCGTCACGAGCATCGGCAGCTCTCAATTGAAGCAGTTGGCTGGCAAGCACAGCTCAGAGATAAAAAAGCTCCTCGGCCCCAGCCATCGTGACGTGGTCGCAATCCCGGAAGACATAGTATTTATTGACTATTAACCGCGGAGAATACAAAAACCACAGAGGAAATTAGTTAATTGGTGATTAGTTAATTTGTTAAATCCGCCGGGACGGAATTGACTTACACGGTTCAAAACACAAACAAAAAAACCCAAGTAACACTCCCCAAGTAAACAACTTGGGGGCTAAACACTTTGAGATTACCGCGGTCTTTGCAGGCCTCACAATGACAACGTAATGGTTATTTCTTCTTGCCGGCCTTCTTTGCATTCTTTTTGGGTTTTGCTTTGGCTTTACTTCCTGAACGACATCCACAAGTGTTACACATTTTCGTTTCTCCTTTTTTCATACTGAGATACATTCATGGTGGGGCAAGCCCCACCCTACCTTGACTACGAAGGATAAATACCGGCGACGGCTAAACGTGAATATTATATTACATCGGCTTGTGCGAGCAAATCAATTAGAATTTTGCGAATCAGGAAAGTTCAGGTGCGCAAATTCGCCGTGCAGTTTTTTCGCGGAGGCATCGTAAGCCTTCGCCGCCTCAGCTTCGTCGGCGAAACAGCCGAGGTTAAATTGTCTGCCGTCCTTTTTAATATAAACAGCCCATTTCTTTTTGCGTTTGATGTAGGAAACGCCTTTATATTTCGAGCTGGTCCATTTGGCCGGGCGCGCGTTTGCATTATTCTGCTTTATAGTGCAGTTACGAAGATTGGCCTTTCTGTTATCCAGCCCATTATGATTGATATGATCGCAGACTAAATCTGGCGGTGTATTCATAATCAGCCGATGCATATAGACTCTTTTTGATTTGCCAGCGATTGTGGCATTAGCCAGGCATTTAGCGGAGTTGACTTACTGGATATTAACGAAGAAAGAACCCTATGGATTCGACTCGTCTCGGCGGAGGCTCGCCGAGCCGGAGCGGGACAAGCTCACCACAAGTTTGGAACGTGGGGTAAAGGTTTTAGCCGATACTACTCTGCGAAGCGCTGCGTAGCACGAGCATGAGGGCGTGCTTGTCATGAGTTCTGTGAGGCTCGCGCAATGATTGCCAGATGCTTTTGGGAAAAATTCATGCCGCGGTGACGGCGTAGAGATGACTTGGGTAAAACCATAAGAACAATCGAGGCGATACCTTAAAAAAATAAAAGGGCATAACATACGTAGAATAATGAACTATACTTGACAAAGAACGTGCTTTCAGAGATGACTGTTACGTTGGATGGGCTTCAGAGTCCTTATGACCTGAAGCCCATCCCATTCTTACCGGTTAACCGCTGTCCGCCGGGTGCTAAACGCAGTTCGGCGGTCTCCCCAATAATATACAATATCATATTTACCCCGTGAGATAATTCATTGCTATCTCATGGGGTTAACTCACCGTGAGATAATTCCTCACTCTTCCCTTCATGTATCTCTTGCCCCACGTCATTTTAAGTAAGATCTACCCAATTGTTCTTATGAAGAAAACCTCGCCATAAATGGCGGGGCTAAACAATTCACTATTCACTAACGACTATCAACTAACGACTGCGCGAGCGGCTGCAAGTCTTGCTATCGGCACCCTGAACGGCGAGCAGGACACATAGTCCATGCCGACGCGATGGCAGAAATCAATACTGTCAGGGTCGCCGCCATGTTCGCCACAAATGCCGATTTCGAGGTCCTTGCGAGTCTTTCGCCCGCGAGTAATACCCATCTTTATTAGTTCGCCAATGCCATCCTGGTCGATGCTCTGGAATGGGTCTTTTGGCAGAATACCCTTCTTGAGATAATCAGGCAGGAAGCCACCAATGTCGTCGCGTGAGAAGCCGAAGCCCATCTGGGTCATATCGTTTGTGCCATAAGAGAAGAACTCAACAACCTCGGCAATCTTGTCGGCCACAATAGCGGCACGCGGAATTTCTATCATCGTGCCGACTTTATTCTTAATCTTCTTAAGGTTATACTTGGCCAGAACCTCTTTATAAACCTCTTTGATGATAACTATCTGGTCGGTCAATTCTTTCACATCGCAGACTACGGGGATCATTATCTCCGGATAAGGCTTTTTGCTTTCCTTGATAAGCTCCGCAGCCGCTTCAAAAATAGCCCGTATCTGCATCCGGCTGATTTCGGGATAAGTAATGCCCAGCCGGACGCCGCGATGACCCATCATAGGGTTGGACTCGTGCAGATTCTTTGCCCTCTGCGACAGCTCATCGAGGGAGATATTAAGGTCGGCGGCGAGCTGCTGGAGCTTTGCCGGGTCGTTTGGCACAAACTCATGCAGCGGCGGGTCCAGCAGACGAATAATCACCGGCAGGCCGTCCATCGCTTCGAGAGTGCCTTTGATGTCACGCTTGACATAGGGGAACAGCTCATCGAGGACTTTCTTTCTTTCATCCTCGGTCTTGGAGACAATCATTTTGCGAAGGATAAACAACGGCTCATCCGCCCCCTTGCCATAGAACATGTGCTCGGTTCTGAACAAGCCGATACCTTCGGCGCCGAATCGGCGGGCATTCTGAGCGTCCGCAGGAGTGTCGGCATTGGTGCGAACGCCAAGTCTTCTGATAGAGTCGCAGGTTTTGAGGAAATCATTTAAGAGCTTATTTTCCGACGAGGCGTCCATCATAGGCAGACTCCCTTCATAGACGACGCCTTTTGTTCCGTTGAGGGTAATCCAGTCACCTTCTTTAAACGCCTTGCCATCAAGACTCATTTGTTTGTTGGCGTAATCAACATGCACCGCGGCGCAGCCGACGATGCAGCATTTGCCCCAGCCGCGAGCGACGAGCGCCGCATGGCTGGTCATGCCGCCGCGAGCGGTTAAGACGCCCTCGGCTGCCCTCATTCCCTCGACATCCTCAGGATTGGTTTCTTCGCGGACGAGGATTACCTTCTTACCTTGTTTTTTCCATTCGACGGCGTCCGGTGAGGTGAAGACGACCTGTCCTGTAGCGCCGCCCGGCCCAGCGGGCAGACCTTTGGCCAAAGGTTTATGCTCTTTTTCGACATTAGGATCGATTATCGGGTGCAATAGCTCGTCGAGCTGGCTGGGTGTCACCCTCATGACTGCTTCTTCTTTCTTGATAAGTTTTTCTCTGACCATATCGACAGCCATTCGGACGGCTGCGGGGCCGTTGCGTTTGCCTACTCTGCACTGCAGCATCCACAGCTTACCGTCCTGGATGGTGAATTCGATGTCCTGCATGTCGCGGTAGTGTTTCTCTAACTTGATGCGGATGGCGTCCAGCTCGCGGTACACCCTGGGCATGGTTTTCTCAAGAGACGGCAGGTGCTTATTCTGCTCGCTCTTGGTTGCCTCGTTGAGCGGGCTTGGCGTGCGGATGCCGGCGACGACATCCTCGCCCTGGGCGTTGATCAGCCATTCACCGTAGAAGTGGTTGTCGCCGGTGGCAGGGTTGCGGGTGAAGGCGACACCGGTTGCGGAATTATTACCCATGTTCCCGAATACCATCGCCTGGACATTGACTGCTGTACCCCAGTCGTCGGGGATACCTTCTATTTTTCGATAGCTGACAGCACGTTTGCCGTTCCACGAGGCGAAAACAGCGTAAATACCGCCCCATAGTTGCTTATTATAGTCATCAGGAAATTCATAACCGGTAACCTCTTTTATTTTGGCTTTGAACAGCGTGCAAAGCTGCTTGAGGTCTTTGACAGTCAGGTCGGTGTCCGAGGTGCAGTGTTTTTCTTCCTTCATTTTACCCATGATTTTTTCGAGCTGCCTGCGGATACCTTGGTCCTCTTTCGGCTCGATGCCGGCTGCCTTTTCCATAACAACATCGGAGTACATCATAATCAGCCGTCTATAAGCGTCATAAACAAACCTTTCATTACCTGTTTTAGCTACAATGCCGGGAATTGTAGCGGATGTTAAGCCGATGTTGAGCACCGTCTCCATCATTCCTGGCATCGAACTACGAGAGCCGGAACGCACGGAAAAAAGAAGCGGATTTTCAGGATCGCCGAATTTGCTGCCCATGATTTTTTCGACTCTTTTGAGGGCAATCTCGACATCTTCTTTTAGGCCTTTTGGGTACTTGCCCTTATTATTCATAAAGTGAGTACAGATCTCTGTTGTAATAGTAAATCCCGGCGGGACTGGGATACCTAACCGCGACATCTCGGCTAAGTTAGCTCCTTTGCCGCCGAGAAGCTCTTTCATTTTTGCGTTGCCGTCAGCTTTGCCATCGCCGAAAAAGTACACCCTTTTTTTTGCCATTCTAAAAATCTCCTTCTTCAGTAAAAGATGAGTAACACTCAAAAACCAGAGGATGATGCCTGCAATTTTTACATATCACTCAGGTAAAAATCCTTTGGATAAACAAGATTTTGTAATATATTTCACATATACTTTTATGTCAAGCCCGTTAAGAAATAATAATTGAATCGACCTAATTCGGATTGACTGTGACGGGTTAATTTAGGACTACATCGCCCGTGCCGGCAGTGATTTCGCCTATTACATAGACCTGCTCGCCTAACCGCGTCAATTTGTTCGATATCGAATCGGCAAAGTCCTCCGCTACTATCAGTACAAAGCCAATCCCCATATTAAAAACTCTGTACATTTCACTTTCTTCGACTGGGCCTGCGCTCTGCAGAAACGTGAATATCTTGTGTTTCGGCCAGCTCGTTTTTTTAATGACCGCGTTGCAGTTTTTCGGCAGCATTCGCGGCACATTTCCCGGCAAACCTCCGCCGGTGATATGGGCCATTCCGTGAATAACCTGCTTGACCTTATATTGGGACAATAATTTTACTATCGGCCGAACATATATCCGGGTCGGCTCCAGCAGCACGTCACCCAGCACCGCTCCATCGAGATCAGAAACCACGTCGGCCATCTTCATTTTGTGCTGCTTAAAACAGATGCTTCGAGCCAGCGCGTAGCCGTTGCTGTGCAGACCGCTGGAGGCCAGGCCCAAGATGACGTCACCGGGCCTGATGTTTTTCCCGTTGATAATCCTTTTACGCTCGACCACCCCGACGGCAAAACCCGCCATGTCGAAATCGCCATTTTTATATGTGTCGGGCATCTCAGCGGTTTCGCCGCCGATTAGTGCGCAGGAGGCTTCCCGGCAGCCGGCAGCGACGCCTTTTACCATCTCAGCTATGATTTTGGGCTCCAGCTTGTGCACACCTAAGTAATCCAAAAAGAACAGCGGCTCAGCGCCGTGCACTAACATATCGTTGACATTCATCGCCACAAGGTCAATGCCGACGGTGTCGAATTTTCTTATTTTAGCAGCTAACTGCACCTTGCTGCCGACGCCGTCGGTGCAGGCTACAAGCACCGGATTTTTGTAATTTTTCTTGAATAACTTTTCGTCATAGTCCAATCTGAAGAAGCCGGCAAACGCACCTTTAGCTTCAATTACCCTCGGCCCTAAAGTGCTTGCAACGCTGGAGTAGATTGCATCTTCCATATCGTCGGAAGCTTCGAGACTGACGCCGGCCTGCTGGTAAGTTATAAATTTGCTCATAGTTATATAGAGTTTATTATATGGATATCAAATATCAAAATTAAGGGGTCAGGGATCAGGGTTCAGGGGTCAGGTTTTTGCCGACCCCCGACCCCTGACCCCCGAATCCTACTCATCAATTTTTAATTTTTGATTTTTGATTTCACTTGCGTTCTTCGAACATCCGCATTTGATATCGTTCGGCAGCAAGCTTGCCAGTCGCCATGTCGATCGGAATTCTGTATTTGCCCGTCCAGCAGGCGGTACAATAGTGATCAGCCGGCAGATGCGCACAGCCAAGCAAGCCTTCCAGCGATATATAGCCGACACTATCAACCTCAAGGAATTCTTTGATTTGTTTGAGGTTGCGATTATTCGCCAGAAGCTCCTCCTTGGTGGGAAAATCAACGCCGTAGTAGCAGGGAAATCTGATCGGCGGACAACTGACACGCATGTGAATTTCTTTAGCGCCGGCCTGTCTTAATGTCAGTATCTTGCCTCTAGTCGTTGTCCCGCGGACGATTGAATCATCCACCACTACAATGCGCTTGCCTCTGACCACCTCTTCCACTACAGCCAGCTTGAGCTTGACCTCCAGCTCTCGTAACTGCTGGTCCGGCGAGATGAACGTTCTGCCTACATAGTGACTTCTAACTAATCCCATATCGAAGGGTATTTTGCTTTGCTCTGCAAATCCTATAGCCGCCGATGTCCCTGAGTCCGGCACGGGTATTACCACGTCAGCGTCGGCCGGATGCTCGATAGCCAGCTGCCTTCCCAATTTCTTTCTGAGCTCGTGCACGTTTTCGCCGAAAAAGCGCGAGTTTTGCTTCGCAAAATAAATGTGCTCAAAGATACAATGGGCCGGCGTAATACTTCCTGGCGTAACAAAGAATCTGCTGGACAGACCCTTCTTATCAAGTGTGACTATCTCGCCCGGCTCAACCTCCCGAATGAATTTTGCGCCTATTGCATCCAAAGCGCAGCTCTCGCTGGCTGCGACGAAACAGTCTTCTTCAGTTTGGCCAATGCACAGAGGCCTGATGCCGTAAGGATCACGGGCTGCCTCGATACGGTCGGCAAATAAGAACAAAAGACAATAAGCACCCTGCAGGTGATTTAATACATGGGCTACAGGATCAGGATTTGTTAAGTGAGCGGGCTTAGCTAACAAATGAATGATTACCTCGGTATCGCTTGTCGAATTGAAGATGCTGCCGTAGGCCTGATATTCATCCCGCAGCAAGGCTGCATTTATAAGATTACCGTTATGTGCCACTGCAACCTGCCCGCAGGAAAACTCGGCCAAAAGCGGCTGACTATTAATAGCTTTACTTGCCCCTGACGTCGAATAACGGACGTGGCCTATTGCTATCGGATTAGACAGTTTATCCAGAATATCTGTGCCGCTGCGGAAAACCCTTCTAACCATCCCCATACCTTTATAGCACTGAATGACCTGGCCGTCACTTGATGCTATCCCGGCCGATTCCTGGCCGCGGTGCTGAAGACTGTGTAAGCCAAGGTAGGTTTTTTGAACGGCCTGGGCGTCTCCAAATATGCCGAACAAGCCACAGCTCTCCCGAACGGCACGGGGCAGCCGGTGTGCGGTAACAACATCAGAGTTTTCTTTGTATCTTTTATCGCTCATCTGGTAATAAATACCATTTTCAGCGTTAATTGTTCAATTCGTACAAGGGAGCAAGTAGTTTAACAAATCACTCTCGTCATGTCAAATAGGTAACAATGTAACGTTGACTTTATTTAACGTTGATGTTACTTTATCATCGTTTTTTCAAAGGAGTTCAATAATGGAGTTATCCTGGCCAATAAATTTAAGAATCGCTGCCGTGGTAATTACGGGCGTTGTATTGATAGGTATTTTAGCCTGGCCTGTAGCCGCGCCTTATGATCCGCTTGGAGCAGTACGTTTTAACAGCTTAAGCCATTCTGGTGCAATAATTTTAGTGCTTCTTGCTTTCTGCACCGGTTTTATTGCTTACTTTGTTTCCTGGCCTCACGGCAGAGAAATAGGCGTTTTAGCCGTCCCTTCCGGCTTAGCTATTTGGGCCGGTCGTTCCGGCAGTATGGCTGAACTGATGCAGCTAAGCTCAAACGTTCCTCAACGTCAGGCATTATTTGCATCGCTTAAATGGGAGTCATTTTTTTGGCTGATAATTATTGCTGCAGGTTTTGCAGGCGTTCTATTAGGGCAGAAAATACGGTCAAAGTCCGGCTCAGATGATTCACAGGGCAAATCTGGTATCAAGTCAACATACCTAAATCCGGCTGCTGCTATAATCGGCTCGGCTGTTATAGCTTATTTCTGCATGAAAATATTGGCTCAGGACTTTACAACGTCTGATAACACAGTTGTAGCACAGCCGGCTCTTAGCCAGATTGTATTCGCTGTATTAGCTTCATTTATAATTGCATCATTCGTAGTCAATAAATTTTTTAAGACCGGTCGTATTTGGCCCATAATCGCCAGTGCCTTAGTAACGACTTATGCTGTAACAGCTTACGCTAAACAAAATGTTTTACAGAGCTTTCTGGCAAACTGGCCGGCGACTTTCTTTCCGAATTCGATTGTTTCTATATTGCCTGTGCAAATGGTGTCTTTCGGCACATTGGGTTCAATTGTCGGCTGCTGGCTGGCTATTCGTTATACTCACAACCGGCAGCACCGGACAACGTAGCAAAGAGAAATTTCAAAAATCTTTTTCAACTCTTCATCTTATTGTAAATTCCTTCTTTTTAAGTGGTTACATGCGAAACGTCTAATAATTGGCATCTGTTGAGTCAAGAAAATCAAAATTGGTTGTTTTCACCCTTAAAATTAGCCGAAATATAGGTGAGTTTGAATTATTGCCGGTTGGATGTTCGTTATAAGAAGTACCTTACGGACCAATCCGCCCAGGCGTATAAGAATATAAATCAAACAATGGGGCGAACAGTTAGATATATTTTTTTGTATAATTAAAAGGTAAGGCCGGCCGACAAAAGGAGTTAATGATGTTGGTCCTAAGCAGAAAGAGAGATGAGTCAATAATGATCGGCGATGATGTTGAGATAACCATCGTCGATGTCCGCGGGGATAAGGTGCGATTAGGCATCACAGCTCCGAAAAACATACCGGTTCACCGCAGGGAAATCTACGACGCGATTCAGCGAGAGAAAGCCGAAGGAAAAGAATTTCAACAGCTGCCTGAGAAAGCTGCACAGAGGGATTTCTCACAGGAATCCGACAAGCAGCCAGAAAAGGTGACGAAAAAGCAGCCGGAAAAAACTTCAAGCAAGGACCTCGATCAATAGCCGCATAAACAAAGGCAGCCGCGATAGAGTGCCTGCTCATATCTACCCGTCGTTATGTACGATGGCTCCGCATAGTGGGATGGTTTACTACGCAGCCAGGTTGTTTTCTCTATATATTCAATTCTTTCTTTAAGCCTAATGTTTTCTTCTCGCGGGAAATTATTTTCTTCGATGAGTTTTTCGATTCGGATTTGGTTGATTTTTTAAGAGTTCTTGTCGTTCAACATTCTCTTGTCGCGCAGGATGTGGAAGTAATGCTGAGCGAAGCGATGAGCTTCGTCTCTTACGTATTGCAGCAGCTTGCGTGCCGGCGAATGAGCAGGCAGCTTCACCGGCTCTAAACTACCCTGCAAAAAAATATCCTCCTGCTTCTTTGCAATCGAAGCGATTTTTACAGGCGGTGCCTTCAATTCTTTTAACGCTGCTTCGGCGGCGTGCAAATGTCCCAGGCCGCCGTCAATCAAAACAAGGTCAGGCCAAAGCTCCTCGCCCCGTAGTGCGTATTTGTATCTGCGTTTGACAACCTCGGCAATCATTGCGTAATCGTCGATGCCGCTGACTGTTTTTATTTTGAATCTTCGATAGCCGCTCTTAAACGGTCTTCCATCAATAAATTTTACAAGCGAGCCGACCGCCTCGGCTCCGGAAATGTTGGCGACGTCTATGCCCTCTATAATCCTGACCGGCTCGGACTTCTGCAATAAATCCCGCAATTGCGCAAGAGCCTCGCTCGGCTCGCCTGCGAAGACCTCCGGCTGAACGTCCTCCTCCGGCAGGCCGCGACGGTCGAGCCGCTCAATCAGCCGAATACGGTCGCGATAAACGGTAGCTTTTTCATATTCGAGCCTCTCGGCTGCCTCAGCCATTTGTTTTTTTAGCTGCCGCAGAACCGTGGAGCGTTTCGACCGCAAAAATTTAATAAAGTCGCTGATGTTCTTTTTGTAATCGCTTTTATCTATCTTAGTGGCGCATGGTGCGGTGCACTGCTTTATGCTGTATAAAATACAAGGCCGAAAGAATTTTCTCTTCGAGTCGCCTTCTTTTATATTCAGATTGCAGGAGCGGAACCTGAATATCTTTTGCAGCTCGACCATTACCAGCCGAAGGTCCTTTGCGCCGGCAAAAGGGCCGAATAGTCTGCTGCCGGTTGGTCGAGGTTTTCTGGTGATATAGACGCCTGGAAAATTCTCACCTGTTGTAATTTCCAGATAAGGAAAGGTCTTGTCATCGGTAAGGTCGGAATTGTAAGGCGGGCGGATGTCCTTTATCAGGCGGGCTTCTTTCAGCACCGCATCAACTTCCGTTTCGGTTTCGAGAAAGTCAACGGTTTTGACTTTGCCGAGCATTTCAGCGATTTTCGGCCCACGTGCGGTAGGTACTTGGCCGCCCGGCTGAAAATAACTGGCCACCCGCGAGCGCAGACTCTTGGCTTTGCCGATGTAAAGGACTTTATCCGCTTGGCCTTTCATAAAATATAGGCCCGGCCCTGTTGGGAAAGTCCTTATCTTCCGCCGAATTTCATCAAATCTATCTTTTTCTTCCATGACAAACTTCCTGTTCATCATTGCGAGCGTAGCGAAGCAATCTAAAATACAACGGATCAGAGATTGCCACGCTCGGCTGCGCCTCGCTCGCAATGACTGTGTGTAGAGCGAAGCTTATTCTAATCTTACGCTACAATTATCAAAAGGGGTTTTTGCTTATGGGTTTGAGTTGTGCAGTGCTCTCTTGCTAAAAAATTGCTCTTTCATTGAAAATTCTGGACAAAAATCGACTGATTTGATAGAATTTTATTGAACTTTAACATACCACATATCTTTTTTAGGAGGAGCAAAAAGATGTTAAGGTCGAATTTAAATATTTGTTTGGCCGCCATTATTTTGTTTCTTGGGATGAGCCGTACAGCTTCTGCAGGAAAAACCATCTATGTCGATGTGGATGCACCTGCTGCAAATAATGGCTCAAGCTGGGGCCGATGCTTACAAATGCCTGCAGGATGCCCTTGCTGCTGCTCGATATGGTGATGAAATCCAGGTCGCAAAGGGAGTGTATAAGCCCGACAAGCGGTCTGAGGCGGCACGTTTGGGATACGTGATAAATTCATCTCTCAAACGTGAAGAGACGTTCCAGCTCAAAGATGGTGTGGCTATTAAGGGAGGCTATGCCGGATTCGGCGAACCAGACCCCAATACGCAGGATTTCAAGCTGTACGAGTCTATCCTGAGCGGCGATTTGCTGGGCAATGATGTTGACATCAATGACCCATGTGAAGTGAAGAAACTAAGTAGGGCAGAGAATAGCTACCACGTAGTCCATGCCATCGGCGTCGATAAAACCGCTGTCCTGGATGGGTTCACTATAACAGATGGGAACGCCAATGCCCGCGCCTCAGACAATATTGGAGCAGGCATGTACAACGTCAGTTGCAGCCCAACTGTGATTAACTGCACATTTAACGATAACTCAGCCGGTGGCGGCATGTTCAACCGCAGTAGCAGCCCGATTTTAATAGACTGTACATTTGCGGGAAACTTTGGAGGTGGAGGGGGTGGATTGTGCAATGATTCGAGCAGTCCGACTCTTACCAATTGCACCTTCATCGGAAATTCTACAAAAGTTAGCGGCGGCGGAATTAGTAATGTCAATGGCAGCCGTTCAATATTAGTCAATTGTACGTTCGCAGGCAACTCGGCTATTGCCGATGGTGGTGGGATGTTCAATATTGACAGTAGTCCAATCCTGACAAATTGTACATTCACAGGCAACTTATCTAACCATGGTGGCGGTGGAATGTTCAACAGTGAGAGTAGTCCAACCCTTACTGCTTGCACGTTCATTGGTAATCTGGCCAAAGGACCCGGCGGCGGAATGAGTAATGTCAGCGGTAGCCACCCAATATTAGCCGATTGTACATTTGCAGGCAACTCGGCTGATAAAGATGGCGGTGGAATGTTCAATGTTGACAGCAGCCCGATACTGAACAACAGCATATTCAGTGGGAACGTAGCTGCCTATAATGGGGGCGGGATTTACAATCGTGCAGACAGCAATCCCAGTCTAATCAATTGCACGTTCAATGGAAACACAGCATTAGATAAAGGAGGAGGAATATACAATGAGGATGATATGTTTATAGTACTGACCAACTGCATTTTCTGGGAAGATAAGCCTGAAGAGATATACGTGCAAAATGGTTCACCTATAATAACCTATAGCGATATCCAAGGCGGTTGGCCTGACGAAGGCAACATTAGTGCCGATCCGTGTTTCGCCGATCTAGGGCGGTGGGGACATCAGAATAACCTTAGTGCTATTGTTGAGCCGAACGACCCCAACGCTGTCTGGATCGAGGGCGACTATCATTTGCAGTCAGAAGCTGGCCGATGGGACCCAAAAAGCAGCCTTTGGGTCAACGATGAGGTTACAAGCCCATGTATCGACGCAGGAGATGTTATAAGTCCCTTTGATCTCGAGCCGCTTCCTAATGGCGATAGAATAAATATGGGCGCGTATGGCGGTACAGTCGAGGCAAGCAAATCTCCTTCGCTAGTCCAGGCTGTGAAGCCGGGAAAAGGCAAATAGTACTACAGCGTCACTTGGTCCAATAAGGGAAACATAACTATCTATTATTCCTGATGTTAAGTTCTAAATTCGACAGGAAAATCAAAAGTAATCATTGTTCATTGTTCATAGTGCGTTGTTCGTCGATGAACTATGAACTACGAATTCATAACTCTTTGCATTTTGATTTTTGATATTTAATTTTATTTTCAGGCTTGTTTCGAGGTTTTCAACATAGCACTTCACCTGAAGCGGATGACTTCAATCGGTGCCCAGGAAAATTTTTTTCTTCATAGATTAAGCAGCTATAAGGACTAAGAAAAGTGCCAACGAAAATTTTATCTTTTTAGCTTTACACTGATAAGGGTGAGCAGTAAGTTCATAGCTTGTTCGTCAAAGCGCGGCTTTGCCGAGACTAATTTACTCAACAATATGTTGTCTTAATCCGTTATATTTTTCTATATATGGTGGTTATAATTCATCGCAGGGAGGCGCTTTGATGTCTTGTAAATTCGAGCCTGAGAATCCTTTCAGAAATCAGCAATCCGATCCGAAAGCCGCTGGTCAATCCCCGGAATCGAGGGCTTTGAAAATCGGGCATTGCTTCTCAACTCCGGGCGTACACCCGTTTGAGCAGCTCGAATGGGAAACTCGCTCGGCTAAGATCACCGGCGATAGTGGGCAGGTAATCTTCGAGCAGGATAATATCGAAGTGCCGTTATCTTGGAGCCAACTGGCCACAAAAGTGGTTGCAAGCAAATATTTCTACGGTGATATTGAGACCGGCCAGCGGGAACATTCCGTAAAGCAGCTTATCCACCGCGTTTGCAAAACAATCGCAGACCGCGGCAAAAAAGACGGTTACTTTGCTGCCAATGAAGATGCCGAGGCCTTCTATAACGAGCTAACTTGGCTGTGTGTAAATCAATATGGGTCGTTTAATTCACCCGTCTGGTTCAATGTAGGCCTGTTTGATGTGTACGGTATAGCCGGCAGCAAACACAATTTCCGCTGGGACCCGCAGTGCAATGACGCTGCAGCATGTAAGAATAGCTATGAGTATCCCCAGGCATCAGCCTGCTTTATTCAGTCGGTCAAGGACTCGATGCAAGACATAATGCGGCTGGCCACAAGTGAAGCGATGCTCTTTAAGCACGGCTCAGGAACCGGAACCGACCTTTCAACGCTGCGAAGCAGCAAGGAGAAGCTCTCCGGCGGTGGGAAACCCTCGGGGCCTTTGAGTTTTATGAGGGTTTATGACCAGATTGCAGCGGTGATTAAATCGGGCGGCAAAACCCGCCGGGCTGCAAAAATGCAGTCGCTAAAGGTTGTCCACCCTGATATCAAGGAATTCATTACCTGCAAGACCGAAGAGGAAAAAAAGGCCTGGGCGCTCATAGAAGCCGGCTATGACGGCGACCATAACGCCGAGGCATATAATAGCGTGGCGTTTCAAAACACCAACCTTTCTGTGCGTGTAACCGATGAATTTATGCAGGCGGTCGAAAAAGATGCTATCTGGTCCACTTATGCCGTCACAACCGGCGAAAAGATGGGTGAGCACTCGGCTCGTCAGCTTATGGAGCTGATCGCGGAGGGCACGAGGATTTGCGGCGATCCGGGCATTCAGTATCATAGCACCATTAACCGCTGGCACACCTGTCCTGCATCAGGCCCTATTAACGCTTCAAATCCGTGCAGCGAATACATGTTTATTGATGATTCAGCCTGCAATCTGGCCTCGCTGAATCTTATAAAGTTCCGCAAAGATGACGGCTCATTTGACACGGACAGCCTCAAAAAAGCGGTACGCATCTTCATAATAGCTCAGGAAATTTTAGTGGACAACGGCAGCTACCCCGATAAATCTATTGCCATCAACAGCCATTTATTCCGTCCGATAGGCTTGGGTTACGCCAATCTCGGCTCTCTTATTATGAGCGAAGCGTTCCCCTACGATTCCGACCAGGCAAGGGCGCTGGCTTCAGCCGTCAGTGCTATAATGACCGGCGCTGCTTACACGGCAAGCGCCGAGATAGCCTCAATAAAAGGGCCCTTTGATCAGTTCGACAAGAACCGTGAGGCGATGCTTAAGATTATCAGTATGCACCGCCAGCACGCCTGCGACATCCCTGAAACATTTTGTCCGCATTATCTTCGTAACGCCGCCAAAGACGCCTGGGACGAGGCATTTGACGCCGGCACAAAAATGGGCTTTCGTAACGCTCAGGTGACGGTCCTTGCGCCGACGGGAACAATCGGCTTTATGATGGATTGCGACACAACCGGAATTGAGCCGGATATAGCGCTGGTCAAATATAAATTATTGGCCGGCGGCGGTATGCTCAAACTGGTCAATAGAACCGTGCCGATGGCCCTTGAGCGGCTCGGCTATAATATCAACGATATCAAATCTATCTGCGACTATATAGATAATAATGAGACCATCGAAGGTGCGGAGAAATTTAATCCGGAGCATTTACCTATTTTCGATTGTGCTTTTAAACCCCGCAACGGCAAACGGCACATTCATTACATGGCGCATATAAAAATGATGGCTGCGGTACAGCCGTTCATATCCGGCGCCATAAGCAAAACCATCAATATGCCGAAGGAAAGCACAACCGAAGATATTATCGCAGCTTATATGGCGGGCTGGAAACTCGGCTTAAAAGCGGTGGCTATTTACCGCGATGGCTCCAAAAAGCTTCAGCCTGTTTCCACCAAAAAGCATAGCCAAGCCCAAAGCAAGGCGCCGGCTGAAGCACCTGCGCCGGCTCGGCCATTCAGGCGTCGGCTGCCGGACACTCGACAGAGCATAACGCACAAATTTTCTGTTGTTGGGCACGAAGGTTACCTGACGGTGGGGCTATACGAGGATGGTCAGCCTGGTGAGCTATTTATCACTATGGCCAAGGAGGGCAGCACCGTCGGTGGCCTTATGGATGTTATCGGCACCTGTACGTCAATGGCGCTTCAATATGGCGTGCCTCTGATTACGCTGGTTGATAAGTTCCGCCACGCACGATTTGAGCCGTCGGGGATGACCTCGAATAAAGACATACCTTTTGCAAAGAGCCTGATTGACTATATCTTCTGCTGGCTGGGCTGTCAGTTTATCCCTGGCTATGCGGATAAGAACATCCCCAATAGAGCGGCCTCCGCGGTCCCGTTTTTACGAAGCAAAATGACGGGAGAAAGCGAGAATGTAACGACTGCGAAGGAGTTGGTTGAGAAAACTCGGGACCTTGCACAGAAAATCGTCGAGGCAAAAGCGGTTGTTATCGAAAAACAGGATATTTTAGCGTCAACACAAGTCATTTCTCGGCCTTCTGTGTCTTCTGGCAACATTTCTCTTGATTTGTCAGATAGGATTGGCGTTTTAGTAGGCTCAGCCGACGAAAAATTTGAAATTCCAGCCGCAGGCGGGCAGCAATCTGAGGTTGCGGTATTACATCAGTTCAACGCACAATTTGCACACTTTGGCGATGATGCCCCAGCCTGTGACGTTTGTGGCTCGATCACCGTTCGCAATGGCACGTGCTACAAATGCTTCAACTGCGGCAATTCTATGGGATGTTCCTAAGAGGGAGAATTGAATATGGCCAAGCGTAAGCAAGGGCCGAGACTCCAGCAA
>CAZRNB010000030.1:0-26662 GCA_964601355.1 uncultured Pirellulales bacterium
ATTGCTTCGCTTCGCTCGCAATGACATATATCATTTAAGCTGCGACAGAATACTACTCGTATATATGTGTAGCCTCGGTGTCATCGACCGGACGATCAAGCTGGTCAGTGCTCATAGTGACTTTAAAGTGTACGTCACCCGGTCTTACGCCCTTAACGACAACCCGCCATGTTGCTTTGGCCTTCGGCTCAAGATTATGCAACGGTGAGAAGCTGACCGTGCTGCCCATTATTGAGCTGGCAGTGTCGCCGGCTGAAGAGATGTATTGAACATTGTCTTCCAGAGAGCAGGCAATGCGTATGTTTGTGTCGGCGGCAGTGCCTTGATTCGTCACTGTAATTAGATAAGTCGTGTTACGTCCCACCTCGATGGGGTCTTCCAGATCAATGACGTCCAGCCGTACCGCGGGGATCCCGGCAACCAAGGTCTGCGTAGAAGCGGTTGCAGTTTCTGCGCAGTAAGCATTGGCGCTTGCGGTATTCGTTATTGTACCTGCCTTGGTAGGTACGTATGATACTTTGACCCTTTTTGAAGCATTGGCTTCAAGAGTGCCTAACTGCCAGATTAGTTTTGTTCCGGTAAGATTTGCACCTTCGGTTGCTTCTATTGATGCTGCACCGGCAGGAATAGAATTTTCTATAATAGTGTTTTTTGCTAGTCCGTTACCTCTGTTAGTGACCGTTATTTCGTAACTCAGCGGTCGATCGAGGTACTGCTTGGCCGGACCGGTCATGGCAATTGTAAGCTTCGGCTGACATACGGTCGTTACAACCGCTGCCGATTCGGCTATCAGGCCGGATTCCGAATTAACTGTCGCTTTGTTGACAAACATTCCTGTCCTTGTGGCTCGTAGCTGAACTGAATATTGCTGCGACTGGCCAGCCATTAGGGTGCCTAACTCATGTATAATTTCGCTTTTTCCGTCAACGGTCTGCAGACCGGCAGGAAGTGTATCTATGATTCTCGCGTTTGGTGCAGAACCGCTCCCTGAGTTGGTAACTACGAATTCCAAAGTAATCGGATCACACAGTAAAACTTCAGCCGGTGCTTTCACTACCAGATCTAATTTTGGCTGAACGATTTTCACGTTGGCACGAACTTGAGCGGCGTATGTGACGGTTGTGTTGTTCTCAAGATTTTCTATGCTGGTACCCATACCTGAGACCGTAATGTTTGTTGTTGTTTTAGGCTGAAACGATTCTATCTTCCACACAAGTTTGTTTGCCTCTTTTTGAGATGAAGGGCTGGAGCCAGTTAATTCGAAACCATTTGGAAGCTCTTCGGTTACGATAACATTATTCAATGTGACGTCTGTTAGATTTGTGAGCTTGATAGAGTAATCGAAAGCCTGTTTTAGCCTAACTTCTCTCGGCATTGCCTTGTCCACTTGAATAATCCCATAGTCCGCGCTAGGGTACGTCTTCGATACTATATATGGGCCGGATTCATTCACGGTTACGAGATTTGACTGGATTGGAACAGTTCCTCCTGGTGCTGCTACTATAGGTTCTGCAGAGGCGGTTAAGGATTTGAGCGGAGATGCAGCTACCGATTGCTGTCCCTGATCCGAGAGTGGATGTTTAGTTAATCTTGTCACTTCTCTTGGTGCCGGCCTGATCCCCCAGATATTTTCCTGGGCTTTCTTGTTGTGACAGCCGAATAGAACAAATATCGTTAACAGAAACGATATATTCAGTAGTCTTTTCATTAGATATCTCCTTTCGCATTTTACGGCTAAGTACAAGGATGTGACAATTTTTCCTCACGAAACCTTACTCCGCCAAAAAGCCTGCGCATACTTCAAACACACTTTTCTGGTTGGTCATGTTTGGGTCTTACAGTTGATTGAAATGAAGCCCCTTCCTTTCATAAAAAAATCAAGGTCTTACTGTGGTCAAAGCCAAAGTAATAACAGACCTTCTCATAATCACAGATAAATGAAGCATATATTTATATTTAAATTATACTTAATAATAAGCCTATTGCACAAACTTGAAATCGTTAAACCTCCTTGTCTAATTATACTATATTGCCCATATTAGCGTCAATAGTAATGTTGATGAATTTTGAAAGCTCATTAGTTTTACTGAAAAACATATCTTTTTATAAGACCTGTTGAAAAGTTAATATAGCGAAGCATATTAGCTGTTCTGTTAATTGAAGATGAAAATCCAATAATTATAAGACGTATTTGGATTTGTTCTCATTTGTTTTGGTTGCACTTTTTTCTGCTTTAAAAAATTGCATTTGCGGTGATTTGGATATACCAGGCGGTTTGGTATTTACTATATTGCAATATATTCTTTTGCTTTAGGTCAGAAAACACACTTTTGATCAAAATCTGGTGGATAAAAGATTAGAGCCAGGACCATAAGGGCGAGACCATGTTTTGAGCAGGCGAAATTTATTGTTGTATGTGCTATTTTTATCAAAAATAAATCTCTTGCACTTATTAACGCTGAAAAACATAATAACAATCGACTTTTCAGGTTAAATATGTATATCATTCAGTATCTGTTATTGGCGGATAAGAAATGATTTATATAAGCGGAATACGAGATTGTAACGAGCGATTTAAAATTGCTTAAGACCTAAAACAAGGAGGCTCAAAAATGGATGAAAACCGGGAAAGAAAAGAGAATTTTGTTGATACTACCGATTGCATCGAAGCAGTTGGAGTGTGCAGGGGCTGGAAAAACTTTTTGGCTGTTATCATAATCCTCTGCCTGCTTCCGTTGCAGGCATCCTTCTGGCTCGTAGATACCGGATACGTCAAAGCCGAATCAGGGGAAACTGACGTTTCTGAAAAGTTGTCTGCTGCTGGTATGCCGGCAGACACAAAGCCTGTCTCAGAAGAGGGTATTGTTTCTGTTGAGCAAGGTGAGAAAAAGCAATCTACCACAGAGGAAAATGAAATCGAAGAGGCTGCCAAAAAGGCGATTGTTGGGGATCCTACAGACAGAGAAGAAAAGGTAGAACAATCGCAGCAGGCACGCTTGTTTCGCATACAAATGAGACATCTGTTTTGGGTCATCCGGTTTTGTAACTTTATAATTATCCTGGCGTCTGTGCTATATTGTTTGACATTACTGTTCAGCTTCAAGGTATCGCTGATTGGCAGGCTCGGCGGCATAAACCACATCTGCAGAGCATTTTTTATCTCATTAGTTTTAATTATTTTTCTGATGCCCTGGCAGAAATATTTCAACAATGTTGTTGTAGGAGCGATATATACACCTGACGAGCTGATAAAGTGGTGTAGCGCCGAGAAAAATCACATATTCTATATTGCTGTACACTATTTGCGGTTTAGCGGCTATTGGTTGTTAATATTACTGTTGCTTATCTTCTCGCAGTGGCGTAGCTCCCGCTGGGCAAAGGCAATTCTTCGTCGGCTTGAGGCATTATAAAGAACCCGAAAAGGCACCTAAACAGAAAAACGGAAAACAGAAGACAGAAGACAGACTTCTGACCTCTATTTAAATCCCTTTGGACATGGCAGAAATAGAAAAAAACTCGGTTAATCCCGTTAGAAATTCTACGGTATCAGAATCTGCCGAAAAAAAAGCCGATCTTTCTAACGGGGTTGGTATCGTTCAGACCCATACAATAAGATTGGTGGAGCCACAGGAGCCTTTACAATTAGAATGTGGTAAGAAGCTGGCTCCTATTGATGTGGCCTACGAGACTTATGGACGGCTTAACGATGCCGGCGACAACGCGATTTTGATTTGTCACGCTCTCAGCGGCAACGCCCACGTTGCAGGCTATAATAGTCCCAGCGACAGGAAGCCGGGCTGGTGGGATAACATAGTTGGCCCCGGCAAGGGAATTGATACAAACAAATATTTTGTTGTTTGCTCGAATTTTCTCGGCGGATGCAGCGGGACTTCGGGACCATCTTCAATAAATCCGGCAACGGGAAAGCCATACGGGCTTGATTTTCCAATTATAACCGTTGCAGATATGGTTAAGGTTCAAAAGCTGTTGCTCGACAGGCTGGGGATAAGAAAACTGCTGGCGGTAATCGGAGGCTCCATAGGCGGAATGCAGGTTTTGCAGTGGGCAATTTCCTTTCCTGAGTTTGTCAAGGCGGCGATAGCTGTTGCCACTTCTGCGCATCTTGGAGCACAGTCGATTGCATTCGATGCAGTAGGAAGAAACGCCATATTAGCAGATGCAAATTTCTCCGATGGCCAGTATCACAGCCAAAAAGGTCCGGACCGTGGATTGGCAATTGCGCGAATGATTGGGCATATAACATACCTTTCGGAGCAGGGGATGCGTGAGAAATTCGGGCGAAAGCTGCGAAGAGCAGAGGATTATAGCTACGATTTCAATTCCGAGTTCGCCGTCGAGACGTATCTGGACTATCAGGGTCAATCCTTTGTAGAGAGATTTGACCCCAATAGCTACCTTTATATAACCAAGGCAGCGGATTATTTCGATCTTGAAAAAGAGCATGGATCATTAAACAAAGCTTTTGCTAATACCAAATCAAGATTCCTTATAATCAGTTTCACGAGCGACTGGCTTTTTACACCGGCACAATCAAGGGCGATGGTCGAAGCTCTTGCCGCGAACAGAAAGGATGTGAGTTATTGCTGTCTTGCATCACCTTATGGCCACGATGCGTTTTTATTGGAGCCGGAAGTGTTAGGCAGATTCATCTGCTGCTTTTTGCAGGCTACCCACAGTCCCGGTTGTGGGCAGCAGACTTGTTCGTGTTATGCACGGAGTATGCGTAAGCTCAGCTCGCTTGAGCAGGCGCACAGGGCACGTGTGGATTATGAGCTGATTGAATCACTAATTGAACCAGATAGCACGGTGCTCGACATCGGCTGCGGTGATGGTGAGCTGCTGGTCAAACTTATCCGTGATAAAAACATAAAGGGTGAGGGCATTGAGCTTGACCAGGAGCTTGTGCTGGATTGCCTCTGCCATGGAATACCGATTATCCAGCAGGATATTGAGCAGGGGCTTGCGTATTACGGTGACAAAAACTTTGATTATGTGATCTTGTCACAAACGGTCCAGACAATAAAAAATCCCGAAAGGGTTTTGAAGGAGCTTCTGCGGGTAGGCAAAAAGATGATAGTGAGCTTTCCTAACTTTGCTTACTGGAGGAGCAGGATGCAATTATTTTTCCACGGCAAAGCCCCGCTGACTGGGCAATTACCTTTTGAGTGGTACGACTCACCAAATATACATTTTTTGTCACTGAAAGATTTTGAGGAATTTTGTGAAAAGCTGGGTGTGAAAATCGAGAAAAAGATGCCATTAGTTAAGAAGCATCTTAGCCCGGTAAGATTCGCACCAAATTTGTTTGCCGAGCAGGTAATCTATATAACAAGCAAGCAGAGAACAGGGACAGAAGACAGATAACCGATAACAGATTTATTTAGCCCCACGTTTTACGTGGGGTTATCTTTGGCGTATATCGTGTGGTTTTTTTGGGGAAGTATGGAATGGAGCAAGTTGAGCGTATAGGGGTGTCATTAGAGGAGAAGCTGCTTTCGAGTTTTGATAAGCTCATCGTTAGACAGGGTTATCCGAGCCGATCCGAAGCTATACGGGATTTGATACGTCAGCGTTTAAGCAGCGAGCGGTTGGGCAATCCGCAAGCCCTGGCGGTCGCTGCGGTATTTGTGATATACGACCATCATTCGACAAGATTGATGCAGGAATTGGTCGGAATGCAGCATTCACATTTATTGGAGACGATTTGCTCTCTGCACGTTCATCTCGATGCTCACGATTGTATGGAGGTAATTGTGCTTAAAGGCCATGTTGGCGAAATTAATAAAACAGGAGAGAACATATTGAGTCTCAAGGGTGTGAAGCTGGGACGGGTCAATCTTATTGCCACGGAGCTGCCGTAACATAAAGGCGGCCTCTAAAAATTGCAGCCGTTCGCAGTAAAAATGAATTTTTAGAGGTTGCCTAAAGCTTGACAGGTCTGAGCAGGAAGGATTTAATGAAGTTTGCTTCGGGCGATTAGCTCAGTTGGTTAGAGCGCACGGATCACACCCGTGAGGTCACAGGTCCGAACCCTGTATCGCCCAATTGTTTAACAAAATGATTAGGAATGAATGATGAATGATTATTCATTTATCATTCATTATTTTTTGGCTATCGCTTTTATTTATGTCTGGAGGACTAAACCAGATGTGGAAAAAACAGCAAGGAATAAAGACTGCATGGTGGGCTACGCCTAACATTTATCCTCCTTGGTGTGCAAAGCACACCCTTCCGATAGCTCTGGCGCTGATTCTATTTACGGTTAACGACGCTATTTGCGAGGAACAAACGCAAAATGAGCGGGGGCCGAGAATGGTTCCTTTACCACAAAATGAGATGAAGCTTAAAGAAATACCTTTTAAGATCATATATGAGACCTACCGTGAAACCGATGGCAAAGGTAACTGGGAACTATTCCAGATAAATGCAGATGGTTCCAATCCGGTTAATCTTACCAGCACGCCGGATTTGGACGAGATGTATCCTCACGTTTCGCCTGATGCAACAAAGATATGCTTTGTTGTCGATGAAGGGATGGGTCGAGAGAAGGTCCGAAACGTCTATTATATGAGTATCAATGGAGCTAATCGTGTCAAAGTTGCAGAAAACGCCAAGGATCCGTGCTGGAGTTTTGACAGCAAAAGCATTGCTTATCTAAAAGGAGAATTCGAGCGATACAGTGCTAAAGAGTACGCAACCGGGGAGCTTTTAATCTATGATCTGGAAAGCCGTTTGCATAGACCACACCCGAATGCGGATCTTCATCATCTTTATGCTCTTTGCTGGTCACCCTGTGGTAAGTGGTTTACTGCTGCAGTAGAAGGAGGCATGGGTTATAGTGATACTATTATCGCTTTCAAATATAATGGGACAACGGTTTTCGATCTCGCAAAGTGGGGTGTTAAAGGTTGCAGACCCGACTTTAGTTTTGACGGCAAAAAAGTAGTGTGGGGCGAAACGGACTGGAATCTTTGCATCGGCGATTTTGATTCGATTTCTGATGAGCCGCGGGTCCTTAATATACGTGAGCTTGTTAGATGCTCGCGAAAGGATAAGGTTTATCACGTTGATTTATCACCTGACGGCAAATACATTGCTTTCAGCTACGGCCCGTTTAGAGGCGGACAGCAGGTCGGAGGTATGGCGCCAGGCTGGGATATTTGTGTCGGTGACATGTCCGGCAGGTGGGTTAAGATAACCACCGACGGCAAACACAACAAAGAGCCGGACTGGGTGCCAATTCAAACGGCAGCCAACAAAAAAGACTAAAATTTATGCGGAAATAATATGGCTTATGTCAGCAGCTTGGTCAGATGCCAGAAATCATATTGTTTGTCTTCTGTCTTTTGCTTTGACCGCTCCCTTACGGTCGCGGCTCTGCATCCTTTCGTCCATCGTCCTTCGTCTCTCGTCCCTCGTCTTACCGCTCCCTTACGGTCGCGGCTCTGTTACTTGTCTTCTGTCTTCTGTCTTCTTGTTATTTTGGGCTGCCGCAGGGCCGAAGATACTTCTGGTAAGCCGGAGATCATAACAACAAAGACCGGCATAGAAATGGCGGCAATACCGGCAGGGGAGTTTGTGATGGGTAGTGACGATGGAGCACCGGACGAGAAGCCTGCACATCGGGTGTGGATTAGCGCGTTTTGGATGGATAGATTCGAGGTTGTGCAGGAAGAGTTCCGCAAATATCAGCTTCCAGACCCGTCTCATTTTAAGAGCCCAAAGAATCCTTTGGAGCAGATAAACTGGACCGACACCGCACTTTACTGCAATGACCGCTCAAGAGCAGAGGGGCTTGAGCCTTGTTATGATGAGCAGACATGGCAGTGCAATTTCAACGCAAATGGATATAGGCTTCCGACCGAAGCTGAATGGGAATATGCCGCTCGGGCAGGCTCAACGACAAAATATAGTTTTAGCAATGATGGGCGAAAACTTAAGGATTACGCCTGGTTTGCTGAGAATTCATCCGGCAAAACACATCCTGTCGGACAAAAGAAACCTAATCCGTGGGGACTTTACGACATGCACGGAAATGTTGTAGAGTGGTGTAACGATTTTTATTCGGAAAGTTACTATGGGCAAAGTCCCGATAGAGACCCCAAAGGTCCGCATGATGGACAGGAAAGGATTATACGTGGCGGGGCTTGGAATTCCAGGGCTGATAGCTGCCGGTCATCGTATCGAGCAGATGATCCTTCTATCAATGATACTTGCCTTGCGAGTGACGCCATAGGATTCCGATGTGTTCGAAATGCACATCGAGACGTATCGACCCAGTTAAACTCTGATGAAAATGATAAGGATATGCGAATGTCAAAAACAGGATTTGTTTATGATGATATATATTTAGAGCATAAAACTACGCCAGGCCATCCTGAATCGCCTCAGAGGCTAACTGCGATAGTCGAAAAATTAAAAGCAGATGGTTTATATCCTGAATTAATTCTGCTTTCGCCGAGACCTGCTTTGGTGGAATGGCTTGCAACGGTTCACTCATCCGAATATATAAAGCGGGTAAAAGCAAGTTGCGAAAATGGCGCAGAGTATCTGGATTCTATGGATGTTCCAATATCCCAGAGGTCTTACGAAGCTTCACTTATGGCTGCGGGAGGGGTGCTGGCAGCCGTCGATGCGGTCATGCAGAAAAAAGTCACGAATGCTTTTTGTGCAGTCCGTCCGCCTGGCCACCATGCGCTGCCTGACCAGGCGATGGGCTTCTGCATCTTTAATAATGTTGCGATCGGCACAAGGTACGTCCAGAAGAAATATAATCTGCGGAAGCTGCTCATCGTGGATTGGGACGTGCACCACGGTAATTCCACCCAGGCAGTATTCTATGATGATCCAAATGTGCTATACTTTAGCGTCCACCAGTATCCTTTCTATCCAGGCACCGGCAGCCAGGCGGAAAAGGGTAGCGAAAGAGGTTTGAATTATAATATCAACGTACCCTTGCCTGCTGGTTCCGGTGATAACGATTACTTAAAGGCCTTTGAGGAAAAACTTAAGCCGGCAGCCCTTATCTTTTCGCCGGACTTTGTATTTATCTCTGCAGGCTTTGATGCTCACGAGGATGATCTGCTTGGCGGCATGAAAGTCACGGAGAAAGGATTTGCAGAGCTGACGCGGATTGTTAAGGCTATAGCAGAGAAATGCTGCGAAGGTCGTCTTGTTTCCGTTCTCGAAGGTGGATATGATCTGGATGGGCTGGCGGCCTCGGTTGAAGCACATATTCGAGTTTTGATGCAGTAAAAGGGTGCTTAATGTTATTTCACACATGGCCTTTTGTATTATTCTTCCTGATTGTATATCCGGTTTACCTTGTATTGAAAGAGACAAGGTTTCGATTGCACTGGCTTTTGGTTATATCTTATTTTTTTTACGGCTGTTTCAATCCGCTATACCCGGTTCTAATCGCTTATGCGACTCTAATAGATTACGCCGTCGCTGTAAGAATGGAAAAAGGCAGCCACAGGAAGACGTGGCTTTTTGTCAGCATATTTAATAATCTTGCCCTGCTTTGCTTTTTTAAATATAGCAATTTTATTACCGGCAATCTGAACGTTCTATTCTCGTCGTTAGGTATTCCATACACCGTTGCTGAGCCAGGCATATTTTTGCCAATTGGCCTATCATTTTATACACTTCAGTCAATGGGCTATGTTATCGATTGCTACCGCGGCAATATAGAAAGAGAAAAAAGCTTAATAGCATACGCAACCTTTGTTTCCTTTTTCCCTCGGTTGGTGGCCGGACCTATCGAAAGAGCCGGTAACCTGATTCCGCAATTGTACAAGAGCCGAAAGCTATCGTGGCAGGATGTTGCAGATGGACTTTCCTTATTTATTGTGGGGCTTTTTAAGAAGGTTGCGTTGGCTGACTACTTGGCTCTTTATGTTGATAAGGTCTATGCCGCTCCTGAGCAATCTGAGTCAGCGGCACTTGTCCTGGCGACTTTTTTATTTGCATGGCAGATTTATTTCGACTTTAGCGGCTATACGGATATGGCACGCGGCTTATCGCAGATGTTGGGCATTAGTTTGATGCTGAACTTCAACAATCCATACTTGGCTACGGGCCTGGGTGAATTCTGGCAAAGGTGGCATATTAGTTTATCGTCCTGGTTCAAGGATTATGTTTATATTCCTCTGGGAGGCAACCGTCACGGCCGGTTTCAAACCTACAGAAATATGTTTCTGACTATGGTAATCTCAGGTTTGTGGCATGGTGCAGCGTGGACGTTTATTATATGGGGTGCTGTACATGCTTTAGGACGCTTTTTAACGCGGGAGCTGGAAGGGACGTCGTTTTATAAAGAAAAGGTGCCAAGATTGGCAAAACAGATTCTCGTGTTTTCATTTGTGACCTTTGCGTGGATATTCTTTCGGGCAGAAAGCATTAGTGACGCATGGATAATTGTAAAAGGAATATTCGCCGCCGGCTTAGCAAATCCTTATTGTCCATTGCTTGCTTTGATTTTGATTTTTGCAGTTTGGCTTTGTCAGTTTATTTATGAATCGAGAATCAGGTGGATTCTTGAGCTGCGAGCCGTGCGTATCGGGATTGTTATTGCCATAATTTTATACCTTGCTGTTTTTGCTCAATCAAGTGAGAAGGCGTTTATTTACTTACAGTTTTAAATATTTTTACTTGAATAATTTATAGGGCAAGATTGTGACTTTGAGTAGTTATTCACGTTTAGCCGTCGCCGGTACGGCGACGAATGATGAACCTTTCGGTTCTAATTGCGTGCGGTTATCGGTACACGAATGGCTCATTGTAGCGGTTATTGTCTCCGCCATGTTTTGCTTTTTACCTACACTCTGGGAGAAAGTCGAGAAGTTCGAGCCTGGGCCAGATTATCGTCTGCCGTATAAGTTAAATAGCGACTATTGGCTATACAAACGATACGGCCGTTGGGCCTGCCTGCAGGAAAAAACATTGCTTATAGGTGATTCGGTTGTCTGGGGACATTATGTGTCCAGGAATAATACGTTGACTCACTATCTTAATGAAATTGTAGGCCGAGATATGTTCGTTAATATGGGTGTAGATGGCATACATCCGGTGGCATTGGCTGGTTTATTAAAGTACTATGGTCGTGACATCACAGGCAAAGACATTATTTTGCACTTTAATCCTTTATGGATAAGCTCCCAAAAGCATGATTTACAGACCAAAAAAGAGTTCAATTTCAATCATCCTAAACTGGTGCCGCAGCTTATTCCAAGAATTCCGTGTTATAAGGTTTCTTTTTCTGAGAGAATCTCTTCTGTGCTTGAGCGTTATTTATCTTTCTTTTGCTGGACGTCTCATTTAAAAAAGGCCTATTTTGACGGCATGAGTTTGCCCGCATGGACTGTCGAGCACCCTTATCAAAATCCTTTGAAGAATATTACTCTGGAGATACCTGCTTGCGATGACTATAATCTGAGCGAAATTGTTCCATGGTATGAAAGAGGTGTAGCGAAGGAGGATATTCAATGGGTGGCTCTTGAGTCGTCTCTGCAATGGAAGTTTTTTAGACAAACCATTGGGCTATTAAGAGAAAGAGGAAACAGAGTGCTCGTATTGGTCGGCCCGTTTAACGAGCATATACTTAAAGGGAAAAGTATCGATATTTATCGTCAAATTAAAAGCGAAATCGAAGGTTGGCTGCGGCAGAATAATGTCCCTTACTTTATACCTTCGGCACTGCCAAGCGAAATGTATTGTGATGTAAGTCACCCGTTGAACGAAGGGTATGCTGAGTGGGCCGAGCAGCTTTTTAAAAATGAATCTTTCAAATTGAACATTTTGCATTAAGAAGGCGCATAGTATTATGAATTCTCGCCAGAGAGTGCTAAAGGCCATCAACTTTGGATCAATAGACCGTGTTCCTGTAGATATGGGTGGGACATCATGGACTGGAATCCAGATTAGCGTCGTAGCAAAGCTGCGGCAGGCGCTCGGCCTGGACAAGAGTAGTGAGCCGGTTAAAGTTATTGAGCCTTATCAAATGCTTGGCGAAGTTGCCGCTGATTTGCAGGAAGCTCTCGGCCTTGATGTTGTTAATCTGCCGTCTCCGACAAATATGTTTGGTTTTGCGAACACAGGCTGGAAACCGTGGCGGATTTTTGATGGCACAAACGTTCTTGTGCCGGGCAAGTTCAACACCGAGCCAGAGCCGGATGGCGATATCTTAATGTACCCCGAAGGGGACAAATCCGTGCCGGCTTCAGCAAAAATGCCTGATGGCGGGTTCTATTTTGACTCGATTAGACGACAGAAACCTATTGATGATTCCAGGCTGAATCCGGCGGATAATCTTGAGGATTTTACGCTCATCAACAATGAAAACCTGGAATACTATGAACACAAGGCAAATGAGCTTTTTAAAAATACCAATCTGGCGATTGCAGCGGGATTTCCTGGAACTGCTTTTGGGGATATAGCGCTTGTTCCGGCTCCCTGGATGAAAGACCCAAGAGGTATTCGCGACGTCGAGGAGTGGTACATAAGCACCGTCACGCGGAGGGACTATATTAAGGAGGTATTCGCGGGTCAGGCTGAAATTGCCGTCGAAAATCTTAAGCGGCTTTATCAGGCCGTCGGCGATAAAGTGCACGTTGTCGCTTTGGATGGGACCGACCTTGCGGCACAGGAATCATTATTTTGCTCTCTGGACGGCTACCGCGACCTTTATCTGCCATATAGTAAGAAAATCAATAGTTGGATTCATGCTAATACTAAATGGAAGACGATGAAACATTGCTGTGGGGGCTGTGAGCCGTTGATTGAGGGATTCATCGAAGCCGGCTTTGATATTCTGACGCCTATCCAGACTTCAGCAAGGGGGATGGATCCGAATTTGCTGGTCGAAAAATACGGCGGTAGGATAGTTTTTTGGGGTGGCGGTGTGGATACTCAGCAGACTCTGCCGTTCGGCACACCTGATGAGGTTTTTCAGCAGGTCAAGGAACGTGCCAAGATATTCAGCCGGAAGAATGGTTATGTCTTTAACACGATACACAATATTCAGTGTAATACGCCGATTGAGAATTTGTTGGCGATGTTCAGGGCTTTAGGCAGAGATGTATAATTGTTGAAAAATAACTGCTTTTATGTTTAGCCCGCTGATTTATCGGCGGGTTATTATTGGGGGGTTAATCGTTTAATCCAGCTCCATTGGGAAATAGTTTTTAGCGTTGTTAAAGCAAATGTTCTCAACCATTTTCCCAAGCAGTTCTAACTCATTTGGCAGAAGGCCGGCCTCGACGTCGCTTCCGAGGATATCGCACAGTAACCGGCGGAAATACTCGTGTCGTGGGAATGACATAAAGCTTCTTGAGTCGGTCAGCATTCCAACGAATCGGCTCAATAGACCCATATTTGAAAGAGCGCGCATTTGCTCTTCCATTCCGTCTTTTTGGTCGAGGAACCACCAGGCAGAACCGTACTGAATTTTGCCGGCGGCAGAGCCGTCCTGAAAATTGCCAATCATAGCTGCCATTAGGGCGTCGTCCCTCGGATTGAGATTGTAAAGGATGGTTTTAGGTAGTTTGTTTTGGCTGTCCAGCCGGTCGAGGAACCTGGCCAAAGGTTTAGCTATCTCGAAGTCGCCGATCGAATCGTATCCTGTATCCGGGCCGAGCGTCTCTAACATGCGCGTGTTATTATTTCTAAGGGCGCCGATATGAAGCTGCTGAACCCAGCCGGATTCATAGTCCATCAGGGCAAGCTCAAACATCATTGCGGACTTAAATTTGAGGTTCTCGGAAGCATCCGGTTCCTTACCGCTCCTGATTTTGTCAAAGATTGTTTTAATTTGTTTTTCGGTATAATCTTCAGAATAAGCAGTTTCGAGGCCATGGTCTGATAGTCGGCAGCCATTTTTATGGAAAAAGTGATGACGTTGGCGAATTGCGTCAATGTATGAGTCGTAATCAGTTATTTCCATGTCGCAAATCTCTTCGAGCTTGTCGATAAATACATTTAGTGCCGGCAGGTTTTCGGCCGCCATAGCCTTATCCGGCCGCCAGGCCGTGTGAACTTTAACCTCGAAGCCGTCTTCTTTTATCTTCTTATGGTGCTCTAATGAGTCGAGAGGGTCTTCCGTTGTGCAGACGAGCTTAACGTTCATCTTGCGGAGGATGTTGCGGACGCTGAAGGCCGGCGTTCGCAGCATCTCGCCGGCAGTATTGTAGATTATTTTTGCAGTGCTCGGATTTAACAATTTACTGCTTATGTTGAAGTATCGCTTTAGCTCAAGATGGGTCCAATGGTAGAGCGGATTTCCGAGGCAGTAAGGAACGGTATGTGCCCATTTTTCAAACTTGTCGTAATCGTTTGCATCACCGGTGATGTACTTTTCCGCTATGCCGTTTGTTCTCATTGCCCGCCATTTGTAGTGGTCGCCGTAAAGCCATATTTGGGTTAAATTATCAAACCGATGGTCGGCGGCAATCAGGTTGGCAGGCAGGTGACAGTGATAGTCGTATATGGGCATGTTCTTGGCATGCTCGTGATAAAAAGTCCTGGCGGTTTTGGTTTGCAGGAGAAAATCTTCCGACATAAATTGTTCGGTGTTCATTGTTTGTTGTTCCTTGTTCATTGTCCGTTGTTCATCGTCGACGAACTACGAACTCAAAACTCATAACTCACTTGTGTTCTTGTGATCTTTTTTTGGTGTAGGCGGCTCAAACTTTGCCATCTTCTGTGCCCAGTCAGCGATCTCGCTTTTGGTTTTTTGCAGGCGTTCGGACGTCGGCTTTGGCTGTTTCTTTTCCTCTTCGCAGACCTTGTGCATCCATATCGAGTAGGCTATCCATGCGATTGCCAGCACAGGCAGGGCTATTATCATAAAAATCTTATACATAGCGTTCTTCCTTGGCCAAAACCTGCGGTAAAACCGCAGGCTAAATATTTAGCCCCACGTTTAACGTGGGGTCTTTTTTTTCTCCGCATAAAATACCAAATGTTAATGTTCGATACAATTGCAATCAGGAAGTTTTTGAAAGAAGAACCCTGCCTATAGCACGGGGCTAAATCCCCCGAAGGCGGCTAAATATTATTTAGCCTGTGGTTTTACCACAGGTTCACATTAAGGTTCGTTCAAGCTTCTCGAAAATATCAAACGGTGTATGTCGTTGAGGCGGTAGTGCCGCCGTGGCCGGTCCAGTTCGTATGGAAGAATTCACCTCGCGGCTTATCAATCCGTTCGTAAGTATGTGCGCCGAAATAGTCCCGCTGGGCCTGCAATAAATTAGCCGGCAGGCGGGCACTGCGATAGCCGTCATAATATGCAAGGGCCGAGCTCATGGCAGGTATAGGAATGCCGAGTTTGGCTGCCGTGCTGACGACGCGCCGCCAGGAAGCCTGGCCTTTTTGAACGGCCCGTTTGAAGAACGGGTCAAGCAGTAAATTCTCCAGAGCAGGATTTTTATCGAAGGCTTCTTTTATCTTGGAGAGGAACACCGAGCGAATAATGCAGCCGCCCCGCCAGATTGAGGCGATGCCGCCATAATTAAGATTCCAGTTATGCTCTTTGGCGGCGGCCCGCATCAGTTGGTAGCCCTGGGCATAGCTGACAATCTTGGAAGCGTATAATGCCTTTCTTAAGTCTTCGATGAATTTGCTCCTGTCGCCTCTAAATTTTGCTTTTGGTCCCTTAAGCACCTTCGATGCCGCGACGCGTTCTTCTTTTATAGCCGAAAGGCAGCGAGCAAAGACTGCCTCACCGATGAGCGTCAGGGGCTGGCCGAGATTCAGTGCCTCAATGACGGTCCACTTGCCGGTTCCCTTCTGGCCGGCGGTATCCAAGATAAGATCGATGACCGCGTTTCCTTCTTCGTCTTTGTAGGCAAGGATGTCACGGGTTATCTCAATAAGATATGAGCCAAGCTCAGCCTTGTTCCACTCGGCCAGACAATCGTGCATTTCCTGGTTGGTCATGCCCAGGCCGTCTCTCATCAATTGATACGTCTCGCAGATCATCTGCATATCGCCGTATTCGATGCCGTTGTGCGTCATCTTGACGAAGTGGCCTGCACCGTTTTCGCCCATCCATTCGCAGCACGGCTGGCCGTCTGGGGCTTTGGCTGCGATTTTTTGGAATATGGGTTTTATATGTTCCCAGGCCGCCGGCGAGCCGCCGGGCATAATTGATGGGCCTTTTAGTGCCCCTTCTTCACCGCCGGAGACGCCGGTGCCGATGTAGAGCTTGCGTTTGCTTTCGACGTACGCGGTTAGGCGGATGGTATCTGGGAAGTGCGAGTTGCCGCCGTCGATGATGATGTCACCATCTTCCATAGCCGGCAGAAGCTGCTCAATAAACTCATCAACGGGCTTACCGGCTTTTACCATCAGCATAATTTTGCGCGGCTTTTTGAGGCTGTCGATAAACTCTTCAATAGAGTGACATCCGATGATGTTTTTGCCTTTTGCCCGGCCGGTTATAAAATCATCCACTTTCGATATCGTGCGATTGTAGCAGGCTACCATAAAGCCCTTGCTTTCCATGTTCAGGATAAGGTTTTCTCCCATTACTGCCAGGCCAATCAGGCCAATATCTGCTTTTGACATTTTGTGGTACTCCTTCTGTGATTGTTCGCTTTGTCTGTTAATTTGTTCAGCCGTTCTATGAAATCTTTTGCTATCTTTTTAGTTCGGGGACTTTTGCTTTTCAATTGTTTCTTAACAAATTCTATTATTTTCTTCTTATTTTTGGCTTCTTCAAAATACTCTTTGAATGATTCAATAATATAACCTTTTACTAATTCCCTGCGTTCCGGGTCATGGTGTGTTTTATCTATGCCAAATAATCTATTTGTTATCCTGGTCTGGAGTTTTGGCTTGGCCTTGGCAACTTTCCCGGAGGCACCTGCAAGGTATGCCGCTGTTATAAAGCTTTTGTCATCAAGCAGCCCGTAAAACCGGTCGAACATTTTCTCAAATTTGCCTCTTGTATCGACTTTGGTCAGATTTGCTAAAATATGGATCGCACTTAGCTTGTGGTAAGTATTATCGCTTTCCAGAAATTGGGCAAAATAGTCCCATTGAGGGTATAAGATTCTTGGATGTTCTTGACTTATTAAACATAGAACTTTGTGGCTGTTATATCTGATCGTTTCTTCCTTTGACCAGAGCTTTTCCAGCAGTTCTGCCAGAAGGCCTTTGTCCTGTAATGCTTTCTCGGCCAAACGTTCAATATTGATAGGTTTTTTACTCAGGTCGTCTGACATTATGTTATATTTTCTCTTTTGCAGGCTATTACTCTGTCACATCTTGAATGATGGATGTCATTGCGAACGAAGTGAAGCAATCTCATCTTTTCGGTCAATTGAGATTGCCACGGCCTTTCAGGCCTCGCAATGACGGAAATATTACCATTTTTTGATCGCATAAAGCACTTTTTTGATTATTCTTTAGGGACAGTAGGGATAAATCCATTCGATAATCTATATAATGTTTCGCCAGCGTGGTGAACAGCTAAAATTCCTTCATCCTCTCTATTTTCGTAGTAGGCTATGTTTATATCAGCAGGATTCATATAGCCGAGGTTCACTTTTTTGCAGCGTTCTTTGCCGATACCGGTTGCGAGAACCACGTTAATCCGAGGCTTTTCAACGCCGTTGTAATAAGTGCCGATGCCTTTAACGTGCGTGGAATGTGCCAACGACGACCTCGGAATATCTTTAAATTTTTCCATCTGCTTGAGGAAATAATCCCGCGTATGATAGCCGATTTTATCTAAGATTTTGCCGTGTGTATATGATATTTCCGTTATGTGCGGGGCATATATAATCAGCGTCGCACCGTCAGCGGCTACCGGCTCGAGCTTATACATAGCCTTGCCGGCCGTCCAAATATCATCGTACATCTCTGGTGCGATGGCGAGAATGGTTTTATATGGCTTATCTTTATAAACGATATGAATGTCTTTAGATAAATCCGCGGCCTTTTCCCATGCCTGAATGCAATCGCCAATAAATATTCCCTTTAGCTTATTTTCTACGGCGACGATGGCAAATAATTTTCGCGGTATTTTTATAAACGAAGCGGCTTTTTCGACTACCTGGCGGGTTGGCGTCCACTTATTGCCGTTTATAACGGGATTTGTAATAACGGCGCCGAGCCAGTGAAAGAAGTTTATGATTTTCTCCCCGGCAATTCCAGGAAAGATATATTTATGTCCCCCGGAAAAGCCAACCACCTCGTGCGGAAACACCGGCCCTAATATGAAAAATTCATCATATTCAAAAATCGATTTATTGATTGCTACATCGACTTCTTCGCGAAATAGGCCATCGCTTATTTGCTCGATTTCGTCAGCGGTGATTGTGCCGATGGATTTAAAAGTTCTGCGGTCCTGCCAATCGTGATTGAAGAATTTCACGCGTGCGTATGTTCTGCGTCGTTCATTGAGCGTTATATCCAGCCTTTTACAGATTTGTTCCTCGGTCAGTGGCGGATGTGTCCCCAGCGCAATAAGGCAGTCAATGGCCTTTGCCTTTTGCTCAAGAAACTCATATATAATTTTGAAAATCGCTCCTATCGGGCCGGAGCGAGTGTTGTCCGGGATTATTAGTAGAATTTTTTTGCCGGTATAGTCGTTCTGCGCAAAGAACTGCCCAATTGCTTCGCGAGCTTCATCATTCGAGACACTACTATTTTTGTTTTGTCTTTCTATCACCATCTATTCATCATCACTTGCTACTCTGCGAAGTAGCTTCGCTACGTAGCACGAGTCTTCCAGGGCGGCGTTTCAGGCAAACAAGCGTTGAATTCCGCGATCAGTTTTTCTTCATATTTGCCGGCGTATCTGCCTTTAATGAATCTGTCAAAAGCCTCATCGTAAAATCGCTTCCAGGACTGGTCCTCATCACCCGGATTTATCGGATAAAACAGTGCATTATTTGCCCTCGCGGCTTTCATATCGCCAGGCGCGTCACCAATCATCAAAACGTGGTCTTTTTCGTATCTGTCCTTAGTAGCATACTCAAGATGCTGGGCCTTTGTTCCCATCTCCTGCCCAGCTATAACTTGTACGTACCTGGCGATGTCGTGTTCTTCCCACTCGCGTATAAGAGCGGCGCCCGGCGTGGCTGAGACAACAATTACGTCAGCTAAAGGTTTTATTTTTTCCAGACTCTCCCGCACATACGGGAAAGGCGGCATCTTTTTTACGATTTCCTCAATCGCCCAGTTGACCTTCTCGCTCCATTGTAGTACAAGCTCCAGCTCTTTTTTGGCCTGCGTGTCTTTAGCTTCTTTGATTGCTTTTTTAAGACCTTCGTTACTCAGCACACTTTTCGGGTCATCGACCCAGGCAAAATAGTGCGGAAACTGTGGAACCTTAAATTTTCTGGACTTGACCATTGGATGCGAGGGCAAAAGGTCCGCCAGGATTAGCTTAATTGTTTTATGCCGATTGGCTCCACGGGTCTTAGAAAAAAGGTCGGCAAAATCCTTGCATTCCCGTGCAGCTTGGGCCACCGGCTGCAGGCTGAAGTAACCAATCATCCACGGACAGAAACACTCTCGCTGCTTAATTCCCATCGTATCGAAGGCGCAGCCGTCCGAATCGATGCCGACAAAAAATTTATACTTCGGCTTAAATTCCTTCAAAGACCTTGCTGGGTCAACATCAGCCATTTTATTCTCCTAATCTATTATCAATATCTCTTATTTTAGAATGTAAATCATTGCAAGTAAGGCTATAATGACTTGTGGAATTGTTCCTATGAAAAAGGAAACATGTCGATGACAAGATATCTCAAACTTCTTAATTAATGTCGGACGGCAATTGATATTAAATTTCCAGTCTAGAAATGTTAGGAGTTCTGGCAGCCAACCAAAGAATGCCCCGGTAACCATTATTAGATTTGAGTTATTTTTAAAATAAATAAGATAACTAAGCAAACCTATGCCTATTAATGGCTCCAGAGCTTTCAGGAGAAGATCTTTTTTGTTAGCCCCCCGTAATCCCTTTTCTTTGAATGACTTAACGGGCTTGGGGTTGTAATGTGGTATCGCATCAAGTAGATAATGAGAAATTATAGCAACTGGTATAGCAACATACACTTTTCCTATTGCTTTACCAATAGCGGCTCCTACAAGTAAATGGACACTTGTTACCATAAATTATTCCCTGCCAGTATAATTTTTAAATTACCCCAAAATTTTCCTAATATATTAATAATAGGAATCTTTAATCACAAAAATTCGCAGTCTTTTATCATAAGATGCATTATAATCAATTTCCTAAATTCGTCTCAGGTTTTTTCTTTTTCAGATTTTTATTTTAAAAAAATAGTTAGCCAATCCAATGCCAAGGAAGAATCACCTTATTCAAAAGTAACCACTCTTTTTTAAAAAATTTATTTAATAATACCTGAATCAATCTTAAAGAGTAAATCATATAGATTTTTGAAAGGTTAGCAAAATCGCTTAAGTATGACAGCGATTGCTTTGACAATGAGTGCACTGGCAAGCGCAATCGTAAGCTGCATACCAAAAACTCGCAGAACTTTTTGACTATACGGCCAAAGAGAAACAGCCTCAATGCGTTCGAGGTGCTCTTCCAAATCTTTTAATTTCCTCTTATCTTCTTCAGAGGGTATTCGTGCTCCTAGTTCATTCTGAAGTTTTTTCAATTTATGTTCAAAATAATCATATAATACCTTCTTTTCCCTTATTATTGAACTTCTGACTATTACGGCTGGCCCAAAGAAAACGATAGGCGCCAGAAGAAGGAAAAAAGTGAGTGTAACACAAGTTTGAAAGTTAAATAAGGATTGTCCCTGATATACCGTACGTGCGGCCATAGCCACGATTATAGTAACTGCGATGCATGTAACAATCCATACTGAACTAAGACAGAAAGACCCGATGGGCGCTAGACCACCACATCTATGATGGTCTAAAATATTAAGATTCAATTTGCAATTTGAAAAAGTTTTTCGCAAGAATAAAATATTATAAAACATCTTTCGCGTTGTCAGTGCTAGACTGCTAATCAGTACTGCACAAGCAATTGTAAAATACATCTTTGATGCCGTTGGTTGCCCATCAATCAGCCCCCAACTGTTTTCATTCAGCCCACGGTTCTGATGTTCTTGGAACGAATAGGTTACAAAGAAGACAATGATGAAAGTCCAAGTAGTAAGAGACCAGTTTTCAAATACTCGACGATTCCGATATGGTATTCGTAGATACTTAATTATGGGATTCTTGCCCTTTTGTAGTATGTTGATTGCTTTTGGCAATGCCCTTAAATAGCGTAGGACAAGAATCAAACCCATAGGAATCACTACGAACCAGCATAGCCAGAAACCCGGCTTATAACTAAGACACCCCTTCAATGATTCGTTGGGAAAGAATGTGCCCTCAAACACAGATAGAGCAACAACTATTCCTCCACCGCATGCTGTCACCACAATATACTGTCCCATAAGTCCCCAAGGAATACGTGACAGAACAAAAAGAAGGGGGTCATTTTGCACAACGTATGTTTCTACACTTTCACTACCAAGATCATATTTATCCGCACTTACCAGTTCTTTTTCCATAGATTTTTGTTTACGTGGCTGAAGTAGAGGAAGAAAAGTGAGAAGCAAGACCATTAGAGATCCCAGAATTATTATTCCTAATAATAAGATAGATGTGTTCATCTCTTATTTATTCATGTCGAATTATCAGACTTCGATTTTACAAACAAATACTTTATGCGTTAATTCCTAAATGACTTTTCGCATCTTGCTTTACAGGTACAAAAGTCTTTATTTCTGCTGAAGATATATTAACAATTATCATCAATTCATTTGTTATACCCCGCTAAAAGCCGAAAATCCACCATCGACAGGCACTACTATTCCGGTGACAAATTTTGCCGCATCGCTTAATAGCCACATAACCGTTCCGATCAGGTCTTCCGGCTGGCCAAATCTGCCCATCGGCGTATGATTGATAATAGTCTTTCCACGGTCGGTCAGCTTGCCTGTTTTTTCATCGGTCAAAAGAAATCGGTTTTGCTCGGTCAGGAAAAACCCCGGCGCAATTGCATTGACGCGAATATCTTTTGAGTAATTCTGACAAACGTGCACCGCCAGCCATTGCGTAAAATTGCTCACGGCTGCCTTGGCGGCCGAATACGCGGGGATTTTTGTTAAGGGGCGAAAGGCATTCATACTGGAGATATTCAGTATTACGCCTGCGCCTTTTTCAGCCATGTCTCTGGCAAAGACCTGCGTTGGAAGCAGCGTGCCGATAAAGTTCAGATCGAAGACAAACCGGATTGCTTCGCTCGGCAAATCGAAAAAAGAAAGTTCCGGCGAGGTGGTGGCATCTTTTTTGTTGCCGCCGGCGCCGTTAATAAGCACGTCCACCGGACCAAGCTCGGCCACAATTTTTTCTTTGGCATCCTGTAGAGTCTTTTTATCAAGCACATTGCATTTAACGGCGATGGCCCAACCCTTTTTAGATTTGATTTCATCGGCAACTTTTTTTGCAGCATCTTCGATCAAGTCAAGCACGGCGATTTTAGCACCGGCCTGGCCGAGCGCTTTGGCCATTGTGCTGCACAAGACTCCGCCTGCACCTGTAATGACGATAACCTTACCTTTGATGTCAAACAGATCGTTCATTTTCATTGGTCCTTTTAGGAATAAACCGTCGCCGTGCCGGCGACGGCTAAACAATGGATTTATTACAGATATTTCGGAATTTTTCTCTCCAACGGTTTTCGTTTAAACCGCATAAATACGGGTAGGCCATCGTCGCCGATTTTTATCGGCGCTTCGCCCTGAACCAGTGGCTTTAAATAATCACGCATCGCCTTTGTGATGTGATTGCCTTTCTCATTTATAAATTCTCTGGGTACTTTCTTTTCGCCGTTTGCGACGTCTCTTAGGTCGGCCAGGCCCGTGGTACATTTATATTGACGGCCTTTTTCGCGCACTAATGTCACCATCTTGCCGTTGATACCTTTTAGTGCATACTGGACGGCCATTTTGCCGCACATATACGCCTCTTTGACGTCGGTAAGGGATGCAAAGTGCATCGCGCTACGCTGGTTAGTGCCGAGCTTATTCCATCGGGCTTTTATTTTCACCTCTTTTTCAACAACAGCCTTTAGCATATCGGCAACGCCGCCGAGCTGGACGTGGCCGAAGCTATCCTTGCTGAAAGCCCCGGAGTCAGCGGTGACGTATTGGCCTTTGTCGTCCTTGAGGCCTTCGCCTGCAACGATAAAAACCCTGCCAAATTCCTTCAGCACTTCCTGGACGTCACTAACAAACTTGTCGAATGAAAAAGCTGCCTCCGGCATATAAACGAGATGCGGTGCATCTTCGGGACTGCGGTGCGCCAGTCCTGTTGCTGCAGCAATCCAGCCGGCGTTCCTTCCCATTACTTCTAAAATTGTGCAGGTATCGGCCGTATATAGAGCTTCGGTATCACGGCCGGCCTCCATAGCACAGGTGGCGACATATTTGGCCACGCTCGGATAGCCCGGACAGTGATCGGTAAATGCAAGGTCATTATCGACCGTTTTGGGAATACCAATACAAATAAGCTCGTAGTGGGCGTCTGAAGCAAGTTTATTGACCTTGTCAGCGGTGTCCATTGAGTCATTGCCACCGGCGTAGAAAAAGTAATGAATATTATGGGCTTTAAAGACATCCAGAACTCTATCGAAGTCTGCCCTGGAATCCTGCAGCGATTTTAATTTGAATCTACATGAGCCGAAGGCCGCTGCGGGTGTTTGCTTAAGCGCCTCGATTGCTTCAGGTCTTTCAGCCGATAGGTTGAACAAATCTTCCTTCAGGACGCCTAAGATGCCGTTGACCGCACCTATCACACTACCGATTTTGCCTGATTTTTTTGCTTCCTGGATTACGCCGCAGGCGCTTGAGTTAATTACCGTAGTAGGGCCTCCGGATTGTGCCACAATTGCGTTAGCTTTCGAACTCATTGTAACAGCTCCCGTATAAACACTATAGGATATTGATTAAATTGCTGTACTTCGACAGAATATACAAAAAGATTATTAAGAATTCAATAGACTTTTTTGGTGGATAGAACATGGCAAATTATATGATTGCACATTTCGATGAAATAGATGTCCTGAAATGCTCCTGCGGCTATATACAACGGGCGTTTGTCAGTCCTGATAATTCGGCAGCGACGCTGCACATAGTCGAAATCACGGATGATGCCCGGACGCACTATCATAAAAAGCTGACCGAGATTTACCTTATTCTCGAGGGTAATGGCTCCCTTGAGCTTGACGGCAAAATGGTACCTGTAAAGCCGTTGACTGCTGTCCTTATTAAACCCGGCTGTCGGCATCGTGCCATAGGAAGGATGCGAATCGCAAATATTGTTATTCCACCTTTCGACCCTAATGACGAGTACTTTGATTGAAAGGAAACCCCCAGTGAAACTGGGTGTGTGTTTAGCCACATATTATCGAAGGCCATCCCCAAACTCGGACTCAGCATTGCTGGAGTCCCACGCTTGGGGCTGCCACCCTTTCTTTGTCAATTTTATTGGGTGGCAGCCTCAAAGCCGAAGGCTTTGGGGATGGTTTTTCCTCTGGCTAAATACGTACGAAACTGGGGGTTTCTAAATACGTTTTTATTTAACCCCACTCGTCAGGGCGGAGCCTGCCGTAGCACGGCGTTTTACGTGGGGTGCGGCATTTTATCGCGGATTCGCCTTGGGGACATTTATAATTTGCTTATTAACTTTACACTGGTATTCAGTTTTGTTAAAATGCGATGATTACTTAGTGGCATGGCTATCCTTGTGGCGAGCTTGTGGCTAAGCTACTTGTCGAATCCATTGGCCGTGCCTTCACGGGCTGGAAGCCCGTGCCACATGAAAATGGCTGGCAAAATAATTATTGATATCGAACGGTGTAAAGGCTGCGGGCTGTGTGTATCAGTATGCCCAAAGAATGGCATCATTATTTCTAAATGCTCAAACAAAGCCGGCTATTTTCCTGCCCAGCCAGTTAATAAAAGTGATTGTACCGGCTGTGCAATGTGCGCCATTGTCTGCCCGGAGGTGGGAATCGAGGTATATCGTGAGGACGACGGCACAATCGAGATAAATACTATCATGCCGAACAAGGAAAAATTGAAATCTCAATCCTGTGCAAGCGGAAGTCCGAAGAAATAAAATATAAGATATTTCTGCTTGTGCGGAAGTAACACAGCAAGGAAGAATAGTGGATGACAGGGTGTTAATGTGTGGCAATGAGGCACTCGCGGAAGCGGCTGTCATTGCCGGCTGCGATGCTTATTTCGGCTATCCAATTACGCCGCAAAATGAAATCACCGCCTATATGTCCCAACGAATGCCCGAAGAAGGCCGCATCTTTATCCAGAGCGAAAGCGAATTGGCGGCGATCAACATGGTATTTGGGGCCTCAGCCACAGGCAAAAGGGCTATGACAAGCTCATCAAGTCCCGGCATCAGCCTGATGCAGGAAGGTATTAGCTATCTGGCTGGGGCAGAGCTGCCGGCTGTGGTGGTCAATGTTATGCGAGGCGGCCCGGGCTTAGGTAACATCGCACCATCACAGGCCGATTACTTCCAGGCCACTCGCGGCGGAGGACATGGAGATTATCGTACCATCGTCCTGGGGCCATCCAGCGTCCAGGAGCTGGTTGATTGTATGCCATTGGCGTTTGACTTGGCCGACCAATACCGGATGACTGTCGTCGTCCTGGCTGACGGCATAGTGGGCCAAATGATGGAGCCAGTGGTCTTGCCGAAAAACTCAAAACTTAAAACTAAAAACTCACAACTGCCCCCAAAGGATTGGGCTTTAACCGGGGCAAATGGCCGACCGCAAAATATCGTCCGTTCATTATGGCTCGGCGAAGGAGTGCTGGAGGAGCTAAACTTTAAGCTACAGGCCAGGTATGAGCAAATCCAGAAAAACGAAGTGCTCTGCGAACAATATGAGATTGAAGATGCTGAAATTATCGTAGTTGCTTATGGCATCGCAGCGAGAATCGTCCGAGGCGCAGTGGATAAAGCAAGAGAAGAAAGAATCAAGGTAGGCTGGATACGTCCTATCACACTCTGGCCGTTTCCCACCGAGCAAATCAGTAGAGCCGCTGAAGAGTTTCGGATATTCCTGACGGTGGAGATGAGTCTCGGCCAGATGGTCGAGGACGTAAGATTGGCTGTTGCTGGGAAAGCACCGGTATTATTTTATGGGAGGCCAGGCGGCGGAATACCGACAGTTGATGAGATTCTTGATAAAATCAAACAGTTGACAATACCAGGAAAAAAAACGAAAGAATCCAAAGATTAAAAGGGAAAATGTAAATGTCATTGCGAGCCCGAACAAAGTGAGGGCGTGGCAATCTTTAACCGGCAAATCTCGGAGATTGCTTCGTCACTTCGTTCCTCACAATGACGTTCAGAGTCGTTTTGAAAGCTATGAAAACTGTATTTACACGAACGCCCACATTTAAGGATTGCGTAACGCATTATTGTCCCGGCTGTGGACACGGAATCGCACATCGTTTGATAGCTGAGACAATCGATGAGCTGGGCATACGCGGCAGAACTATCGGCATAGCGCCTGTCGGCTGCGCGGTGCTGGCGTATAATTATCTTGATGTGGATATGATCGAAG
>CAZRNB010000031.1:0-26484 GCA_964601355.1 uncultured Pirellulales bacterium
AACAGAGCCGCGACCGTTAGGGAGCGGTAAGACGATTGTCGATTGTCGATTGACGATTTTCGATTGATAACAGAGCCGCGACCGTTAGGGAGCGGAAGATACTCGAAAACTTGTCTGACGACTGTCAAGAATCGTGCGCCGGTTGGATTCGGCAGGCTCACCACAAGTTTATAAGCTGATAAAACTGGCTGCCTAATAAATCACTTTTTGGAAAGTGCAGTGTAATATAAACCTCAATCTATATTATTCTGTCGCAGCTTAAATGATATATGTCATTGCGAGCGAAGCGAAGCAATCACTGACATTTGATTTAGGAGATTGCCACGGCCACCTAAGGTGGTCTCGCAATGACAACTTCTCAAATTACCTGCGACAAAGCAGTAATCTATTTCTGGAAAAAATAATGAATGCTCATAAAATTTCTCTTAAAAACAAATTGATGGCAACGACTTTGTTAAATGCAGCGATTGTCTTTTTATTTACCGGCTGCACCCAAATCCATTCTGCCGATGGTGATTTAAAGCTGAATAATCTCGATTATTTTGAGACGCGCGGGCTCAATGTGCTGGTTTTCAGTAATTTGTATAATGAAAACTTTAGCGATTCCAAGATGAGCGGCATTGAAATTATTCATCACGAGGTGCGAACGGCAACAAATGGTGACGTAAGACTAAATCCGACACCTGAACAATGGGACCCCGTTCCTAAATTTGTAGAACGCAAGGTGAATAAAGATAATAACAGTATTGAAGCATTTTTAGCTTATCCTGATTATGACTTTGATTTTATGATAAAAGCTGAGGCACGCAATGAAGGGATACTTCTTAGTGTAAATCTTGAAAAGCCGCTTCCCCAGGCGCTCGAAGGCCGTGCTGGTTTTAATTTAGAATTTCTCCCGTCAGCATATTTTAAAAAAACATATCTGATGGACGATAAAAGTGGTATTTTCCCGCTCTATCCTGGTGGTCCAATGGCATTGGACAAGATGGGTATTGTAGAGCCAAAACCCATCGTGACAGGTAAAATCCTGGTCCTCGCCCCCGAAGACCCTTCTCGGCGTGTCACCATAAAAGCTAAAGATTGTGAGCTTTTGATGTTTGACGGCCGTAATAAAGCCCAAAACGGCTGGTTCGTAGTGCGCAGCCTCCTTCCTGCAGGTAAATCCGGCAAAGTTATCGAGTGGTCCCTCTCGGCCAATACGATTCCCAATTGGACGCGGCCGCCAATGATTGCTCATTCGCAGGTTGGATATCATCCTAAACAAAAGAAGGTTGCAGTCATAGAGCTCGACAAAAATGATAATCCTCTCACAACAGCTCGCTTGCTAAAAGTCACAGAGGATGGCAAATTCGCGGAAAAATATAAAGGCCGGTTAAAAAAGTGGGGTAAATATCTCAGGTATAATTATTCCACCTTTGATTTTACACCAGTCAAGGAAAGTGGGCTATACGTTATTGAATATGGTGACATACGCACGGAGCCATTTAGAATTGCAGCAGATATTTTTGAAGATGCCTGGCATCCAACCCTTGATGTATTCTTCCCGGTGCAGATGGACCATGTCTTTGTCAACGAAGCGTATCGCGTTTGGCACGGCGCAGCCCATCTCGATGATGCGTTGCAGGCCCCGATAAATCACAAACATTTTGATTTGTATGCCCAGGGACCCACAACCGATACTCCCTATAAGCCGGGGGAGCATATCCCGGGATTGAACGTCGGGGGCTGGTTCGATGCCGGAGATTTTGACCTTCGGACTCAAACACACTATTCCACATTGTTGAGTATGGTTCAAACCTGGGAAACGTTCCGTATAGAAAGGGATGAAACTACTATTGATCAGAAAAGACGTTTCGTGGATATTCATCACCCTGACGGCGTACCCGACCTGCTTCAGCAAATAGAACATGGCACACTGGCTCTTATAGCCCAGCATAGAGCGGTTGGTCACGCTATTTGCGGCCTCATCGTTTCTAATCTCTCTCAATATACTCATCTTGGTGACGCATCAACCATAACCGACAACTTGATTTACAACCCTAAGCTGGGTAACTATGAATCTGATGGTTTCGCAAGCGGTACTTTTGACGACAGATGGGCATTTACAAGCAAATCGACTCCGCTAAATTATGGTTCCATCGCCGCTTTAGCAGCCGCCAGCCGGGCTTTACGCGGATACAATAACGATTTAGCCGATGAATGTTTAGCTACCGCTAAAAAAGTATGGAATGAAGAGCACAGCCATGAGCCGAATTTATTTCGCTATGGCAATACTACCGGAGGCCTATTACAGCAAGAGGAGCTTAAAGCTGCTGTTGAGCTTTTGATATGCACAAAAGAAGCTCAATATGCAAACAGGATAAGCGAGCTGTGGCCGACCATTGAAAGAGGATTCGGTTTTAATGCCGCTTTAGCGGTGCAAGCAATGCCTTATATGGATGAGTCATACTCAAAAAAATTAGAGGCTCTGGTTAGAACTTACAAAGGACAGCTCGACAAGTTTTACGAACAAAATCCTTTTGGAGTTCCTATTTCAACAGGCGGCTGGGCCGGAAGCGGCTGGGTCATTGGTTCGGCAGTAACGAATTATATTTTGCATAAGGCTTTTCCTGAAATTATTGACCCTGAATATATTTATCGGGGATTAAATTATATTTATGGCTGCCATCCCGGTTCCAGTATTTCATTTGTTTCAGGTGTTGGAACGGATTCTAAAAAAGTTGCTTATGGAAACAATCGGGCTGATTATTCATTTATAGCTGGCGGTGTCGTTCCGGGAGTTCTTATTTTAAAACCTGATTTCCCTGAGAACAAAGAAGACTGGCCCTTTTTATGGGGAGAGAATGAATATGTTATCGGTGTAGGAGCCAGTTATATATTTCTTGTAAATGCGGTGAACGATTTGTTGAATGGAAATAAATAATGATTACTGGCACGGATCATTACAATTTATTAAAATTGCCTACTAACTGTTATCTAAGGTGAAGGAAGGAAAATGCTTAGAAGTCAAAAATGGTTTGGTGGCTCGGACAAAATGGGATTTATACACCGCTCATGGTTAAGAAACCAGGGTTATCCTGATGATTATTTTCGGGGACGTCCCGTTATTGGTATATGCAATACATGGTCTGAGCTAACGCCTTGCAATGGTCACTTAAGGGAATTTGCTGAAATTGTAAAAAGAGGCGTGGCGGAGGCGGGCGGCTTTCCACTCGAATTCCCCGTGACATCTATGGGTGAGACCATTATGCGTCCCACTACCATGCTGTTTCGTAACCTGGCCAGCATGGACGTGGAAGAATCCATAAGGGCAAACCCGCTGGATGGAGTGGTTCTTTTAACCGGTTGTGACAAAACAACGCCATCCACCTTAATGGGGGCTTGCAGCGTTGATTTACCAACAATTATAGTCCCAGGCGGGCCGATGCTCAACGGCAGGCTTAAAGGCGAGTTGATAGGCTCCGGCTCATTTAACTGGATGATTAAGGAAAAACAAACAGCAGGTGCTTTTTCCAAAGAAGATATGTTAGAGGCTGAGATATGCGCTGCCAGAAGCAGTGGACATTGCAATACAATGGGAACCGCTTCCTCTCTGGCCATCATGTCAGAGACTATGGGTCTTACGCTGCCGGGTGCGTCTGCAATTCCGGCAGTTGATTCAAGAAAAAAGGTGATGGCCCATTTATCAGGACGTCAAATTGTTGAGATGGTCAAAAAAGACCTGACATTATCCAAAATACTTACGAGAAAGGCATTTGAAAATGCCATAATCGTCAATGCGGCTGTCGGCGGCTCAACAAACGTTGTAATTCATCTGTTGGCAATAGCCGGCAGGATTGGAGTAAAGTTAGAGCTGGAAGACTTCGATAAAATCGGCAGTGACATCCCATTATTAGTGAACCTGATGCCTTCTGGAACATACCTGATGGAGGATTTCTTTTATGCAGGCGGACTGCCCGTTGTGCTCAAGGAGCTTGGAGACCGTCTCCATCAGAATGTCATCACAGTGAATGGAAAGACCCTGAAAGAGAATAATGCAAAAGCTGAATGTTATGACCGTGATGTGATTGCCAGTATTGATAAACCCCTAAAACAAAAGGCCGGCATTGCAGTGCTCAAAGGTAATTTATGTGAAAATGGGGCTGTGATAAAGCCGTCCGCGGCAACACCTGAACTGATGAAGCACAGGGGAAGGGCTGTAGTGTTTGAAAGTATAGAGGACTATCATGAGCGAATTGATGACCCCGACCTGGATATTGACGAGACATGTGTAATCGTGCTTAAAGGGGTTGGCCCAAAAGGATACCCCGGGATGCCCGAAGTAGGCAATGTTGACCTGCCAGAAAAATTGATTCTTAAAGGAGTAAAAGATGTCGTTCGGATCTCAGATGGGAGAATGAGTGGCACGGCCTATGGAACTGTTGTGCTGCATATATCACCTGAATCAGCTATCGGAGGCACGCTGGCTCTTGTCAAAAATGGTGACATGATTGAGCTGGACGTCGCCAATCGCACACTAAACCTGGATGTTTCAAACGAAGAGTTGAAAAGGCGCAAAGCTGCCTGGGTACCGCTGAAACCCCTGGCGGAGCGAGGTTATGTGCGCATTTACTTGGATCATGTACAACAAGCCGACAAAGGCGCAGACTTAGATATATTATTGGGAAATTCAGGATCTGATGTCGAAAGGGATTTACACTGATTATTAAGAGGTACTAACAAAATGAAATGGAATCTACGCCTGTCATTCCCGTGAAAGCGGGAATCCATTTTTTTAAGGTTTGTTCTGGACTCCCGCCTGCGCGGGAGTGACATGCAACAATCCGTATTACTCATTCTGTTATAGACTCTAAAATTTGTTGATATTAAGTGGAAACTTATCGTCATTAATATGGCAGTCATTTATCTTTTTATTAGTGTCATTTTAATTATTTTTCTGACATCCAAGCTGAAGATACATCCTTTACTTGTCCTCCTTCTTGTAGCCCTAATGTATGGATTTCTTACGGGCATGCCTTTAAATGTAATTGTAAGCTCGATTAATGAGGGTTTCGGCGAGACGTTAGGAAAGATCGGCTTAATTATTGTGCTGGGCGTTATCATAGGAGCTTTTTTAGAGAAATCAGGCGGAGCGTTCGCCCTCGCCGGGAAAGTGCTCAAGGTTATTGGTAACAAGCGAGTTCCGGCAGCCATGGGAATCATTGGCTATTTCGTTTCAATTCCGGTATTTGCCGATAGTGGATTTTTACTTATTTCCCCCATTAACAAAAGTCTGTCTAAAAAAGCTGGTATTTCCCTTGCCGGCTCTGCAATTGCTTTGAGTCTTGGTCTTACAGCTACACATACGCTTGTACCGCCGACACCTGGTCCCATTGCTGCCGCAGGCATATTGGGCGCTGATTTAGGATTAGTTATGATTTTAGGATTGTTAACGGCAGCGGTTGAGCTGGTCGTCGCAATCATTTTTGCAACTAAATATGCATCCAGAACCTATATTGATCCGAACCCGGAAATGTCGGATTCCGATATAAATGCTCTTTCGAAAGATGCACCAGGAGTATTAAAATCTTCCCTTCCTGTTATTGTACCTATCATTTTGATCATACTTAAATCAGTTGTAAATCTATTCGAAGGTTCCCTCAATTCTCAGGTAGTCAAATTTATATCATTTATAGGAGAGCCGGTTATTGCCCTGCTCATTGGAATGTTCCTGGCACTTTTATTGCCTAAAATACTGGACTTGGAGATGCTTTCGACTTCGGGATTGGTTGGAAAGGTCTTGCAGAATTCATCTAATATCATATTAATAACCGGGGCTGGAGGAATTTTTGGTAAAGTTTTGCAGAATTCGGGAATTGCCAAGCTGCTCGGAGAGACGCTGACTGATACTAACATGAGCATCTGGCTTCCATTTCTTTTATCTGCAGCTATCAAATCGGCACAAGGATCATCCACGGTAGCATTAATAACAACTGCTTCTATTATGACGCCTATGATGAGCGCATTAGGTTTTGTTACCGGAATTGAGAAAGCCATGGTTGTCATGGCTATTGGAACTGGTTCGGAAGTTTTTTCACACGCTAACGATAGCTTCTTTTGGGTGGTCACTCAATTATCCGGTATGGATGTGAAAACCGGTTACAGGTTACATAGCCTCGGCACATTTATAATAGGTGTAACCGGCGCATTATTCGTATTTCTTTGTTATTCAATCGTTAAATAGGACACTATAGAATGAAGATATATAAAGTAACAAACGGCATCATCCTTGAAAGGGACACAATACTGTATTTATTGAAAGACGAAAACTGGGACGAATTTGTCAATGATGATAATCTGTTTGGAAAGATGCAGCAGATAACGTCATCGAAGGACCCAATTGAAAACGGCCAAAGTATAATAAATTTCGGTTTAGAAGCGCCAATTCAATCGCAGGAGTTATGGGCAAGCGGCGTAACGTATAATCGAAGCAAGGTAGGTCGCCAGGAGGAATCGAAAACTGCCGGAGGCGGGGATTTTTATGCCCGTGTATATGAAGCAGAGCGTCCGGAATTATTCTTTAAGGCCACGTCACACCGGATAGCTGGTCCCGGCAAAAAAGTAAGAATTCGAAAGGATTCCACCTGGAACGTCCCCGAGCCGGAGCTTACCCTGATGATTACCTCAAGTGGTAAGATTGTAGGTTATACTATCGGCAACGACATGAGCTCCAGAAGCATAGAAGGCGAGAATCCGCTTTATCTTCCACAGGCAAAAACTTATGATGGATGCGCAGCCGTTGGACCATGTATTTATGTGACGGAAGACCCGCTACCGAAAAACACTATTATATATTTGGAAATAAAAAGGAAAAAGGTAAAGGTTTTTGAAGGAAATGTGGACATAAAACAGATGAAAAGAAAACCGGAAGAATTGGTGTCCTATTTATACCGGGAGTGTTCCTTTCCTCATGGCAGCTTGCTGTTGACGGGAACCGGCATTGTGCCCTCAAATGATTTTAACCTGCAAAGCGATGATGAAATACTTATTACCATCAATCCAATAGGCACTCTTGTAAATACAGTAGAATAAAATATGGAGCTAACAGGACTAAATTTTATTGGTAACGAGCGCTCTGGAAAAGGGAAGGTCACTTTTCAAGCCGTCAATCCTAAAAACGGCGCAAAAATGTCACCCGAATTTTACCAGGCCACTCAGCAGGAAATCTCTGACGCCATCCTTAAAGCTGAAATTGCTTTTTGTGAATATAGTAGAAAGAGCGGACTGGAACGGGCCTTGTTTCTTGAAACAATAGCGGATGAAATCCTTGAGCTTGGTGATGGTTTGATACAAAGGTGTTGTGAGGAAACCGGATTAACGAAAGAAAGGCTGATTGGAGAAAGGGGCAGGACGGTAAATCAATTGAAGCTATTCGCTAATCTTCTGAAGGAAGGATCATGGGTAGATGCCCGTATTGACACCGCTGACCCTCAAAGACAACCTGTTTCTAAACCTGATATCAGAAGCATGCAAAATGCGTTAGGCCCGGCCGGAATTTTTGGAGCAAGCAATTTTCCACTGGCTTTTTCCGTAGCAGGGGGAGATACGACATCAGCGCTGGCGGCAGGTTGTACGGTAGTTGTAAAGGCACATCCGGCACATCCTGGCACTTGTGAAATGGTCGCTAATGCCATTCAGAAAGCTATTAAAAAAACCAACATGCCGGACGGGACATTCTCCATGGCGCATGGCCAATCAACTATGGTTGGTATGGCTATTGTAAAGCATCCGTTAATCAAAGCCATTGGATTCACAGGCTCATTTAAGGGAGGAAAGGCAATTTTCGATGCCGCAGCCCAACGGCCTGAACCAATACCTGTATATGCTGAAATGAGCAGCACCAATCCTGTCTTTATCCTGCCGGGCGCCTTGCGTGAAAGAACGGCAGAAATAGCAAAAGGATTGACGGCATCCGTAACATTAGGCGTCGGGCAATTTTGTACGAATCCCGGATTGGTAATTTTGGAAGAATCCAAAGACGCTGCGCAGTTCCTAAAAGTCACTGCTGAATATTTTCAGGATGTTTCTGCGGCAACCATGCTGACGTCAAAGATTCATCAGGCTTATGAAAATGGGATCGAGAGGATGAGCAGCCAAAAAGGAGTCCGGCTTTTGGCACGGGATAAGGCAGATGGTTCCGGCTGCCAGGGTACGCCCTCTTTACTGCAAACTACTGCCCAGAATTTTTTATCCAATGAAATGCTTGAGGAGGAAATTTTCGGGCCTTCTACACTAATCATAACGGCAAATAACAAGAATGAGCTTCTAAAGATTGCCCAAAATCTGAAAGGCCATCTGACTGCCACGCTGCACGCCACAGAAGAAGACCTTAAGGACTATTCCGACCTTATCGCCATTCTCGAACGAAAAGCTGGGCGCCTGATTATCAATGGTTTTCCAACCGGCGTCGAGGTCTGTCATGCTATGGTTCATGGCGGTCCTTTTCCGGCTACGACGGACAGTCGCTCCACCTCTGTTGGTACGGCAGCTATTACCCGGTTTACCCGGCCGGTTTGCTACCAATATTTTCCGGATGATATGCTGCCGGATGAGCTTAAAGATGATAATCCTTTGAATATATGGAGATTGGTCAACGGTGAGAGGAGAAAATAGATGAATGATATTTACAGAAAGAGGTGCACAATGAAAAAAATATTTTGTCTTCTTTTCATCAACGTTATGATTATATCCCATGTCTTCGCACAGGAGAGCACACAGCCGGATGCAAGCAGTCTGCCTCCGCCGGTGCAGCTAACCGCCCAGCAGGATCATCAGAGGATGATGGATCTTCTGCATATCACGTCGCTGCGGCCGGGGAGAAATGGTATGAATCCTCAAGCTGAAAATTACGCCAATTACGATGAGTCCAAGGCCAATCCCTATCCGGACCTGCCGGACCCGCTGGTATTGAAAAACGGGCAGAAGGTCACGACGGTGGAGATGTGGTGGAATCAGCGCCGCCCAGAAATTGTGGAGGATTTCGACAGGGAAATCTATGGCCGAGTCCCCAGGGACACACCCAGGGTGAATTGGGAAGTCACCGGCACGACTAATGAAACGAACGGTGATGTGCCGGTCATCACGAAACAGCTTGTAGGCCACGTTGACAATTCCTTGTACCCGATCATTACCGTTGACATCCAACTGACGCTGACCACCCCGGCCAACGCGGCTGGTCCGGTGCCGGTGATAATGGAGTTCGGTTTCGATGGATTTGGCGGCGCCAGAGGAGCCGACCGTGGCGCGTTTGGCAGCGGCGGACCCACTTGGCAACAACAAGTTCTTGCCAAGGGCTGGGGCTATGCCATTATCACCCCCAACAGCATTCAGGCCGACAACGGCGCTGGCCTGACGCGAGGCATAATCGGCCTGTGCAACAAGGGCCAGCCCCGCAAGCCGGATGATTGGGGTGCGTTGCGTGCCTGGGCCTGGGGCGCCAGCCGCGCCCTGGATTATTTTGAGACCGACAAATCCGTGGACGCTAAGCAAGTCGGCCTTGAGGGGCACTCACGCTACGGTAAGGCAACTATCGTCGCCATGGCGTATGACCAGCGTTTTGCTATCGCTTTTGTCAGCTCCTCCGGTGAAGGTGGCGCCAAGCTTCACCGCCGCAATTGGGGCGAGATAGTGGAAAACGTCGCCGGTACGGGCGAGTACCACTGGATGGCCGGCAACTTCCTCAAATACGCCGGTCCGCTGAACTGGAACGATTTGCCTGTGGACTCTCACGAGCTGGTCGCTTTGTGCTCACCGCGCCCCGTGTTCATCAGCGCCGGCGCAACCAATAGTGATGGATGGGTGGACGCCAAGGGCATGTTCCTGGCCGCAGCCGGTGCCGGGCCGGTCTATAAACTCCTGGGCAAAAAGGACCTTGGTACAACCGAGTTCCCCCCAATAGAGACTCCGCTGATAGATGGCGACGTGGCTTTCCGCCAGCATAGCGGCGGGCACACCCCCGGCCCGAACTGGCCGGTGTTCCTTACGTTCGCCCAAAGATATCTAAAAGCGCCGACAGCCAAACCAGCCGATGCGTCTGAAAAATAATTGCATTTATTTAAATGAGAATTAGAGAATAATATGAATATCTTAGGCATTTCAGGCAGTCCTCATGCGGAAGGTAATACTGCATACGTAGTTCGATATGCTTTAAATGCATTAAAACAAGAAGACTTTAGGACTAAATACATATCACTATCAGGAAAAAACATCAAGCCGTGTATAGGCTGCTTCAAATGTGAAAAAACTAATTCATGCTATCAGGAAGATGATATGCCGCAAATTATAGATGCCATGAAATGGTGTCACGGACTACTAATAGGCTCGCCGGTATATTTTGGCATGGTTTCAGGGCAGCTGAAAACGATGATGGATAGATGTGTGGTGATGCGTCCCAGTTATGGTGAGCCCCTGCCGATGAGCGGCAAAATCGGCGGAGCGATAGCGTGTGCTAATTCCAGAAATGGAGGCCAGGAGATTACTCTTCAAAATATTCACACGTTTTTGCTTCAGATGAATATGCAGGTAATCGGCGATGGCCCCAGCTATTCACATTTAGGTGCAACCATCGCGGGACAGGCACAGAATGATTCGTGGGGCTTAGAGACAGTAAAGAACTTAGCCTTGAACATGGCCGGAATATTAAAAGGTGATAAGAGATAATAAAAGAAATCCTTTTGACTCAGGATATGACTAAGAGAAGGGTAATACTATGAAAAACTTAGGTATATTTATTCTAATATTTGTTTTAATTATATTCATACATGTCAACAAATCTCTCTCGTCAGAACCTAACGACTCTGCTCAAACTTCAAAACCAAAAGGAGCATATTATTCGGGAATATATCGAAATCTTTTTACTGAGTTATTGGGCAAAACCCAATCAGAGATAAAAACCAAAATAGACAATGCCTGGAATCAATTATTCTACGGGGACAATGATACGCAACGAGTGTACTACCCGGTTGAGCCCAATATGGCTTATCTCAAAGACATCGGCAATAATGACGTACGCTCCGAAGGAATGTCTTATGGCATGATGATAGCCGTTCAGTTAAACAAGAAAACAGAATTTGACCGTTTGTGGAATTGGGCGAAAACGTATATGTATCACGATTCACCCAGCCACCCTGCCTATGGCTTCTTCTCATGGTCGATGAGGACAAATGGCACACCAAATGATGAAATGCCGGCGCCGGACGGTGAAGAGTATTTCGCAATGTCACTTTATTTTGCAGCGGGACGTTGGGGAAATGGCAATGGTATATACAATTACCAGGCCGCGGCCGACCGGCTTCTTACAGACATGGTGCACCGCGAGCTTATCACCGGCCCTACGTCGCGTGGCACCCGAACGGGCAGAGAGATGTTTCCCGCCGAGCAGGCAATGGTCAGGTTCACCCCGGATACGAATTTCACCGATCCCTCTTACCATTTACCTGCGTTCTATGAGTTGTGGGCGCGGTGGGGTCCGGTGGCGGACCGGCCTTTCTGGACAAAGGTCGCCACGACGAGCCGTGATTTCTTTCAGAAGGTGACGAATCCAGCCACAGCCCTTGCCCCCAACTATGCCAATTTCGACGGCACAACACGGGGAGGGCAGCAAGCCAGTTTCCAATACGACGCGTGGCGCACTGCTATGAATTGGTCCGTGGATTGGGCATGGTGGGCCAAGGATGTTCGGGAGAGGCAGTTGAGCGACCGGCTGCAGGCGTTTTTCGAGTCGAAAGGTATATCTACTCATGGAAATCGGTTCACACTTGATGGCAACCAGTTCAGTGATGACCACTCGACTGGTTTGGTGGCGATGAACGCTGCGGCGAGTCTGGCAGCGACACATCAGCGCGCACAAATGTTTGTTGAGGAGCTGTGGAATACGCCTATACCATCAGGGCAATGGCGTTACTACGACGGCATGCTGTATTTAATGGGTCTGCTTCATTGCAGCGGCCAGTTCCGCATCTGGCCTCCGCGATAACAGTTGCATCTTCTCGCGTACAACGTAACAATGTCACAGTAGATTTTTACGATACCAGTTTATTGCTTTTTTTAGACCATCGCGGAAGGAGACTTTCGGCTTGAAACCGATTAGTTTTTCAGCGAGAGTGATGTCGGCGAGGGAGTGCTTTACGTCTCCGGGACGGGCGGGAGCGTAAATCGGCTTTATATCTTTGCCAAGGATTTCATTTATCATATCTATAATTGCGTTCACCGTGACGGCTTCGCCGCAGGCAATATTTACAATTTCACCTTTTGTTTGCTTGGCTCGAGCAGCGAGTAAATTAGCCTCGACAACGTTATCAACATAAGTAAAGTCCCGGCTCTGCTCGCCGTCGCCGTATATAGTCGGCGGCTGGTCTTTTAATATGGCTGTCACAAAAGCAGGAATCGCAGCAGCATATTGGCTGGCGGGGTCCTGATTTGGACCAAAAACGTTAAAATACCGCAGCGAAATCGTCTCCAATCCATAAACATTATAGAAAACAGAACAATAGTATTCGCCCACGAGCTTTCCCACTGCATAAGGTGATAAGGGAGCTGGGGACATAGTTTCAACCTTCGGCAAAGTCGGCGTATCACCGTAAGCAGCAGAGCTTGACGCATAAACAAATCGTTTTATACCGGCATCGCGAGCGGCCAAAAGAAGCGTGAAAGTAGCGTCAACACAGTGCCTGTGTGTGGCGGCTGGATCATCAACACTTCGCGGCACTGAGGGCAAAGCACCCTGGTGCACAACAACATCAATATCCTGCATAGCTGAGCAAGCTACCTTTTCATCGCCCATATCGGCTTCGATGAACTCAATCTTGTCCATAAAACGAGCGAGGTTGCTTTTTTTGCCGGTGAGCAGATTGTCAACCACACGGACAAAGCAGCCCTCGGCAGCAAGCCTTCGACAGATATTTGAGCCGATAAAGCCGGCTCCGCCTGTAACTAAAAATTTCTCCATTGAGCAACTTCTTTCAAAGAAATCTTATTGAATTTCATTTTTCTACCGTTTCCGTGCCGGAAACGGCTCAGAACCCCCAAATAAATTTGGGGGCTAAATAAATGTCCCTATTTTAAGGATTTTTCCCAAAATAGAAACTTCTTTTTTGATTTGGTTTTGCTCGTTTAATGTCTTTTAAGCTGTGGCGGCGCCGGCAAGCTTGATCTTTTTCTGATACCGCCGATAAGACTTAAATTGCTTGTGGAAATAACCACCCTTCAAAGCTTTGACGGCAAAAAGAACGCAGCCAACAAGATTTACGCCCACACCTTTTAGCTCAAAAACAACTCTTTGAGCCGCACCTCGGCTTGTAGCAGCGGCATTAAGAACCAAAATCGTGGCGTCCGCAAACTTCGACAGCACCTTGGCATCGCTTACCAACAAAAGAGGAGGACTGTCAATGAAAACATAGTCGTAGATTTTGCGCTGCTCCTTGACAAGCTCCCGCATACGCGGGCTTGCCAGCAGCTCCGCCGGCTTAGAAGGCATCGACCCCGAATCAATTATGTCTAAGCCTTCGATGCCGCTGGGTCTTATAACCTCATAACCACATTGTCCCATCAGATAATTGCTTAATCCAATATTAGACTGCTGTGCTCCCGAAGCAACGGCAGGTGCATCAGCAAATATTTTTTGTAAAGCCGGTCTTCTGAAATTGGCGTCAATAAGAAGCACCTTTTCATTCTTGGCAACGAAAGTCGTCGCTAAATTTACAGCTACGGAAGTCTTGCCATCTCCTGCATCGCAGCTTGTAACCAGCACAGTCTTCCAGGTTTTGTCAGGATCGGACAGCTCAAAATTCGCTCGAAGCTGCCTATAACACTCACTTGTAATAGAATAAGGCGCCTGATAAACAGTCAAAGCAAGGTTCATCTTTCTGCCTAAGTCGTCCTCCGCCGCATCCGGAATCATGCTCAAAAGCGGAATATCCAGAAATCTGGCCACGTCCCGTGGTGTCCGCACCAGGTCATTAGCCATTTCGATCAGAAATGCCAAGCCTATACTGAGCATAAAGCCGAGAATTGTCCCGCTGGGGAACCAAAGCCGCCACTGCCGAGATGTCACCATCTCAAGCGGCGCCGGAGCCAATCCCACAAGCTGCACCTTGGGCGTCTCCGGATCATTAAGCATTATCCGTAATTTCTCAATCTGCTTTTTGATCTCATTAAGCATCTCGATTCTCTCGTCTCTTATCTTCAGCCGCTGCTCATACTGTACGCGGGCAATATCGAGCTCCTTCTTTTTTGCTGCCGCTTCCTCTCGCATACTTTGTAACTCTTCGAGCCTTTTTTGCAATACAATGAGCTGGTCTCGCTTATTTTCAAGTCCCGCCTGCCCGGTCTGTTCAGCTATTAATGCCTGTCTGCGCAGCCTTCTTTCCTTGATTTCGTCTATCAACTGGCGAGTTTCACGCACGACTCTATGATTTTCACCAAATTTTGTAAGTTTACCCGCAAGCTGAGATTCCTGAAAGGCAAGCTGTTCGGCAAGCATAACCATAATCGGATCGCTCTCAACCACCCGTTCAATCTGCATTGTAACAGGGCCTTCAGCCAGTTTCGCGAGATTTTCAAAATCAGCTTCCGTTTGTTTTATTGCCAAAACAAGCTCGTTTTGCTGCAACTCTAAATTTTCCAGGTTCGCCTCGAATGGATGGCGCCAGTATCGCCCTGCCGGCTGGTCAAGGTCAGTTATCCCAAATGCTTTGCGCACCTCTTCAATCGCTGCTTCTGCGTCATTAAGCCCTCCCTGAACCCAGTTTTGTCTCTGCTCAAGTTTTGTGAGCCTTTCACTAAGTTCACTTCTTTTTGTACTTCCGTGTGAATTAACAAACAACTGCGCCATCTCGTTGACTATATCTGCTGCTTCTTTGGCATTACCGCAGGTCATCGACAGCTCAACAAACTCAGTATCTCTGTGGGCGTAAGCGCTAAAATACCCCTTCAAATATTTGAAGGCCTTATTTATGCTTACAATCTTTCCATCCTCATCAAACTTCGCATAACGACGAAACCATTTGGTTGCTCTGACCTTGTCACTCTTTTGAAGCAAATCCTGCAAATTTCTCTGCTGCTTTATAAGGCTGGCTATTGATAAGCGATGCTGGTAATGGATATCCTTGTTAACCTGAGTATCCACGATGTTCATAGGATCGTTTTGAACCGGCGGCATAACTTCAATAAGGATTTGAGCAGTGTATTTCGGCAGATATTTGCACAAAAGATACCAGGTTCCTCCGCCAGCTGCCAATCCCAGCACCGTCAGAAGAATTATCAGCACTATATGCCGACGTAGTATTCCAAGGACTTCTTTCGGCGTCAACGTGGCGGCCGGCGATCCCGCCGCAGACGGGCTTGAACCTGTCCACGGCTTCGCCCTGGTCGGGCCAGCCGGCCCTCTGGATCTATAACCGACAGTCGGTCTTTGCGACATTTCAAGCTCCAATTATAATCCATTAAATAATAAGCTGAACGTCCTATAACTTGTCACTTTGAAAGACGCTCAATAGCCGATTTTATCCTGTCCTGAACCACCTGCGGCAATTTATCAGCTCCTGCCTGCAGCGCTCGGTTGTAAGCATCAATAGCCTGTGCTTTTTCTCCGAGTTTCTCTCTGACAACGCCTAAATGCTCCCATACTACCACTGGCGTAGCAACAGATTCCTGCCGATACTGCTGCAGGGCAGCCGTTAGCAAATCGGCCGCCCTGGAAACCTCGCCGTTTTTATACAGAATATAGGCATAAGTATCCATAAAGTTAGGATTACCTGGCATCTGCTCGAACGCCCGCTTGGCATACTGCAGCGCCTCAGGCAGCCTTTGCTGATTCTCAGCGAGCATATACGCCAGGTTATTCAGGATATTGCTATTATTCGGCTTTTTATCAAGCAGACTTTCGTAATCAGAAATGCCTTTTTTAAGGTAACTATTATCTGAAGTCTTTTCGTAGGCTGCTGTTAAAAAATCCGCCCTGTACAATAAATAATCAAATCCCCGTGGAGTATCCTGACCGATTAGCTCAATACATTTGCTTATATAATCATAAGCTTTATCATACCTGCCCATGATTTTCGCTAAATAGAACATGGTGAAGTTAGCTGCCGGTGAATCTGGATTGGTTTTAAGCCTTTGCTCACAGAACGTCAGAACTTCATCGGCTCCCAGGATTGTGCAAATTCTCTGTAAAAAGTCAGGGACAAGATTCTCATTTAATTCGGCTTTATCGATCGCCTTTTGGAAATATTCGATGGCTGTGTTCCTATCGCCTAACTTTAACTTCGCCTCGCCGATCCAGTATAAAGCCAACGGAGCCAGAGCAGTATGCTCATATTTTTGCCCCTCCTCAATGACCTGCTGTAACTTATCCGGGCGCAAAACACGATTTGCTGCTCCTGTTTCACCAGATGCCGCTATCAGAGAGTGTAAATATCCATCGAACACTGTAACATATTCTATATCTTGTATAATGTTTTCTGTGCTCTGCCCGGCATAAGATTGCTGCTTGAGTACATAAGCCTTTTTGTAAAGCTGCTCAGCCCTGTCGAACTCGCCATTGGCGATAGCGAAATCTGCCGCTCGGACATACCACAGCAAATTAGCCGGAAATTTTTCCAGATTCTCATCATAAAATATTTTTAGCGAATCTTTTCTGCCAAGCCCTTTATAAATTTGTTCAAGCAAGATTCTGACTTCCAATGGGGCATTCTTCTCCCCAATAATATTCCTAAGCTCGGTTATCGCATTATCCGTCTGGTCGGCCTGCAGATAAGCCTTCGCAAGGGCGATTCTTGTAGCCGGCGCAGCCGATATGGACTTGCTCTTTTTAAAGTCAATTATTGCCTGACTATAATTAGCCATTAGAAGGTTTATCTCACCTCTTAATCGCCATGCTACTGCATTTCCCTCGTTGACAGCAAGATTTTGATTGGTCAGCTCCATCGCCTTTTTCAATTGACCCTGTTTCATTGCCAGCCATCCCTCAAGCAGCAGCACACCTGGTTCGTCCGAATGCCTCTCTTTAAAACTCTGCAGCTTCCGTTCCGCCTCATCAACAAGGCCGACGCTAAGATATGCGCTAATTTGCTCAAGACGATTCTCAGCCGTATCCTCAATCGCCAAAAGCTCCTCAGAGTATTTACGTACTGCCTCATTGTCGCCTATCCTTCTGGCAACAAGAAAAAGGCCTTTGACTACATCGACATCCTTTGGCCGTTGTTTGTATAACTGCAACAGCACTTTCTTAGCATCCTCAAATTGACCAAGCTGAAAATAATGACGCCAGAGCAGCTTTTCATCTTGCGACTCCAGCAGCAATTGCTTAGCTTTTTCCTGCTGTCCCGTGGCCCTATAGTACTCCGCATAACCTTCGAGCATCAATCTATCGTGCGGATCAATCTTCTTAGCCTGTTCGAGAGTTGAAACTGCTATTTCCAACAATGAATCCTTTTGTTGAGAATTAGTTTCTTTCAAAGCCATTGTTGTTGCCAGCTTCGCAAGCAAAATGGCATTTTGCAAATTCGGGCTGTTTTTTTGCATTGTCTGTCGAATAGCCAACGCTTTTGCAGGCTCCGTGGTGCTTATATATTCCGCATAGTCACTGAGCAAAACTACATCATCCGGATTTAGCCATATAGCTCTTTCCAAAGCCCGCTTAACCTCTATTGCCTGCTCGGATGAAACATTATCACCGAGTTTTCTGTTACGAAGATATAACGTAGCAGCCATACTCCTGGCTATATCACCATCAAGAGGATTCAGAGATGCAGCTTTGCTGATGTCCTCGATTGAAGCACGTTCGTTGCCAAGCTCAGCATTAATATTGCTTCTGAGCAAATAGGCGTGTGAAAAAATAGGTTTTTGTTTCAAACACTCATCGATTTTTGCCATCGCATCTTTATAATTGCGTTTAGCCATATCGAAACGAGCCGCAAAAAGCTGGCCTTGACAGCCATCGAGATTCTCTCGCTTGGAGATATCTATAACGTCCCCCGCCAGCTTCCAGTTTTCCATCTGGCAGGCTATTTCAAAAAGATGAGTAGCAGCAACGCGTCTTAATTCGTCTCTCGTCGTTCGTCTCCCTGGTCTCTGGGATCGGGGATCGGGGAATCTGAACCCTGGACCCTGGACCCTGGACCCTAACCCCTGAACAAAATCAACCTTTTCATCTTTTTGTGACTTCATTTCAAGAGCTTCTCTTAGCACATCAACTGCTTTCTTCAAATCATTTTCCCTTCGATAAAAAATCCCAAGTTTCACGGCACGATCGAGAGGATTTGTAATACTCATCAGAGCCTGTTTTTCTAACTCCTTGTGCCTTTCCCGCGAAATATTTCCAGGATCCGGTTCAGACAGCAACTGTTTGTAGAACAGAAGCGAGGTACTATTCGGGAAATATTTCAAGAAACGATCGACTAAATCGCGTGCCCGATCCGTCTGGCCTTGTGCCACAAAATTCCCACAAACAGCGCTGACGGAAGTTTCTTCAATGGAATTTGGATCTATTATAAGCAGTTTCTGTACAAGATCCGTCTGAAGCTGCCTGTACTTATTTAATTCGTTTGTCATAAGCTTTACAGCAGCATCTGATACGACGTTCCGTTGTTCCTCACCCGCTGGTTTAGAAACAATAGGATTGTCTTCCGTTCCCAGACTTTTTGCTATAGCAGCCTTAATTTGCCTAATCTTGGCCTGCACCAGCACTAAGTTAAGCTTAACCGCATCAAGACTGTTCTGGTCGAGCTTAGCTAATTCCTCCTCCGCCTCGGTGACACGATTTATACCAATCAAAGCTTTTATGCGAAGCGTCCGGCTTCTTTGGCTTGGACCAAATTTCTGCTCGAATGCATCTATATTATAAGGATTAGCAGAGGACAGCGCATAAGACCACATATCAACCTCGCCGAGCACCTCAAGATAATCCAGAATGGCTGCCGGCTTAATCATTTCAATACCCGCCTCAATTGCACCGGTCAGAAATTCCATAGCGGCGCCAACTTCGGAAGTGTTCAAATAAATCTTTGCAAGGGTATATGAAAGCTGCGCATCTCTGTACTCAGAGGCACTAGATACCTTGATTTGCTCGTAAGCGGCATATAATTTTCTCATAGCAATATCTGTATTTCCTTTCGCAAGCTCCAGCATACCCTGCCATTTAACGACCTGTGGCTCTTCAGCACTTCCAAAAATCTGCTCAATTTCATGCACCACCTTTTCAGCCTGTTCAAGGTGGATCATCGGGACTTCAATCCTGCTTTCCTCATCGTAAGGTTCGAGTATCTGCTCGATATAGCAATTAGCGAGAAAAGAAAACAATACGAATCTGTTCGTTTTGTTAGCGAAACTTCGCGGCCCAAGCGTGTCACGAGCTTCAGGAAATTCAACCGCTTTTTTAGCAATTTCTATAGCCTTTGGGATTCCAGACTCCTGCCCGTAAACAGACGACCTGCGATAAAACAGATTTGCAGCATTAATAGCGTATGTCACATTGTTTTTGTCCAGCTCCACAGCTTTTTCAGCCGCTTCGATAGCCTTATCAAGATTTGCCAGACCCGCCTGGTGCTCAGAATATATAGAATAGATTGAATAGTATCCGGAAAGCGTCGCAAACACTTCCGCATTTGAAGGGAACCTATTCACCAGTGACATATATTCAGGCTCGAGCAGCTTAATTTGCTGCTTCATCAGCTGAGGACTGCTTTTGCGAGCAAGCATGAGCTTGTGCGTCAGAACATTAATGTATGCTTTGGGACTGTTACCGGCTAACTGAACTGCCTGTTGCAGAAGCTCGCCAGCCTTTCTTGCAGCCTTTTCCCTTTCTTCAAGATTACCTCTTGACGCAAGGATTACACCCTTTTCAATAGCTGCCTGAGCCCTATACCAGTAAGCGTCAACATTATTTGGATCAAACTCGCGCACCTTTTCTAAATCAGCGATTGAGCTGACAAGCAATTCGTCCGGAGCAGTTACCGCTCCCATTTTTGCCAGCTCAAAAGCAGCTCTGCCTCTGAGCAGATACAAGTACGCACCGATGCATCGGCTTGTAGTCAGTTGGAGTTGATTTTCTTCCACGCCAAATAATGGTTCCCACTTGGCTCTATCTTTCGTAAGCAGGCCGGCACGCTCTACAACGTCAATAAGCTCCGTTGCCTGTGACCGAACTTCCTCCCAGGTTGAGCTGACGTTTCGTCCAATACCTGTATAACTGTCGGCAACTATGTAAATGTATTTCAACCTTCCGAGCCGAGCCTCTATATTCTCCGAATCTATGCTTATTATCTCCTCCCAGCAGCCTCTTGTCTTAGGCCATTGTCCGGTTTGAATATATATTTCTGCCAGTTTAAACAGAATCTCTTTACGAAGCGCTCCGGTCTTTGCGAATTTGTGCGCCTTCAGGTAATTGCGCTCAGCTTTATCGTAATCTTCTGTGCTCAAGGCTGAGTCACCATCCTTGATAAATTTATCCGCCTCCTGTCCTAAATTCATAATGATTACAATAGCCGCCGCCACCAATAGCAGAAAAACCAATGAGCCAACAACTGCAACTTTTTTATTTATTCTCTTCGACATAGTTCATTCCTCACCAGTCAGGCCAATGTTCCCGCTCCAAAATCGGTAAAACAACAGACAAAAACTTCTGACCTGCTGCAACTGCCAGTTCTTTGTCCGGAGCTACAAACGCTTGATTAAAAACCAGCTCAATTTTGCAAAAATATGAAGACTTGCGAAAAAGATTTTTATTTAGAGCTATTCGAGCCTCGTCCCTGCTGCCGGCATACTCACCGTTGACCCTAAAAAGGTATAGAACGGGGAATTCCACGCTGCTCTGTAAAAAATTTGATTTTGCATTGCCAAATACAAGATATTTGGCCCGGATTTTTTCAGGGTTCTGTGAATCTGAACCCTGTCCCCTGACCCCTGACCCCTTAACAAATGTCACGCTATCGGTCGATAATCTTTGATAACCACCACCGGTATAACATTCCTCCGGTACATGCGGCACTTTATCCGCAAGCCCATAATAAGTGACAAACAGCAAACATTTCCTCACCGGACTATCGACAGCTACATTTGGATCTTCAAAAATCCACTGAATATAATCTTCAGCACCTAACTCCCTGACTATTTCTTCATTCTGAATTTTGCGTTTTTCAATTACCTGATATGGAGCCAATTGCTTCTCGTCGAGAAGCTCTAATGATTTTTTCAGCGGCAAAGGCTCCTTCTTCAGGTAAATGCCGAATCCTTTAACAGCAATCGACATACCTCCGGCTGCAACTGCAAGCACCGCGGCGCAAATCAGAAACGCCGGCTGCAAATAAACACGCATATCACACCTTTCTAATTCGTCTCTCGTCGTTCGTCTCTCGTCTCTCGTTTCGCACCACAACATCCTGGGCAAACGTCCTTGTATCCTCAATAAATAACTTCGACATAAACCAGGCCAGAAGCCCATATAAACCAAAAGCCAAAGGCAGCATTGCGATACCCAGCCCATCGTGATAAACACCCTGCGTATATTTGGGGTTTATAAACACATAAATAAAGCCGGTAATTGTAACACGAACGATATTACAAAAAATCGCGATGGGTATAGTGGTGGCTAACAAAATAACCCGCTGCCAAAAAGGTCGATAATGCAGATAGGCCATAGCAACACCGAGAGCAACAAAGGCCGTCAGCAGCCGCATTCCGCTGCAGGCTTCAGCCACATTTAGGCCGGGCTCCAAGTGTCTGCCCTTATAAACTATATCAATGACTACTCCGCTTGCGTTCGCTTCGAGACCGCCGTGAAGATCCAGCAGCACAGCCGCAATCTGTGCGGCCCACTGCCGCATCGGCATAGTCAGGCCGACATAGTATCTTCGAGGCAAAGGCACAGCAAAAACCAAAAATACAATCGGCAGCCACGTATATCTAACCAAAGACCACCCGCCTAAGAATAAGACCACCGCACCAAGCGCCGCTAACATGGAAATACTGCGGAAATAAGCGTACCCGGACGGGCTGACAATATTGAAAAAATAAAATAAAATGCTACAAAGCAAAAAAAATAAGCCCAGATAATTTGGTTTGGCTTGAAGATTTAAGACCTCGCTTTTATGCCTGTTAATAAAATACAGGCTGAACAATGGAATCAAAAAGCCGTGCGACCAGCTCGCATCGGTCAGCCATTCGTGAATGATGTTGATAATTTCATCGCGAAATAAAAAATAAAACAGACCTCCTATTACTACAATCTTGACGTAATTATGCAGCTCAAGCTCACGCCACTGAGATCGGGGATCAGGGTTCGGGGATCGGATTGCCCTGTTCCCTGATCCCTGGCCCCTGACCTCTGACCCCGAGATTCTGCTAAAACCAGTGGGGTCTGGGGTAACTTGTACCATAATCTATATCTGCAAAATTACGATCGTAAACAAATCCATATCCGTAAGTAGCTCTAAAGGCATTGCGCAAAATGGCGCGCCATCTGGCAGTTGAATGTGTACCGACGTTGACTAAATCGTTGGGTTTAATAAAGAAGTCAGGCTGTTCACCGCTGGCGATCTTATCCAGGTCAACCATAATTATTTCTTCCTTGTTTTCGCCGATCCTTCTGGTCACTTCGCAGTGTTTCGGCCAAGCCAGAGGTCCAAGGCCGCCGGCAGCAGCTACGGCCATTTTAAGAGTCATCGGCCGACCTGTAATGTTAATATATCCATTCTGATTAACGTTGCCCATTATAGCAAACTCACCGATGATATCAACAGGGACGTGTATGGTATCGCCCGGCTTTATAACGATGTTGTAACGCGGATCACCGGCAAGCAGCTTAGCGACCGGAATCTTTAACACTCGTGTTTGCAATGCCTTTTCCCATTCGAGCTCTTCCGGCAATTTCTGCCTAAGGATAGGCGGTTTCTCAGGCTCGAATTTTACGACAGGCTCTGTGGGTATCACCGGCTCAGGAGCAACCTGAATCCATTTGCCGTCCTTAAAAATCCAATCCCCGACTCCCTCGGGGACTTGCCCACCAGCTCTTTCCTCTTTGATTACCGGCTCCGTGGTTTGCGGCGGGCCAACCTGAACCTGCATCCACCTGCCATCACGGAAAATCCAATCAATACGGCTGCTGTCCTGGCTCTCCTTTGTCGGCTCTTGCACCATTGTTTGAGCATCCAACGGCTGAGATGATTCTGTATGGCCCCTTGTTTGCGTTGTCACGCTCCACCTGCGAGCAGCGGTAGAACCAGAACGTTTCGGCAAAGCCGTTTCCATAAGGTCTCTGTCACCTGCCTTAGTAGAGCCTATTGATATATTTTTGCTCTCAGGCAACCCATGATTAAACTGGAGTTTTTGTGATGAAGGTGTTATCAGCTCCAGCATTTCACGCTCGAGCCTGGGCTGCTGCTCCATCTGCTTTGGCTCAATAAACCTTAGCTCTGGAACCTCTCGTTTGGGAGTTTGCATCTTAGGTCCTTCCGGCTCAATAACCTGCAGTTCCGGAAGCTTTGCCTCTTTAGTCCCGACCCCCACCTGCACATTTATATCCTGCTGCTCCTCTATAGAACGCGAAACGTAAATATAGCTTACATTAAATTGCCTTACTCCGCCAGCACTGGCAAGCGCATCGGCCAGGCGGAAATCGTACCGTGGAATAACATACCTGTTTGGAGCTAAAACACCCTCACCTAATATTGAAAATGTACGCTGTTGTGAATTGGATAAAGCCACAGAAATCGAGGGCTCTTTCAATATATCCGGCGAAACAATCCGCTTTATCTCATCCTCAAGCTGTGTTTCCGTCATACCTGCGGCCTGAATAACACCAACCTCCGGTATAGATATCTTGCCGGTCTCGGTAACGACATAATCATTTACTGCTGCAATTCCCTCCTGATACAGCTCATAAATTGACACTCTGACGACGTCACCCGACCTGAACATGTAATCAGCCGGTACAGCCACAATGTCACCTGGTCGAGGCTCTTCGGTCTTTTCCCACGAAACAGGCGCCTCATCCGCCACACCCAAAGAATCCAGTATCACATTGACCGCAGGCGTAGGACGAAATCTTCCTATTTGAGTTGGGTCAAGAAACTTATCGCCACAACCAACCGCGTAAATGCTCAGCAGCGGTGATAAAACAGCGATAGTTATGGCCTGTATCCTATTCATATAACGGACCCTAAACACACCGAGTTCTTGGCCTTTATAAAGGTCTTAAAACTATTGAGAACAGGTTTTCTTCCTTGATGAAATTTATCGGTTTGATGCCCTGCCGTCTTAACTACATTCGATAGCGATAAAATCAGACACTACAAAGATATTTGTAGCTAACGGAGTACCAAATAGTTACGAAAATCAGCCCGTCAGCCGAAAATAGCGGCTCATTCCCGATTTCAAAAAATGGACTATCTAAAATATATCCCCCTCTAAAAGGCTTGATTTGTTCTCTGATCCAGTTACTTAGCCCGATAATTGTTTTTATAATGATAAAAAGAGGAAATTTTGAACGAAGAGAATTCGTCCGGAAAATGATAAAAACTATAAAAATTATTAAACGAATCCAACGCTATGGCGGACTAATAATTCACCGCCGCTGATGTTCGTGTGAAATTGAAAAAAACATACACAGCAACTTAAATGTTACATACTACCAGGGGTATATCCTAATTGTCCCCAAACAGCTTTCTGCACCTTGTGCAAATCCGTATTGCCCGGCTGGGGAATATTACGATCGTCCCAGGTAGTATCTGCGGTACGGCTGTCAGCCCATTTCCAGTATTCGCTGTGTCCATCTGCGAAACCGAAGGTCGTACCTTTGCTGTGCAGCTTCGGAGGGGGATCAAACCATGCTTCCACTGAATACAAAACACCCCAGGTGCCCGGAGACACCGGGTCTTCACCAAGAAAGACCATCCTTTCAGATGGTCTGCGAATCTGTTCTCTATTTTTAATTTTCAGCGCCGGAGTATAAGAATCCCAGCCACAATAACCATTCATCGAATCAACTATGGTGTACGTCAATCTCCTTTGCTTTGCAGCGTTTGGGCACTTGTAAAGGTGTACATTGAAACAATACGACCACAACTGTCCTTTTTTGATAGCCTCTTCCCATTGCTCGATAGTACTATCATGGCCCTTAACAGGCCAGCGCACCCACCAGTTAGTCACAGGAGGACTGCCGGTGTAACTTACATCACTGTTCACGAGCTTGCCGTCATTATCATCCGCGTATAAAACCCACGCAAGTCCGAGCTGCTTCAGATTGCTGAGACACACCGCACGTTTGCCCTGCTCTCTGGCCAGATTCAGCGTCGGCATCAATATCGCCATCAGTAGTGCGATTATTGCTATCACTACCAGCAGTTCTATTAACGTAAAACCCGTTAGAAACGATTTCTTATCCGTGGGAAACCTGCTTTTGGCACAGATTTCTGACGGTGTAAATGCTCTTTTTTTATTCATAACAATTCCTGCTATTTCTGTGAGTATTTTGCTTCTCTATTATAGAATACGCAAGAAAGAATATTTGTTCAACAAATTCTGCCCCTTTCACATCGTTTGAACTGTTTCATTGCCAAAAGATAGTATAACAGATATCTGTCTCTTTTACAAGATTTTCGATTTGTTTAGCCTCGCAATCCTTCGGCTTCACTCAGGCCTGCCCCGAGCAAGGCCGAGGAGACAGGTTTATTTGCACATAGAATACAGAAAACAGAAGGCAGAGCCGCGACCCCCGCTCTTGTCTTCGCCTGCCTCTGCGTCTCTCGACGCAAGTCGAGGCAGCAGGACAAGAAGACGCGGGGGGAGCACCCGTTTAACCTCCAGCCCCTATGCCGGGGGTGTTTTGGCTTTGTTTGGCTTTGTTTTCCCGGCGGCCTGCTAAGGCGTTCATTCTCATAATCTTTTGTGTAAAAGAACTTTGCATTAATTTTATCCTTTAGAAAATTGGCTTTGTTTTGCATAAAATACTCTCCCTGCGAGCCGAAATCCACCCCATGAAATAGGCGCAGCCGCCATCTCACGGAAATGGGATTTACCCTTCGAGATTCGATATTGTCTATTGGCCATTGGTTATTGTTTCTTGAGGGGTTTGGATACATCCTGGATTTACTATTGTCTATTGATTATTGGCTGTTGGCCGGGTCGAAAGAATGTCGGCTCTTCGATATCCGCTAACCGCGATGCGATATACTATATACTGTATACAAGATACCATATACGATGTCACATTATACAATAATAAGTGTTACTTTTCAAGCAAAATTTCAGGAACACAAGGCGGCGATTGTTTTCGTGACTTTGTTTTAGAAGATTTTGGTCAGCTTTTTAACGTAGCGCCGTAAGATTGGTTTTGGCCCATGCAGTTCTGTAGCCCATACGGTTCCGTAGGATGGGCTTTAGCCCATGCGGTTTTAAGTTTTTATTAATGCACGTATCATTCACAAACAAACATTTTCTCGCATTCGGCCTGGA
>CAZRNB010000032.1:0-26287 GCA_964601355.1 uncultured Pirellulales bacterium
GGTTACTGGAGGTGGATGGCGAATGCCATCGGGGCCCGAAAGGGCCTTTTTTATTCCTTTCCATTCGTATTAATTCGTGGTCATTTTTCCGTACCCTCTGTGGCTTTGAAAAATTTGCGTTAGGCCCTTATAATGTCGGCGATTTTCATAAGGCGGGAGGTGTTGTCACGCTCGGCTTCGGCAAGCTTATCGAAAATAAACTTAATAGTCTCATGCAATTCCGGTATCACTACATGCTCCAGGACATTGACCCTTCGGCGGGTCATCTGAAGCTCCGTAGCTAAAAGATGAGCCTGCTTTTCCTTCTCGGCAAGGGTAAGTAAATTATCAAAAGCCCGCTCCAAAGCCATCAAAGCGATGTCCATCTCGCCGGACGTTGTTGCAAAGCCATAGCAAATAATCTCGCCGGAAATCTCCTTAGTTAGATGCGGGACCTTTACGTTCATCACGCGGGCAAATTCAATAGCCAGGCTGAACTTCTTTGTCGGAACCTCAAGTGCAGCTTTTGTATCCTCCGGCTCCATCGTCGCACGAGCCAACATAAACCGCCGAAAGGTTTCCAAAAGCTCTTTTTCAACCTTATCGCGCAAAGGCCTAATCTCCTTGGCTATCCCGATCAGCTGGCGAGAGATCTCATCCCGCTTCTCGCTTAAAAGACGATGTCCCCGGCCTGCAAGTGACACCCGCCTTCGCAAGTTTAACAGCTCCATTCTCGTTGCGTTAACGTTAGCCAACATACTACGTATCTCGTATTTCGTGAAGCGTATCTCGAGAAAATTTAAATATAAAAATTTAAATATAAAAACTACATTTCAAAATGCAAAATCGTTGTTCTTTTATTTTTGAACTTTGATTTGTCATTTTGCTTTTTAATTTTTGATTTTACCATTCGCTTCTGGATTCTTTTTCCGGAATCTCGGCATATACTTCTCTATAAGTTTGATGTCGATACGCTTTAGCTCGACGTTTTCAAACATGCTCAGAAGCTCCCAGCCGAGGTCGAGGGTCGTTTCTATCGAGCGGTTTTCATAATAATCCTGCGAGACGTACCTTTTCTCGAATTCGTTGGCAAAAGTCATATATTTCCTGTCTTCATCCGACAGGGCTGCTTCGCCCATAATTGTCGCCAGCTCCTGCATTTCTTTGCCGTGGGCATACGCCGCGTAAAGCTGATTGTAAAGGTCTGCGTGGTCCTCGCGGGTTTTACCTTTGCCGATGCCTTTATCTTTTAGCCGAGACAGACTCGGCAGGACATCAACGGGCGGCGACACGCCTTTTCTCTGCAAAGGACGTGACAGGATAATCTGTCCCTCGGTTATATAGCCGGTCAGGTCAGGTACCGGATGGGTCTTGTCGTCCTCCGGCATGGTCAGGACAGGAACCATTGTAATAGAGCCTTTTTTGCCTTTGATTCGGCCGGCCCTTTCATAGACGGTCGCAAGGTCCGTGTAAAGATAGCCCGGATAGCCGCGCCGGCCCGGCACTTCCTTTCTGGCGGCGCTGATCTCCCGCAAGGCCTCGCAATAGTTCGTCATGTCATTTAAGATTACAAGCACGTGCTTATCAAGCTCAAATGCAAGATACTCGGCAGCGGTCAACGCAAATCTCGGCGTCGCTATCCGCTCAATAGCAGGGTCATTGGCGAGATTAATAAACATAACCGCCCGCTCAATGGCGCCCGTTTGCCGCAGGTCGTTGATGAAAAATTGGGCCGCCTCAAAGGTAATTCCCATCGCGGCAAATACGACCGCGAACTCCTCGGTCCGACCCAGAACCGTGGCCTGGCGGGCTATTTGCGCAGTAATGTCATCGTGTGGAAGACCGGAGCCGGAAAATATCGGCAGCTTCTGGCCTCGTACAAGCGGATTTAGGCCGTCAATCGTCGATATGCCCGTCTGAATAAATTCGTTCGGATAATCACGAGCATACGGATTGATGGGATTGCCGTTTATGTCCATCAGCTTATCAGGAATTATTGCCGGGCCATCGTCCTTCGGCTCGCCTAATCCGCTGAACACCCTTCCCAGGATGTCAGGCGAAACGCCTAATTCGAGAGGACGGCCCAGAAAACGAACTGTGCTGTTTTCGACGTCGATGCCGCTTGTTCCCTCGAAGACCTGCACTAAAGCCGCGTCTCTTTCCACCTGTAGAATCTGGCCGTGACGTATCGTGCCGTCACCAAGCTCGATCTGGACAATGTGGGCGTACTTGGCCTTGTCAACCATCTGAACCAGCATTAATGGCCCTGCGATTTCGGCAACCGTCTGGTATTCTTTAAGCATTTCAAACTCCTGATTTGGTTAATTGGTTAATTAACCACTCACCAATTAACCGGTTAAAGTCTTCATGCCACCATTGCGGTATGCAATTGTTTTATTTGTCCATCTATAGTTTCCCTTATTTTTGCGATCTTTGCGACGTCACTTTCTGGAAGATATTTTGCCCGTGCAATTTCCTCCTGCACCGGCAATTTGGAAATGTCGGACGTTTCGACTCCGGCCTGGACCGCATCAAGAGCACGCTTATAAAAATAAAGCACGGTCTTTAACATCTCATACTGTTTATTCATCGAAGTAAACGTGTCAACGTTGTGAAAAGCGTTCTGATGCAGAAAGTCCTCACGAATGGACCGGGCCGTCTGAAGCAGCAATCTCTCTTTCGGCGACAAGGCCTCCGCGCCGACAAGACGGACAATCTCACGAAGATCAGATTCTTCCTGCAGAAGGCTCATCGCTTGCGCGGTCAGCTCGTGCATTTCCTGCCCCTTGTCTTTGTCCTCGAAGCATTCCCTCAGGTACTGTTTATAGAATGAATAGCTTGTCAGCCAGTCGATAGCAGGGAAGTGTCTCTGATAAGCGAGATCTGCCTTTAGCGACCAGAAGACTTTCACCACGTGCAGCGTTGCCTGAACAACCGAGTCCGATAGATCTCCTCCCGGAGGACTAACGGCGCCGATAACCGACAGCGATCCCTCCCGCTGCGGCGCTCCCAAGCACTGCACTCTGCCGGCCCTTTCATAAAACGCCGCGATGCGGGCCGCCAGATACGCAGGATAACCCTCCTCAGCAGGCATCTCCTCCAGGCGGGTCGAAATCTCCCGCATTGCCTCGGCCCACCTGCTGGTGCTGTCGGCCATCAAAGCCACGACATAGCCCATATCACGGAAATACTCGGCGATAGTAATGCCCGTATAGACCGACGCCTCTCTGGCGGCGACCGGCATATTTGAAGTGTTGGCAATCATCACCGAGCGTTTCATAAGCGGCTCGCCGCTTCGAGGGTCTTTCAGCTTCGGAAACTCGGTCAAAACGTCGGTCATTTCATTGCCTCGCTCTCCGCAGCCGACATAAACAACGATGTCGGCGTCAACCCATTTGGCCAATTGATGCTGAATTACGGTTTTGCCTGAGCCAAATGGCCCCGGCACACAAGCCGTTCCGCCCTTGGTGACGGGAAAGAAACTATCAATAACTCTCTGGCCGGTAACAAGAACTCTATTTGGTGCAAGCCGATTCCTCGTCTGCCTGGCACTACGGACGGGACAGCTCTGCATCAATTTCAGCTCGGTTTGCTTTCCATCATTACCAATACAGAAGCCTATCGTGTCGGTGACGGTATAGTCACCCCCTTTAATATCCTGCACGGTTCCAGAAACATCGTAAGGAACCATAATCTTGTGCAGAACAGCGACGGACTCCCGGACTTCGCCGACAATGTCACCTGGTGCAGCTTTAGCTCCATTGGTTATGGTCGGCTTAAAGTGCCACTTTTTCTCTCTGTTTAGGCCGGGCAGGCTGCTGCCCCTGCTCATAAATGCGCCTTCGATTTTTACCAGAGAATCGAGCGGCCTCTGGATGCCGTCATAAATACTTTCGATCAGGCCAGGCCCCAGCTCAACGCTTAATGGCGCCTCGGTATTTATTACTTTTTCTCCGGGCCCGATGCCGCCAGTCTCTTCATAGACCTGAATCGAAGCGAGGTCGCCGTGCAGCTCCACGATTTCGCCGATAAGGGAAAGCTCTCCGACGCGAACAACGTCGTACATTCGCGCACCGGCCATGCCTTCAGCCACCACAACCGGACCAGCAACCTTAACTATTCGACCGACTTTTGCTTCATTCATTCTAAAAACCTTCCAATTGTTAGTATATGAGTATATAAGTACATGAGTATTTAAGTATTAATACGAACTATTTTAAAAACTCATATACACTCATACTCACATACTTACCTACTCAATATATTTATTCCTGTAGCCATTTTAAGCACTTTGCCGAGGTCTTCCGTTGCAAGGCCTTTAGACTCGGTCGTAAACGGCACAACTACAACGCAGGGCGTCGGCGAATCCTGGTAAGCTGCAAAAACCTCTTCAGCAGCTTTAAGCTTGTCCTCCGCCACAACAACGAGGGCATATTTACCACCGGCAATCTTTTTGGCGGCATCGATTACCTGTTGCTTCTGGTCTGCCCAGTACGTATCGACTCCCAGCGCCGCAAACGGCATCACAAAATCCGTGTCACCTAATACTGCAATCTTGCCTTCCATCATTTTCTATAAATCCGAAATTTGAATATCGAAATCCGAAACAATATCGAAATTCAAATACCAAATGTTCAAAACACTACTCACTCTTACGTAAAATTGAGCCAACAATATTCATAAGTTCCGTGGCCTCTTCTTCTAAATACTTTCGTTCACTCTCCAGTTCCGCATCTTCCTGGGTATCTACTAACCTTAACCAATATCGACTTTCCTTTGCTTCCTTACGACATATCTTAATCCTCATAATGAAGTCTTTCTTGCTTAAGGCTTCATTAGCTTCAATATAGTTAGCACCAATAGAGCCGCTGGCTTTGATAAGCTGTTTGCCGTCTTCAATATTCGATGTAGTTTTGGGTAGTTTTTTTACAAAGGCCCTTACCCTTTTTGCAAACGCGAGCGTCCTGTCTTCTAGATCATATTGTTTCGAATTTTGTATTTTGGTCATTTATATTTGTTTCGTTTTTCGTGCTTCGGATTTCGAATTTGTTCAAGTTACACTTCACGAGATACGTTAATCCTTTGCACCATATTTGTGTAACAGCGTAACGATTTGCAAATTCCCTTCCTGCCGTGCCCACTGCAGAGGCGTTTGGCCGGTCTCAGTTTTTGCATCAACCACGGCGCCTTTTGTGATAAGCAGATCGACAATATCTTGATTGCCGCGATTAGCCGCAAAGTGCAAAGGAGTTTGTCCGCGTTTGTCGCTTGCATTGACATCGGAGCCTTTGGCAATAAGCAGCTTCGCCACATCTGCATGGTCGTAAACCAGCGCAAAATACAAGGGCGTCCAGCCATTATTGTCCTTTGCGTTGACGTCGGCGCCTTTATTGATAAGAAATTCAACTATGTCCTTGCGTCCTTTTTCGGCTGCATAGTGCAGAATCGTCCAACCCTCGTTTATTTTGATATTGACATCGGCGCCACCGTTTATAAGAAGCTCAGCCATATTTATATGGCCTTCATTTAGGGCCTCGAACAAAGGCGTCCGGCTTCGGAAATTTTTCGCATCAAGATTTGCTCCCTTGGCAATAAGAAGCTCCGCAACATTTTTATGGCCCCTCTGGGCCGCGACGTGCAGAAGCGATTGGCCCTGTCTATCCATAATCTTGATATTCCCGCCCGACAAGATCAGCGATTGCATCATTTTCAAATCGCCATCATGGACGGCCTGGTACAGCGCTTCATTCGGATCGGAACGCTTGGCCAAACTCTCAGCGACCACAGGGTCAACACGCCCGGACAGCTCCGACTCTCTCTTCTGACAGCCGACAGCAATAAACAATAAAACCGCGGTTAAACAAAACATTTTTCCCATCTTCATTTTAGTCACCCCTTAAAAATTCCTCGTATTTCGTATCTTCCGATTAGGTTATCAGAATATCAGGTTATCAGGTAGTGAGTATCAGGTAATCAGGACATCAGGTTAATACACCTACGGCGTATAAACTTGTTTCTGGTTTCCCGGTCTCCTGGTCTTCTATAACCTGATTTCCTGATATTCTGATGTCCCTGAAACTGCCCGCTCCCTAACCCCGTTAGAAATTCTAATTCTAACGGCGTTGGTTTATCAGAACGAATCAGTATTTCTAACGGGGCTAACGGTCGCGGCTCTGTTATCTTTCGTCCATCGTCCATCGTTTTACCGCTCCCTAACGGTCGCGGCTCTATAATCTTCCTTTCATTTTCATCAAACTATGCGGTCCAGGATAAGTTGTGTATCGAGAAAGTTTCTCTTGGCCGTCAAAATCAATCGCACCGTGCGGATTTCATTTTCCTTCATTAATAAATACGCGATAATCGGCTGAGGGCCGGTGGTTATCTGAATAGTAGTTTTTAAAAAACCCGTCAAATGTTCCTCACACTGCTGCTCAATTTTCAAAAACGATTTGTTCAACGCCAAGTAGCCGGTGCCGGCTTCGACAACTTTATGATATGGAGTCACATAAAATAACGGCCCTAATGCTTCCAGCCCCAGGTCGAGGCCGTGCTCAAATCGCTCCATCTCGACAAATCCACCATCTATAAAGACGTTTCTCTGCTCCGACTCGGTAAATTTCAGCCGAAGCAAAGTGCGAATGTTCGTCAAATCAATCTGTATCCTAAAAAGACCCGGCAGAAAGATGCTTTCGAGCCTGCGTGCACTTTTTAAGTTATACTCTGCCTGTGCGCTATCGATGGCGTAATCAATCCGGCGGACGTCTTTATCTTTATAATAAGCCACAACCGCCTGCTCAGACGCCTCAGCCATATAATCAGGAAACCCCGATGCATCGGGATAGTTTTGCTGCTCAAAGACCTGCTCAAACAGCTCCGGCGGGAAATTGCCGTCTGCGCTGTAATCCGTTCCGAGAGGTTTGCCAGTCAATGAACGCCTCATTGCAAGGCGTAGGTTGGCAAAATCATCCCGCGCTTTGAAAAGCTTGACGATAGCACTTTCAATAATCAGCTCTGCAAAAAGCTGCCGAACCGCCGATCGCTGCTTAAGAAAAGTGTCCTCAATCACTGCAAAGCTGCCTTCCGCCCGCGGCAGGGCATAACCCGTGGCAGCCAACAGTTCGGCGGCATCCTCAAAAGTCTCGGCATTAGCCATATCCAGCAGGGTGGCCCTGCTGATAAGCTGCATCTCGAATATTCTTACCAGGGCCGTCTGATATTGGTATCGCCAGTCATCATCGCCCACCGGCGGGTACATGTAGAAGTCTAAAATAGGTTGTTCAGAGTGAGTATCTTGCATCTTTCATAAATCCGAAATTCAAAGTATCGCAAAAGTGAGCTAAAGTGAACTAAAGTGACTAAATTCAAATTTCATCATTTTAGGCACTTTACAATTTAGGCACTTTTAATATTTGGATTTAGTATTTCATTTTGCTTTGTAGAAAACAGGTCAGAACGTCATTTCGAGCGAGCCGAAGGCGAGTCGAGAAATCTACTAAAAAGCAGATTTCTCCACTTCGTCCCGATGAATCGGGACTTCGGTCGAAATGACAGAGGGTCTTTTCTACGGAGCAATTTCATTTTACAAACATTTCTTTCGCTAACTCTATCTCTAAATTTCTTCGGGCCTGGGCCAGCAGCACCTCAAGCGAGGCATTATTTTTTATCTTTCCACGTTTCAAGATAAAGCCGCCATCAAGCTCCTGTCTCTTATCGGATAATGTGAGATTTCCTTCCCGGCTACGGCCCGCTTCGCCGGGACGAGTGCCGCCCGAGCGCAGCCGCTCATTAACCTGATTTATAAGCTGCTGGTCAATTCGCTTCTCATCTTTACCAATTATGACTTCCTCGTCGCCGGTTTCAACAGCCTTGAGCATTAGATCAACTGTCAGCTGATGATACCGGTCATCCGGCAGATTCATCAACTGTCGGCGAGCCTGCTCAAAAACTTCATCAAGCATCTTTCGTTTTTCTGCCAGAAGCTCTCTGGCCATCTGCATTCTTGCTGCCGCTAAAAGATGCAGCTTCTCGTCCTCCGCTGCCTTTTTCGCCAGGGCATTGGTTTGTTTTCTATACTCGACGAGCTGCTCATCAAGCTTGGCCTGCTCAATGGTTTCCTTTTCCTGAGCCTGCTTTTTGATTTTCTCAGCCTCCACCGCGGCGTCAGCAAGTATCTTTTCGATAACGTTGTCAGCGTTCATATTCTCGTCCCTCATCGTGCGTCGTGCGGAATGCATCGCGCATAAAGCTTTTTACGCAATACGAATTTATGCGACTTTCGGCCAGGTAATTCCAAAAAGCAGCATGAACAATGTCCCCAGCATTCCGAGGATTGCATAGATTTCAACCATGACTGCATAAACGACGCCTGCCTTGAACGCCATTTCTGGTCTTTTGCCTGCCATGAGGATACCACAGGATGATACCTTGCCCTGATAGATAGCGGTCACAAGGCCGGCGATAGCAACGGGCAGGCACGCTATTAGGATTTTCAGGCCCGTGACGAATGGTACCTCCAGAAGACCTCCGCCAAAGAAGTTGAGATTTTTCATCACGATAAACGCCCCCAGGAAGCCATAAAAACCCTGAGTGCCCGGCAGCACAACCATGATGAAGAATTGCCCATAGCGCTCGGGCTTCTCGCTCAATATGGCTGTAGCGCTCCTGCTGGCAATATGAATGCCCAACGATGAGCCGATGCCGGGAAGAAACACCGCCAGACCTGCTCCTATTAAAGCCAATGCCATTCCATAATCCATTATTGAACCTCACTTTCGGAACCCCACGTAAAACGTGGGGGCTAAACATTTAGCCCCGCCCCCCTGCTTTCTTGCGAAAGCAAGAAGGGGGGCAGGGTCATGTTATGCAAATATGTTTATATTCTTTCTGGAGCGGCTCGAACATTCTGCCGCCGCCCGATAGAAATTTCGGGAAGAACTCCACGAATTGCAGACGCATCGTATGGACGAACGCACCTAAAATCGAAAGAATAAGATTAAAACCATGTCCGCCAATGAAAAGTAAGAGCGTCACAATAAGGCCGATGTAGGGTATTTGCAGCGTCAGCTCGGCCATAACGTTTATAGCCATACCCAGACCTGAACTGACCATGCCCAGCGCCATAAGTCGAAGATAGCTGAGCACATCGCCGAGGTAGAACACTGTGCTAAACAGGTTGTAAACTCCCATGCCGATGCGTGCGCCCCAGCCGCCTTCCCGGCTGCTGAATAATACTATCAAAACCGCAGGGACAATCGCTAATCTGCTGCAGAACGTTCCCAGACCGGCCGGCAGAACTCCAGCCTTGCTGAATGCAAAAGCAACAATCGAATTTAGCATGATAAGCCAGGTCAACTGCTCGAAAGCAGCCGCTGCATAGCTGCGTACCTTGAGGTTGTGAAAAAATGCAATAAGCAGCCCCGTCATAAGGTGGATGTAGCCAAGGCCCATCGCTATACCCATCATCAACATCGGCCGCTCAAGCGGATCGAACCACATCAGCTTCACCCGCAGGCCGTCAAGTCTGGGGGCGAATTTACTTATTGAATCGCCGAACCATGAGCCGGTCAGCACTCCGACCAGGATCGCAAAAACCGAGCATATCGCGAGCATCCAGACAAGTTTTCTATCGCCCTGCATTTTTCTTCCGATAAGCACTGCTGCGATAAGCATGACCAGTCCGTAGCCGGCGTCACCCAGACATATACCGAAGAAAAGTGCAAAAAATGGCGCAAGATACACCGTGGGATCAACATTGGAAGACTGCGGCATACCATAAAGGCGGGTTATAAACTCAAAGGGCCGAACATAGTTGCTGTTCTCTATTTCAACCGGTATCTCCTCCCCTTCAGCCGGCTCAATTTTTGCCAGGCTCGATGCCGAAAATTTTGATACAATCTTTTCCAGCCGTCGATAATTCCTTTCCTTCACCCAGCCCTCGAAAATAACCGTCTGCTCCGTCACGGGGGCGCAGTCTTTGGCCTGCTCTCGCTTTAAGAGATTTTCATAATGGTCGCAAAGAATCTGCAGCTTGAGCAAATTCCTGGATAACGCCGCTGCTGAATTTATCTCTTCCTGCAAGGTGCTTTGTGCATGGTCCAATTTTTCCGTATGCTGATTTATTATCTGCTCAACGGTGCCGGTCCATGAGCCGAAGCTTGTCGGCTCAAACTCCGCCTGCCGCAGCAGCTTCTGCACCTCAGTGACTTTTTCTTTTAGGCAGACTACGAGGCAGGCGCATCGATTGCCGGCTGTTCCGACCTGCTCCATCGCTGCTGCAAGCTCAGCTATTTGCTCTTGAACCTGCTCAAGCTGACCAAGCGGCAGCAATCCCGCCAGACAAACTGTCTGCTGAAGCTGGCCTATCTCTTCGATGGGCGTCTGAAGCTGCCTCCATGGGCGGAGCTGCTCAATTGTGGCGCTTAGATTTTCGCAATCGCCTTTGAGCTTTTCTATGGATGATTCGAGCTTTTCGCACCGCTCTACTATACCTAAAAGTGTCCGGTCTGAAACAATCCCTTCGTAAGAAACCTTGTCGATTACCGCCAGCGGCGAAAGAATGCCGGCCATACCCTTTTTGGCCCTGGCATAACTTTCCAGATATGTGATGCACTTTTGCAGGCGGTGCAGCACCTCTTCGATCTCCCGCGGACGTGCCTTTGATGCGGAAAGCTCCATGTCTTTGCTGACGATTGCCTCCTGGGCGTTGAGAACCTGGCAGATTCCTTCACGCTGTAATGCCTCCAGAAGCTCGGAGGCCTCAGCGCGATAGCTGATAATCATCACTTTTGCCATTCGTACTATGGCCATAATAAACCACCGAAAGTGACTAAAGTTTGGAGTGCCTAAAGTGCCTAAAATTATAACTTTAGTTCAATTTAGGCACTTTAGCTCACTTTAGGCACTTGGTTTTTTTCTTGCAGATAATTCATTACCTTCGATGCGGCGCCGGCAATTTTGCTCTCGGCTCTGCTGCGTAATTCCTGACGCTGCTTGTCGGCTTTGATTTTCAGCTGCTCTATCTCCTCCTGTGCCTGAGCCTTGGCTTGTTCGACTGACTCCGCAATCGTTTTTTTCCTTTCCTGCTCAGACTCTTCCATGAGCCGGCGCCGCTGCTGGTGATTATGCTCTGCCTGCCTGGCTGACTGGACTTTGGCCTGGTCAATAAGAAGCTTTGCCTGCTCTTCAGCCTGTTTGACTTTCTTTATCAATTCCATTTACGATCATATCTCCAAACATTTAGAGCAGATAAAATACAATATTATTCGCAGTAGCTCAACAGCCAAGCTCAACCTGCAAAACATTTTTCGTGACCAGCGACGAGCGACGATTCATGGCCGTGATAATCAGATGCGGGCAGATCACCTAAAGAAGCTTATTAACCGCAGCTACGAGCTGCTGTACACGGGTAAGCGATTTTTTAAATAGACTCCGTTCGGAATCCGTCAAATCAAGCTCAACTATTTTTTCGATACCGTCCTTGCCGAGAACGACCGGAACGCCCACAAAGTGCCCGCCGGCGCCATATTCACTGTCACAATAAGCACAGCAGGACAGCACCGTCTTTTTATCCTTGAGGATAGCTTCAGCCATTTTAACCGTGCCGGCGGCCGGGGCATAAAAAGCGCTGTAGCCTAACAGATTGACGATTTCCATGCCGCCGTTTCGGGTCCCTTCTATAAGCTCGTCGATTTTTTCTTCATCGAGCAGCTCAGCGATTGGAACACCGCCGACAGTGGTAAAACGCGGCAGCGGCACCATATCATCACCGTGGCCGCCCATCAGGACGCACCTTATATCCTCAACGCTAACGCCAAGCTCCTGGGCAATAAAGTAGTTAAACCGTGCCGAATCGAGGACGCCGGCCATTCCCATGATTTTTTTCTTGTCGAAGCCGGTGACCTTGGCTGCGGTATAAACCATCGCATCAAGAGGATTGCACACTACGATGACTATGCTGTCGGGCGAATATTCGACAATCTTTTTGCTGACGTCTTTGACTATCTGGACGTTCTTTGCAAGCAGGTCATCACGGCTCATGCCGGGCTTGCGCGTCAGGCCGCTCGCGACAATGACAATATTGCTGTCCGCGGTTCTTTCCCAGTCCGTTGTGCCAATGATATCGCAGTCGTAAGGGGCGATGGGACCTGCTTGTGCCATATCGAGGGCCTTGCCCTCAGCGAGCCCTTTAACTATATCCAGCAGGACTATATCGCCGAGCTGTCTCATTGCAGCGGTGTAAGCGGTTGTAGCACCGACGTTACCGGCACCAACTACGGTTATTTTATTCCTCAGCATATAGAGCTCCCGCCCCTGCAAAAGCAGGGGACATTCTCGAGGAAAAATAAGCAAAGCTACATCATCGGCCTTTACTGTAAAGTCAAGCTATGCACACTCTACAAAGGACAGGGATTATAAACAAAAAGCGGCGAATTGCTAACAAAAAAATACGGTTTGCTCACAAAAAATAAATGCCAAGTGATACGAAATGTTGCTCACCGCCGGTTTAAGGCATTCTCAGCCAGTTTTCCGCAAGCAGCCTTAAATCATCGATATTCACTTTCCCATCGCCGGTCAAATCGGCTCTGCTGCACGAGCATACGGCGGAATACCTCCAATGAACAGCAAGCAATGCGAAATCAACGAAGTCCACGCTGCCGTCGAGGTTTATATCGCCGGCTGCGGGTATGACCTGGAATAAATGCACTTTCCCATCAGCCGCTCCGATGATGACATCAGGATAGCCGTCTGATGTCCAGAAACAGACGGACGGTCTGGAACGTGCCTGGCTCGGAAGGTCGATTGCAACGCCGTTGGAATCAATGCGCGAGGGGTCTGAGAAGTTCGGTTCGGCAGCGGTGCCGATATTGTGGTAGAAGAATAATTGGCCCTCGGTGTTGCCTGAAATCAGGTCGTTCCTGCCATCGCCATCCAGATCGAAAACTGCCGGGCTGGAACGTTGAAACGGCACAACCAGGTCCTTGCCATCCTCCTGAGCAAGTGCACCTGATGATCGAGCCGCCCAAAACTGAGGAAGGGCTGCACCGTCAGCAGAGTAATTCAGATAAATATGTATCTTGCCGTCAAGAGCGCCGACAACCAGGTCATTTTTATTATCGTCGTTCCAATCAAGGAGCTCCGGTGTCGCTCGCCCGCCTGTGCTAATCGTTACGATGGAGTTCGAGTCGTATAAAACCGTCTGTACGGTAGAGCCACCGTCAAAAACCGGCTCGTTGTCGGTGCCGACGTTGAGGAAGATTTTGATAGTTCCGTCGGCCAGGCCCACAAGCAGGTCTTTACGGTCGTCGGTATCCCAATAGACAACCCGCGGATAGCATCCCATACAGCCCGACGCGGGTATGGTTAGATCAGCGTTTTTGGATTTTACATAAACGAAATCTGAAAACTGAGGATAGGTCTCGGTTCCCACGTTGAGATAGACACGAACCTTGCCTGGCGGCTGGGCGCCGCTTCCCTGGCCGATAACGAGGTCTTTCAGCCCATCGTTATTCCACTCAATAAACGAAGGCACCGAGTAGCCGGGCACCTGGATATCAATACCGTTGGCCTGAACAATCTCTTCCGGTCCAAGATTGAGCAGTGAAGTTTGCTGCGGCGATTCGATTGGGGCTGCTGCCAATAAGTAAAATATGAATGACGTTACAAGTATATGATTCATCACAAATCCACCTCGCCCCGTTAGAAACATTTCAAACAAGACGGCGGTTAAGCCGCTTAACGGCGGGATTTCTAACGGGGCTCGCCGAAGTCAAAATAAAAACCGACAATAGCCTCTTCTCAAAGGATAAGCCGGCGGGAAAAAGGTTATTTTACTCAAAACGACCGTTTTTTAACAAACTATTGTCATAAGACTATATTTAACAGTAGCCCATCGCAGTGTCATTCCCGCGCAAGCGGGAATCCACTGCTGCGGTACTGTAAATGGATACCCGCCTTCGCGGGTATGACATTACAAATCGGTCAGTATGAATATTTTAATTATATTATACCCGATTAGCTGAAAAAATCAAGAAAAAACGATGGTCTAAAGCCCGCCTGACTGCTTAGCCTCTACCGAGTTAGGCTCATTAACCTCGATTGCTCCGGTAATTGCCGCTGGCCCAGTGGCCAGTTCGCCCTGCGCCTGATCTTGCTGCTTCTGCTCGGTTTTCTGCGGCGTTTCGCCTTTTGCGGCCTGTGCCGGCTTGGCCTCATCCTCAAGCAGGTCCGACAGCTTCTTGGTCAGATTGTTAGCCTTCCAGTCTGCGATTTCATAAATCCAGCCCTGGTTTCTTGCGTTGAATTGCTTTGCCTTATCATCAGCAAGAAGTTTCGCTTCTTTTTTCTTAAGCTCCTCTTCGGACTCATTTTTCTCTATATTGGTAGGCCTTTTCTCCGTAAATTCCGCCTGGCATACTACAAATGTTTTGTCGTTCTTTACGGCAATTTTTAATGTATAAACAGTGGAATCCTTCAACCTGCAAATATACTGTCTGTCGAAGGTCAATTCGTTCGTATCAGCCGTTCGTTTCTTGACGTCAGTGAAACTAATATCGGTGGCCGCATTAAATACGCTTTTGCCGTCACTGTCCTTTAATTTTTTGCCCGCAGGGATATTCTCAAGCTCGGCACCATCGCCCTGGGTTTTCCCTTTCAGAGAGTATTGGCCGTCGGGCGAGGAGACAGTCACCGACTCGATATTGTCACGTTCCACCGCAATAAGCTTCTGGTCGATATAGCTTATCGGCTCATTGCTAACCCATGGCACCTCTGATGCAATATAGACTTTGTCGTTCGTAGCCAGTCTTACGTAATTGCCCTTGCCGGCTTCTTTGGCATTACCAATAATTAAACCTGTAAGAAGTGAGCCGTCCGCTTTGAAAAATTTAATCACGCTGCCGGCTTTTTTCTCCGCCAGGCCGAGAGCCTCATGATTTTCCGCCTTTTCCGTAATAAACTGCGACGTTTGGATATCGAGGCACCTGGTTATTAAATCATTTATTTGTTTCGCTTCGGCTGGATAATCATCCTTATTTGCAACAACGAAAGACTCCCCCCGGCGTTTCAAAGCAGCCACATCGTTACCTTCGCCGATGACTATGCTGTTTATATCTCTTGTCTCAAGCCCCTGGATAAGATAAGCCGGTTTGTCGGACGCCATCCGGGCTTTATCTGAAATACGTGTTTGGGTAACTGCCCACGCTACCATACAGACCGCTACGATACCCAATATGGTTAGTTTCTTATCGTTCATTACAAACTCCCCAAAGAAAATCAAAAATTAAAATGCAAAGAGTTCTAAGTTAGTAGTTCATCGTTCATAGTTCATCGTTCATAGTTCATCGTTCATAGTTCATAGTTCATCGACGAACAACGAACTATGAACAGTGAACTAAGATTTAGAATTTTTTATTTTTGATATTGCTTTGTAGAAAAGACTCGCCGTCATTTCGACCGGAGCCCCCGTGTCTTCGACAGAAGACAGAAACGGGGGCGAAGTGGAGAAATCTACTAATAGCAGATTTCTCGACTCACCTTCGGTTCGCTCGAAATGACAATAACACATTGTTTTCTACAGAGCGTTTTGACATTTAATTTTTTTCATCAGGCATCACTTGCGTGACTAATGTAATGTCTTTTTCTTACGCTGCGACGGGCAGCCAGCACAATAGCAACAGCCAATATCACAACGGGGGCCGTAAGCATATTAAAATTCCTAAGAGTATTGCTCAAATGCTCGATTCTCAGATGCCTTTTTTTTCTGACCTCGCGCAACTGCCGTTCCGCCTGGCGTTTTTTCACCTCAAGCTCCCGTTGCTTCTGGATTATGGAGCTTCCGACAATTTCCGCCTTTTCCCCTTTTGCAGAGGCCAAAATAGCCTGCAGCTCATTATTGAAACCCTGAATGTCCGCATTAAGCCTGGCTACCTCTTCGGCAGTTTCTTTTTCCGCCTCTTTTTCAATCTTCTCAACAACGGCAAACGGCCTTTGGAAATTGCCGCGTGACCTGATGGAAATCAAATCACTTGAGCCGGCCAAATCGTCAATAGCGTTCATCAATAATGCGCTGTTATCGCCGACGATGACCTTGCCGAAGAAAGAGGTTTGGTAGGCCAGCATATCGCTGATAAAGTCCACGTCCGAGAAGACCGCCACTGCACAATCCTGCTCGGCCTGCCTGATGCCTGTTATACGTTTTTTGGTTTTCTTAACTTTATCCGCTTGGGGATGCCTTACGGCATTGGGGTCTTCCACTTTCTCCGCAGAATCCTCTTTAGGTAATTCAACTTCAATCTCGATGCCATCAGGAAAGCTGCTCTTAAAACGGCCGGTGACAAGATAACCCATCGTTACAGGCGCTGAGCCATCGAAAAATTTGCTCATTAGCTTGTCCGGCTGTAAAAACACCAGCTCAGATGAGCTTTCGACCTTAAAGCTATTACCTTTATTGGTAGTGGTTATAAGGGCTGTCCGTTGAATCCCGGAACCACTTTCTTTTGCTTCGTTGACGTCCGCAATGTCCCTCAGCACGCCGGCGAATAAGACCCTTAGCTGGTTAAGGTCGGCGGTAATGACGTTATCTTTATTGAAGCAACCCGGCTCAAGACTAAGAAAACCAATGATTGTTTCCGGCCTCTGGTCGCGGGCGAGAGGGGCGCGCTGTGCCAGGCCCCTGTCGCCGGCGAATGTGTTTTCCGCCATTGCAAGCCCCCACGTCCGCAGCAGCTTATCCATGTTAGAGCTTTGTGAATGTGACATCATCATCTGCATATTACTTCGGTCGGGCCTGTCCACGATACAAAAGGGATCAACACATATAAGTGTCCTGCCGCCCTTAAGAACAAACTGGTCTATGGCAAATACCGTCTGCTCCGGCAGGTTCTTGGGGTGAATGACTAACAAGATATCAACGTCATTTATATCGTTAACGTCGGCAGGAACCTCGGTGACTTCATATTTTCTGCGCAACTGCTCCACAAAAGTCCATGAAGGTCTGGGCTGTTGTCCCTGCAACACTAACATCTGGGCCATGTAGCTGCTCGGGTCATCGCCCATTACCGGCAGGGAGCTCATTATGCCAAGCCGCGTCTTTTGCCGGGTAATCGCCGTATCTATCAGATAGCTGATGTCATATTCAATAAAGTCCTGTCTATTCGGAGAAAAAAACGGTATGGCCTTCTCTACTCCAAACTGTGTTTGAACGACGAGGCCAAAGAAAAAGTTTTCCTCTTCAGTGATAGAGAACCGCTGCAGGCCGTACTGCAGTGCCTCGACCTCATCCTCGGAATAGGGCCTGGGGTCGATTATCTTCAAAATGATCTGTCCCTTGGCCTGGACTACATATTGCTCGAGCAGCGATTTGACGAATTCATAATAGTTGTTGAAATAACGGATTTGGTCTGGCCCTTTCATTGCCGCGGCCTTTGCGAAGAAAAGTTTGAGCGTGACGGGCTGATTTAATTTGGCCAAAATCGCTTTGGTGCCCTTGCTGAGCGTATATATCTTCCGCTCTGTAATATCAAGCCTCAATGCTTTGCCGACGTTTTGGCAAATACTTATAGCCGAGAACATAATTATAAAAACAAAAATCGCGCCTATAATTGCTCTTCCTGTCCGGCTCGCACCACCGCTCGCTCCTCGTCCGTCGTCCCTCGTCCCTCGTCCCTCATCTTTCGTCTCTCGTCTCTCGTCCACCATTTAAGCCGCCTTCCTTTCGTCCAAAACAATCGTGCTGGCGGCAATCCAGCCGACAATCAGCAGCACAAAATAAGCAATGTCCTTAAATTCAAGCACGCCTCTCTGAATCGATTCAAAATGCTGTCTAAAGCTCATACTCTCCACCGCCGAGACTAAGCCGCCGGGTAAAAAGGTTGACAGATAATCCAGCGTCGTGGGGAATCCGGCAAAAACCAGCACCGCACAGGCAACTACGGACAGCACAAAACTTATCACCTGGTTCTTGCTGGCCGTGGAGAAGAAACAGCCGATAGCAAGAAAACCTCCGGCCATCAGCCAGCTTCCTATGTAGCCGGTAATGATTAGGCCTACATCAGGCTCGCCGAGGTAGCAGACGGTAATGACCATAGGGAAGGTCAAGGCCAATGCAATTGCCAAAAAGAACCAGGCTGCGAAGAACTTGCCTAAAACCGCCTGCGTTATGGTAATGGGCAAAGTAAGCAGCAGCTCGATTGAGCCGGTTTTGCGCTCTTCCGCCCAGAGACGCATGGCAGTCGAAGGCACCATAAAAACATACAGCAGCGGAAGATTCATAAAGAACGCCCGCATATCCGCCTGGCGTGCCTCGAAAAAGCCTTGCTTGAACGTCAGATAGCCTGAGAAAAATAGAAAAATCACCAGAAACACATAAGCAAGAGGAGTCTTAAAATAACTCTTCAGCTCCCTTTTGAATACCGCCCAAAAACTTTGCATATTACACTCCCAAAAAGAATTTAGAAGTTAGAATTGAGAATTGAGAAAGGGGAAAAATTTAATTCTAAATTCTACATTCTCAATTCTTAATTCAAATTCAACTTTGTCTTTTAGTAATTTTCCTGAACACCTCATCAAGGCTGCACTGGTACTTTTCTTTCAGAGCCTGCGGCGTGGAATCCACCAGGATACGTCCCGCAGCGATGATTATAGTCCTGGAGCAAACGGCTTCCACCTCTTCGAGATTGTGAGTCGAAACGATGATGCACTTATCCTTGCCCATTCTGCTTATAAGCTGCCGGACGTCGTGTTTTTGATTAGGGTCCAGCCCATCGGTCGGCTCATCGAGAATAAGCACCTGCGGGTCGTGAATCAGCGATTGAGCCAGGCCTACGCGCCGCTTGTATCCCTTTGACAAAGTTTCAATCGTCTGATGATAGACGGAACCGATAGAGCACATCGGAACAATCCTGTCGAGGATTTGCTTGCGTTTGTCGCCGTTTATTTCTCTGACGTCGCAGATGAAATTTAGAAATCCGCCGACCGTCATTTCGCCGTAAGCCGGCGAATTCTCCGCCAGGTATCCGAGTCTGCGTCTGACTTCGACGGGATTTTTCAGAATATCAAAGCCTTCAACCGTAGCGGTGCCGCTGTCGGGCCTTATAAAACAGGCCAGCATTCTCATCGTTGTGGTTTTGCCGGCTCCGTTAGGCCCAAGAAGGCCCAGAACTTCACCTTTTTCGACCTTGAATGATACGCCGTCAACGGCGATAACCGGCCCGAAACTACGCCGGAGATCCTTGACCTCTATCATAACTTTCTCCAAATAATGGAATAAACCCCCAAATAAATTTGGGGGCTAAACATCTTGAATATTTATCCGCCGAAGGCGGATTTAGCCCCGCGTTTGTCCCCCATCCTTTTGGTGGATTTTACGCGGTGTTCTTACACTCACATAAAACATAGAAATCTACCCAAAAATTCATAACCGGTCAATATCCTCAATTGAATATTTTTTCAAGAAAATCCCATGTTTAGGGTTTGAGCCAAATCGCCCTGAAAGTCTTTTTATTTGGATCGGTTAAAAACTTATTGGGACATGTGCCGTCATCGTTGAGTCTATCCTGCATACACTCCGATAAATTATCTATTTTAACAGGCAGGCTACCATCATCACTAAGTATCAAAAGTTTATCCAAATTACCAAAGCAGACTATCACCTCAGGAGTAAAATCCCTTTGAAAACTCAAATCCCTCACCAATTTAGGCTGTTCATCAATACTTCCCGACCAGCGATATAAGGCAAATTTCCGCCCTTCATAGTGAGGTCCGGCAATTATAAAATAGGCTTTATGAAAAGCAGAGTATTCCATACTTCTAATGCCGAGATTATTTAAGTCCCATAAGATTGGTTTTCCCAGTACTGATAAGACGGATTTTTCGACAATGGCGTTTGCATTATAGAGGGGTATCACTAATGCTTTTTCGTTTGCACTTGCCCCGTTAGAAATTCCCTCGCTTGGTGAGGCAATCACATTCGGTGTGTTTTTTCTAACGGGGCGAGGATTTCTAAAGCCGATGTAAAGTATCTTTCCATCTGCCGATGCGCAAAGTGCCTCGATATTAAGGCCTTGCTCTTTGGGGGCGAGCTTTCCTCGCTGCTTTTTGGATAGTTTAACTGCATCGAATTGAGTAGATTTATCCAATCCTAAACTCCGCAAATTCTCGTCTTTCAGCATACCCTGGACAAGAGTTTTATACGGCCTGCCAACCGGCTGGATATAAACGTCTCCATCTTTAATCTCAATGTCGGTCGCGAAAAATCGATACCGGCTTGGCCGAATCTTGCCGTCTTCATTCCTGCCGTGCGAGGTAATCCAGTAGATGCGGTTTCCAATTTTTGTTGCTCCTTCGATGTCCGCTTCGGGATAATCCGGCTCAACCTCAAGAAAACTGGTTAAATCGTAGGAAAAAACCGGCATCTCGGAATCCCCGGTTTTATAAACCCTTAATATGTTATTTTCGTCATCTGCAACAACAAACATATCATCGTTGATCGCTGCTGCGGCTGAGGCATCGCTTGCTCCGCAATAGACAAGAACTTTTTCAGTCTGCTCTTTTGCCTCTGAGGAATATGCGATGCCATATAATAACAGCAGATATGCTATGTAAATGTAAATTTTCATAAACTATCATAGTATTCTGTCGCAGTTTGAATGATGGATGTCATTGCGAGCGAAGCGAAGCAATCTCTGACATTTGATTTATGAGATTGCCACGTCGGCCTTCGGCCTCCTCGCAATGACAACTCCTCAAATCACCTGCGACTCAGCAATAGTTACTATTTTATGATCTTATATTATTACCGGATGAACATGAAAGTTACGTAAAACCATTAAAAAAACGTTGACAATGCTTAATATATCAATTAGATATTCAAATGTTTAGTCATTTACTATTGTCTGAAATTTTTTCTGGAGGCGTAAATTATGAGAATTGTATGTATCTGCACATTATTGGCGGCATTAGTCGCAGGCGGCTGCGCCACAGGTAAAGGTGAAAGCCAGGTCAGGGCCGATTACGATTTCGGCAAGCTCACTAAAATCGCGGTGATTGAAGTAACAGGCTCGGTGCACGGCGATGCAGTCAAAAATCAGATTAGTGACTTTTTTGCAATGGAGCTGATGAAAAAAGGTTATACGGCCGTAGAACGGGCGCAGGTGCAGGCCTTGCTTAAAGAGCAGAAGTTCCAGGCGTCGGACGTAGCCTCCGATGAAGGAGCCGCCAAAGCCGGGAAGGTCCTGAATGTGCCGGCGGTAATGCTCGTAAATATACCGACATATAAAGAAGAGATGAACATGACGGCAAAGATGATAGACGTTGAGGATGGCAGCATTTTGTGGATAGGAAGCGGCTCCGGCAGCACCGGCAAGACCTTCACGACCATACTCGGCGCCGCAGCAGGCGCTGCTACCGGCGCTGTCGTGGCAGGCGGCGATACCAGAGATCGAGTTGCAGGCGGTGTAATAGGCGGCGTTTTGGGTGGTGTAGCAGGCCAGGCTTTATCGCCTCAGCAGGCTGTGCAAGTCCAAAAGATAATAAAGAAGGTTTGTGTCAGCCTGCCGTCCAGATTGCCTCCAGCAAAACCTGTAAAGTAATGCTGCTGTAACTCTATTCTCGATGCTCGTCGAGTATCAAATATCAAGTATCAAGGATCGAGTATCGACCAGTCCTCCGTGCCTACTTCCCTAAGGGACTGCGAAGGCCGGAAGAACTGCGGCGGGTAGAGCATCGAACATCGAGTATCGAGCCTTGATTGGCTGTTATTTATTCTTGTCGGTTTCGTTGCCTATAATATAGCCGCCGGCGGCGCCGATCCCTGCTCCTATCAATGTTGATGCCGTATTCCGGCCTATCACTTGGCCAGCGGCGGCGCCAACTCCTGTGCCAATAAGTGCGCCGGTGTGCGCTCTGCTTTCGCAGCCGGCTACATATACCAATCCGAAGCACACAAGAACAATCATTAAAATTGCCACTAAATCTTTACCCATATTAACACCTCAGGGTTTATATACGAAAATAAAGGCATATTTGTTTTTATGGCATAGTTATATGCTTACATTTATCTATCGGTTGTTCTGGTGGAAAAACTTGAAGGAGGAAAATCCCCAAATAAAAAATCCCCGCGTAAAACGCGCCAAAAGGACGGCGGACAAGCGCGGGGCTAAATACAATGTTATATTTAGCCCCCAGTTTCACTGGGGGTTATGCGCCGCGTACAGAAATGCCTCGATATTTTCCGTTGGAACACCCGGCGGCATCCCGCCGCCGCAAGATAGGATAATCCGGCTTTTATCCGCCACCGAGCCAAGCGCCTCTTTGACGCTGATACGGACGTCTTCCGGCGTTCCCGCTGCCAGCACGTCACGCGTTGGAATATTACCCAGCAAAGTAACGCTGTTTTGCGTCAGCTCCTTCATCTCGCTCAAGCTGTGCTGGAAGCTAAAGTTAAATAAGTTCACGCCTATCCCGGAAAGATACGGTGCGCAAACCAGCCCCGCCGCATCATTGTGGAAGAACCGCACACTTACCCGAAGCGATTGGAAAATGCGCTTAAGGTACGGAAGCACCGCCTGCCTGAAATCATCATCACCTAAGAAGCCTACGATGTCATCGAGAATGAAAACGCCGTCGATGGACGGAAAGTTTTGCGCCTGAATTTCGAGCCAGTCGATGATAAAGTCCGTGACAATGCCGAGCAATTTATGTGTTTCATCCGGATTGGTACGAATGGCCATTAAAAATTCGGTAGTCCCCATCAGAAAGGTGGCGATATTCAGCGGCCCACGCGAAACGGCGAATTTAATACTATGACCTGCATTTTCGATTTGGCCCTGATAGTGTTTCAGGCGGCTGAGGACAAATGGTGACAGGCCGTCAGTTTTGGGATTCGGCTTATTAAGAGATTGAACATCCTGAATATCTTTGATGATTTTATCAGCGAATGGCGGCTCATTTTCCTGCCAGGTGCATTTTGCCCCGAAGGCAGACGGCTCGGTGCACATGCCGAATTCGGCCCAGTAGCCCGGCAGAAATAGACAATCGGGGAACTTACTGACAGCCTTTAGATTGGCCTCGAACCACAATTGCTCACTTGTAAAATAATCGAGCGTGGAAATTCCTGCCCAGCCGGGAAGCCAGGGACTGTCAATAATAAAGCCCACCGGCAGCGGCTCAAGCAGTTCGCCAGCCAGCACACGCTGAAGTATTTCCCATTGCTCGTTCGTCATGCCACTGCTGTTTGTCTTTTAGTCTTGCGAATAAAGTGAACAATCAAAATGAGCCCGATAAAGGCGGCGATAATCACGATGCTCCACCAGCCTAATCTCGGCCACATGCTCCACATACTAATACACGATGCCATGGTTGTTGCCAAAACCATCAGGACATTCCAGAGAATGCGGCTGCCGCCGCGTGGCAAACTGTCGCCGAGGATGCCTCTATTGTTCATCATAATAATAAAAGTAAAATACGCGATTGGCAAAAGCAAGTTGCAAAATGCTGATGTCATAATTGCCAGCCAGGGCGCCGGCTGTTTCCATAATATAGCTCCTAAAGCACCGATTGAGACCATTAATGAGCCGATACGCTGGGTCCAGCCTCCGGGTGGTCTGTTAAGCAGCTCGCAAAGGCAAAGTCCATTGATGGCCATGAGCATTGTTGCGGCACTTAGGCCCAGTCCCATCACACCCAGGCCGAAGAGATATTGCGCAATTACCGTGCCGGTCAGAGGGGCTAATGTATCCGCCAGATTAAAATTGTCCCGCTTGATAAGCATGGCTGCCATTTTTTTATCAGCATAAGGCAGTGCACCGATTTTTTGCTCAAGCTCCCCAGACGAAAGCCTGGTGACCGCTTCACTGCCTATTTCATAGGCAAGCCGCTTTTTCAGCAGTGCCTTGTATGGCCCGATGAGGTTCTTGGCAGGTTCAACAGTAACTATACCGCCTTCCTGATCGGGCACAAAACCCGGGGCCGGCTTGGTGTAGAATTGTGAGGCCGCAGCCATGACAACAAAGCCGGAAGCAAGAACAAATGGTATAAATAGACCCGTTGAAAGGTCAAAAATGGCCAATCCTCGGAAGTCCCTGTCCCAGCCTCTTCGCAGCATTGAGTAAGGAAACAGAAACGTCATATTGACGCCTACTGTTGCGGCCATTGCACTTACAAGCACGTCACGCTGCTGGGTGACGATGAGATTTGTCCAGAATGAGCGATAATTCTCCGAAACGGCCTGCAAAAAAGGTATAAGGCCTTTCGCGGGTTTGAATAAGAATCGTGGATCGGGTATTAAACCTCGCAGAACCTCACCCCAATCCATACCTCCCTCCTTGAAGCCGAGCTTCACAATGACGCCTAAGAAACACAATACGATTATGCTGACCATTGCCTTTATGATGATTTCAAAGATTTTTACGCCTCGTTTTCCAGTACCGTAAAACGTCGATACAACGATGCACGCCACCAGAAGGCAGCAAACAACTATTACTTTGCCCCAGGGGTCCGGCATGGCTTTTGGCCCGACAAGATTGGGAAGCAGGTTTTGCTGAACAGAGGCGGTTGCGAGGGTGAACTGCGGCATAGACCAGACGAGGTTGGCCGCCATAGTTGCAAATAGCCAGCTCCAGCCGAGCACGGGATTGACGTGCTCATTTATTTCCCGCAGAGGCCGCCGCCCGGTCGAGAGCGTGACGTAGGATATTGCTGCAAGCATGACGATGCCCAGCATCATACCGAGAGGCTGGTACCACAGAAAAGTAAAGCCGGACAGTACGCCGAGATAAAGGCTCGACGAAAACGTCACGCCGCCGACGGTAATGCCGCTCTGCATCCAGCCTGGTCCCGACAGTTTCATATACGTTTTGAAAAGTGCTCCTCCGCCTTTTTCACGCGATGTCAATATCAATTGACGCTCGTCTTCAATGCGGGAGCTTTTGGATGTGGCCCCTCGACCTTGCTCGGTGTGTGTCTGCTGTTGAGAGCTTTGTGCGCCTGCTGCGGGGTTTTGCCGGGTTTCGTTTGGTGACATGTTTTTCGATCTCCTGTCAATCACTTTTTCGAATGATACTGGGTAAAACCTATGCCTTTGTTTTCAAAAACACTTACTGGTCTGTATGTACAAAAATTTGTGATATTTTCAGCCAGTGCCGGCCTTCTGTCAACTTCTTTATATGTATCTTCAAAGATTTTTGTCGGTGTTATCCGCTTGTGCAGGAGAGACCATCTTTTTTGTATAGCAGTGACATTGGATGTTATACAGGCAGCTTATTTTTAACGATGTCAAAACGCGAGGTTTGGTTTTGCCGAGCGAGGTATAAAGTGAGGGGAAAATGTGAGTCCAAAGTAAAGTGGGATAGTCATGTTTTCCGCATAAGGATTATCTGTTTTAACCAAAGATATTCGGAGGTTCGGAATAGTTTTTGCCCGCCTTCGCAAAAGCCACGACTGCCAGTGCATGAATGCGAGAAGGGTATCCACCAAAGGTGGGCCTTCGGTCGGAATGACGTACATTTCTGCTTGCAGATTTTACCAACAATCTTGACATGCACCCCGTTGGGCTCCACTATCAAAATGAGTGTTGAAATCAAAGCGTTTGGTTTTTATAATGCCAATAGTCCTTATGATTAATCGAAAAGACTATTATCGGCTGTGATGCCGATAAATAAAATGAAAGCGATTTATTCTATGATAAGGGAGTATTAACTATGGTGCTCAAGGCAAAGCAATGGGAGTATTTGGGAAAACGCTGGCATTTGACGCCGAGAGAAGTAGAGGTTGCCAGGTTGGTATGCGATGGTTTTGATAACGTTAAGATCGGCAGGAAACTTCGTATAGAGTACAACACGGTGCGTGTTCATCTTGGTAATACATTTCGCAAGGTCGGGGTAAAAAGCAAAGCCGGCCTGATTCTGGAAATCGTTAAAATCCTGCAAAGAGCAAGGATTTAAGGTGTTTTTTATAATTGCAGATGATTAAGGCAAAACAAATTAAAAAACTATTTGACATTATAAGTACATAGTCCTTTCGATTAATCAACTCGTCTCGGCGAAGGCGTCAAGCCGTAGCTGGAAAGGACTATTTGCCTTAAATAGCATAACCTGTCCCTTCATCGATACGAAATATGTTATTATGATTAAGGATCAAGGTATCGAAACAGGCCGAGAGGGAAGCAGGTTTATGTTTGTGTCTCTCGCCGAAGGTTTTTCATTTCTCATTTTTGGACAGGATTTTTCAGTGGAAAAACAAAGTGCAAAATTTTGAACGACCTTTAGAGCCTATCCGAATAACCCGCTCTATTGCGGCCGGCTGCAAAGTTTGATGC